>CAZQIP010000271.1:0-14337 GCA_964593655.1 uncultured bacterium | reverse complement strand
GGAAGTTTATGCTACAAAGATGTCCACTTATTTACGGGCTTCACTATAAAACAGGAGGTATTTGATGAAGATTGTTGATGTGAAAACGTATCTTGTTGATGTACCGCCACCACACTGGGGTGGAAGGCGTTGGATTTTTGTCAAACTGATAACTGATGACGGCATCGAAGGCGTAGGGGAATGTACCTATCATACGCAACTCAATCATGTCGTGGTTGAACTCATCAAAGACTGGGGCGAGCGTTTCTTGATTGGGGCGGATCCGTTTCGGATTGAAAGAATCTGGTCAACGCTCTATGAAGGTCCCTGTGTACGGCACTCCGGTCCGCTGACGACACCCGCGATGAGTGCGATTGAGATGGCGTGTTGGGATATCGTCGGGAAAGCGTTGAATCAGCCGATTTACAACCTGTTAGGCGGCATGTTCCATGAGAAATTGCGCGCCTATTCGTATCTCCTGCAATGGCGGCGCGGCGATTCTCCAGAAAAGACCGGCGAACTTGCGCTCTCTTACGTCGAGAAAGGCTTTACCGCCGTCAAGTTTGACCCGGTTGATGCTGGCACTGCTGATAGGTTAGAGACACTTGATTACGCAGAGAGTGTCATCCGAGGCATTCGGGATGCTGTTGGTGATAGATGTGATATTTTGATTGGGACACACGGACAGTTCAACACGAACAGCGCAATCCGTTTCGCGAAACGCGTTGAACAGTACGATCCGCTCTGGTTTGAGGAACCGATACCGCCAGAGAATATCAAGGAGATGGCACGCGTTGCGCAGTCAACGAGTATCCCGATTGCGACTGGCGAACGGTTGCTGACGAAATATGAGTTTGCGGATCTGCTGGAACAACAGGCGGCTTCTATTTTGCAGATGGATTTGACGATCACCGGTGGTATCCTTGAAGCGAAGAAGATTGCATCTATGGGTGAGGCACACTACGCGCAGATCGCACCACACCTGTACGGTGGTCCCATTGGCGGAGCTGCGAATATTCAGTTGGATGTCTGTAGTCCGAACTTCCTGATTCAGGAAGGTATCCATACATGGGACGGTTTCCATGCCGATATCCTCAAGGAGCCGTTGCGGTGGGAAGATGGGTACATCATTCCGTCAACGAAACCGGGACTCGGTATTGAATTGAACGATGCGGTTTTGGAGAAACATTCGATCGTGGTTTGAAAGATATTGTTTAACTGAATTGTCCAGCGAAAAATGGGTTAAAGCAATTGGATGTTAATTGGAAACGCAGTAGGTGTGGGTATTTACGATGTACTTAGTTTGTTATTCATGTAGGCACGGTTACGGCGTGCATCAAGAAAGTATTGATTTTGTTAAGCAACAAACCTGCTCAAATGGGCATGTCCACGATATACGGTGCAGATGTGGTCGGAAAATATATGTGGTCCAACGCGTTGATTCAAGGCGTTGGAGGTCTATTGATCGCAAAGTCCTTTGGAAATATCCGGACGAACGCACGCCCGGGAAGTAAGGACAGGAGAATAAAGAAGGCATGGCAACTGCAGAGACGCCAACGGGTACGCTTGACGCGCTGCCCGATTCACTCGAAAAGACACTACAAAGCCTGAATATACCAATAGCACATATCCGATTCGCAGTTCAAAGCGATATAAGCTCATCGGGCAGTTACGGCGAAGAGTGGTTCATATTGACAGACGCGGCGATATTTACTGTAACCGGCGAAGGCAATGTGCTTCACTATATCCCTTATAAAAGTGTATTGGGTATCCGTGCTGAAGTCGTGGTAGATGCTGGTCTCTTAGTGTTAGAAACGCAAGAAGGGACAGTAGACCTTATCCGATATTCCAACGGGTGCGCGGCGAAATTCGGGTTCGTTGCGCGATTCATCGGTGACGAGATTGAGTTCCGAACCGGTAAACGTGATGAAGCACCGATTTGGGATTATAAGCCGGAGGATCATTCCTGTAAAAATTGCGGACTCCTACTACCAGACGAGTTTTCGCCTTGTCCGGCATGCACGAAGAAACACAAGGTGATGCTACGGATTTTGACCTACATACGCCCGTATCGTGGTAGGGCAATCCTCTATATTATATTCCTTATCGTTGGAACACTCCTTACATTAATGCCTCCGTATTTCACACGCATCCTTGTTGATGATATCTTGATGTTGAGCGAAGCCCCTAACGCCGTGCCAGAAGCATCAGAGACGTGGTTGGGTGAAATATTCAGGGGTATTCAACCGCTCACTATCGCTTTATCCGTGGCAGTAGGTATGCTTTTAGCTATATTGGTTATCAGGACAATTTTTTCAATTTTCCAACAACGTTTGGGGGCTTGGTTGACGTTCCGCATCGCTTCAAATATCCGGGCACATGTCTACCAGCATCTTCATAACCTGTCCATCCGATTTTTCGACAAACGCACAACTGGAACGGTTATCTCACACATTACCGAGGACAGTGAAAGACTTCAAGATTTCATGTTAGAAGGTCTGTCGTTTCTCAGTGTGCAACTCTTTCTCTTCTTCGGGATTGGCAGCATGCTTTTCTGGATGAACTGGAAACTGGCATGCTTTATCTTAATTCCAATTCCGCTAATTGTCTTGGGGGCCGGTTGGTTCTGGAAGAAAGTGCGAAGCCTTTGGCACCGTGCCTATCGGCGCCGTTCAAAGCTGTTCGATGTTGTCAATGATTCCGTGTCAGGTATTCGGGTTGTCCGCGCCTTTGGGCAACAGAAAGACGAAGTCAAACGTTTTGGGCGTGCGAATCTCGATGCCCGGGACTATGAGACCCACGCTGAAATGATCTGGGCAACTTATTACCCGCCTTTGATGTTTGCTGTCCAGTTCGGTACCCTCATCGTTTGGTATGTCGGTGGACTTGATGTACTCGCCGGGCCCGAGTCGATGAAGCTCGGCACCTTGTTCGCTTTTCTCGGTTACCTCGCTATGTTCTATGAACCGTTGCGGTATGTGAGTCCGCTTATCAATTGGGCTTCGCGCTCAATGACAGCGGCGGAACGTTTGTTTGAAGTCATAGATTCGCAACCGGAACAGTTGAACGATGGTAGCCTTAAAGCGATGCCGACTATCACTGGAGAGGTTAAATTTCACAATATGACCTTCGGTTACGAGTCACATAAACCGGTATTAAAGGATATTAATCTTCATGTTCAACCGGGAGAGATGATCGGACTTGTCGGTCATTCTGGTGCGGGGAAGTCGACGCTGATTAATCTCATCTGCCGGTTCTATACACCGGACTCTGGACGTTTAGAAATTGATGGTGAAGATATTAAGCGAATTGACCTCAAGGATTTGCGTCGACAGATTGGTGTGGTGCTACAGGAGCCGTATCTGTTTAGCGGGACTATAGCAGAAAACATTGCATACGCGCATCCGGATGCCGCTATGGCGGATATTATCGCTGCAGCGAAGGCAGCAAACGCCCACGAGTTTATCGTCAAGTTCCCTGATGGCTATGATACGGCAGTCGGTGAACGGGGTGGCAGTTTATCGGGTGGCGAGCGGCAACGTATTTCTATTGCGCGTGCGATTCTGCACAACCCACGTATCCTGATTCTCGACGAAGCCACGTCATCTGTAGACGTGGAAACCGAGAGAAAGATTCAGCAAGCGATTGATAGGCTCGTGCAGAACCGGACGACGTTTGCGATTGCCCACCGACTTTCAACGCTGCGAAATGCGGATCGGCTTTTCGTCATTGAAAAGGGGAAAGGCGTTGAATGCGGTTCTCACGAGGAACTCATGGCGGAAAAGGGTATCTATTACAAACTTGTAGAGACGCAAAGGGAAGCCGCCAATGTCCGTGCCCAAGCCCAAGCCGTAGAGAGGTAAACATGCCAAACGAAAATATTGAGAAACAGGAAACACTTATCCCAGAGGACACGACAAAACCGGAGTTGTCTGAATCAGATGACTTTACGCCGTGTTATTTGGATACGGCCAAACTGATATTTACGCGTTCTGAAGTAGGCACGGCACGGCTCGAAATTCGAGGTGAGGTTTGTCATCTGCGCGTAGTGGTACGGCGGCTCATGCCGCTCAGCAATCCTGACGAATATATTTCGCTCGCAGCCGACGAGGATACTGAAATCGGCATCGTTGTGAATCCATCGGACCTCGCCCCGGAAAGTCTGAAAATTTTACGAGAGGAACTGGATAAGCGGTATTTCACACCGAGGATTCAGAAGATTCATCGCGTGAAGGAACAATTCGGGATTCATGAATGGGAAGTTGAAACGGAACGCGGACGTATAACGTTCTCGGTGCGTGGGCTGAATCAGAACATCAAACAGGTACCACCCGCACGACTTTTTGTGACGGATGTACGTGGGAATCGGTACGATATTCCGGACTATCGGGAGTTAGATGCGCAGAGTTACCAGCAAATTCAGCGACATCTCTAAATAAAAAATGAGACAGAGACGTTTTCACGCAGTTATTGCCTCAGTTGGATTACATCTACTCTTTGTCCTAATCGTGGCATTGTTGTTATCTGAACAGAGAGCGTTAGATAATGATGCGTTTGAAGCTACACTCGTCAAACTCAATCCCACGAAAATAGAGACAGAAATCCGCCCGACCCACCGAACTGTCGCTGTTAACCCTCTACTCACAACAGAGACTTCTACACCTCGCACGCCGACGCAGGTATCGCATATACGGCAGCTTCCGAAAGAGCAGACAGCGCCCGTCCGACAAGTACCACGATTTGAGGATGCGCTGGATCCTGTGGAAGTCGCGGATATCCCTACCCTGTCTAATGTTGAGACACCGAACACTTCATCGGCACATGCGTCTGTTGCCGCTGGCGGTGGTGCGCCCATAATCAAAAGAACTACACCGCCTACCGTCCAAAGCAGAGGAACAGCCGACACTGGGTTCACAGAATTCCTTGATGGTGCCCTGCCGACAAGCGAGTTAAGCGATGCGCCTGATATAACATTGCGAAATTTTGTAAAAATGCCGAAAGAAAAATTGGGGGGTATCCTTGAAGGGACAGGTGACGAGATTCGGGGAATCATTCGATTGATTCGTCTGAAACACTCTCTTTCGGATTGGTGGCAGGACCCAACGGCGATCCCCTCACTCATCAAATGGTTAGAGACGCACACCCCGATTCGCGCGGATATGACTTTCGCAGGTGGTGCCCTACGGCTCACCGATCCTCAGATTCTGGATGCACCGCTTATTATTATGACAGGGCATGATAAAGATATTACTGTAAGTCGTCAGCTTGCAAAAGGCGGTCCACTGCAGACAGGTTTCACGCCGGAAGAACGCGTCGCACTTCGGAAATATATCCTTGAAAAGGGCGGTATGCTGTTTTTCGATGACTGCGGTTTCAACGGGCTTTTCGCACATATTGTCGCTGATGAACTCAGGCAAATTTTTCCAGAATACCCGCTTGAAATTTTACCGCATGACCATGAAATCTATAGTATCCATTACCACTTGCCGAAACCACCGACCGGGGGTGATGTATTCTGGGGGAATGAGAACAACGCACAACCGACGCAATTCCGTTTTCAGAAAGGGATTAGCATCGACAACCGGTTGGCGGTAGTTTACAATCGCAAAGATTATATGTGTGCGATGGAAACCGCAGAGATCGAGAGCCGCACGATGTTACGGCTTCGGCGTTCCACGGATGTCTATCGGTTCATGTCAAACCTTCTGATTTACGCGCTGAAGTATGGTGGGAACACGGATAGAACGGGGTATCAGGAATAGACATCGCCGCGAAAAAAATTACAAAGTGCTGGTTATTGCCTCTGTGAGGTTCTTCGGAAAGTCGAAAAGTGATGTCAGATTTGTCCGGATCATCATGCGTTTGATACCTTTATTGACGTTAACGAGCATCGTCTGTCCGCCATTTTGACGGATCTGGGTGCTGGTGGTGATAAGCACACCTAAGCC
This sequence comes from uncultured bacterium, assembly GCA_964593655.1. Classification (GTDB taxonomy): domain Bacteria; phylum Poribacteria; class WGA-4E; order WGA-4E; family WGA-3G; genus WGA-3G. Next base: position 8,410 of record CAZQIP010000271.1, on the reverse strand, counting down.
TGCGCTATCCATTGACTGGGCTTTCGACATGTCAAAAATTAGTGTAGGTGTTCCACCTTGTGCTTCAAGTTCTTGAATATGTTCCTCAAGCATGGTTTTGAGTACGAGCGCATCTTGTCCAATGACTTTTCCTTGGATTTCTAAAAGTGTGAAATTTTTGTTTTGAATATTGACTTGCATAAGTTATCCCTTATGAAATTTTGAGTTTACGCCAAAGGGGCAATTGTTACGGCACCATTCGGTACAACCTCTAATACTGCACGACTCCCAGAAAGCATCGACATACCGAGTAGCGCGCCGTCATGTTTCGCTCCAAGGGCAGGAACATGACGTATTCTGCTGTGCCATACGACTTTGGCAAGATACAGATCAAAACTAACTGGACTTCCATCACCCAGAATTGCACGACGGTTACCGATCAGTTGAAGTCCGAGACGTTTAATCAAATCTGATGGCAGCATTAAAAAACCTGTGAAACCAGTATCAATGACCACCTCAACCTTTTCGCTGTGATTTAATCCAACGATCTCCAATTCAATGACAGCTTCCTGATCGGCTCTAATTTTTCCAATAATCATTTTGTGTATGCCGTAAAGTTAAAGCCGATGCCGTAAGCAGCTGGGTATCCAATCCGAAGACCGTAGGTAACAGCTTCAGGGTGCTTGGCAAGCAGACGCATCGTCGCTTCCAAATCTTCAGCGTCAATTTCATAGTCTCCGGTTTCAATATCAAGCACCAAGAACTTGCCTTTGTGCTCTGATTCAACTTTGTGTCGTATCTGTTGCTGATAGATTTCTTCGCCGCGAGCGGTGACGGATTCCGGTGTATAATTCGGATACGGCATTGTAATCCTCCTCGTGTTTGAAAAAAGAGAGGCAGACAATAGTAAATATTTTGTATTTCTGATAATTATAACATAGAATTGAATTGAATACCACCAGATAACAGAGCCATTCAGTTTTCGGTTTTTCAGGCATTTTTGCGGAGGGATCGCGAGCGACAAGAAATACCCAAGCAAAAACACTCGCTCCTACCGTGAAGAGATGTGTACGAAAAAATCGGAGTTATGTGACAATTGAATGGCTCTGACCAGATAAACTGGAATGTTGCCAACAAATCAACCTAAATCACTTTCAACAGTGTTAGGTGGCGGGACCTGCATCTCAATATCAAAACCCTCTATCCGGATGCGCTGGTTAAAGTAAAGAAGGGTGATACCGATAACCCAAATTGGAAATGAAATCGCATAGACCGCAAGGTGTATAACAATCGAAATCGCGTAAAAAAATGGTGTAACGCCTTCAAAAGATCCTCCGAATAGCCCCCATTCAAGAATGTCAATGAAATCTACTTCATTAACAAGGTTTGTTGCAATCAGTATGAATCCGATGGAAATTTCGATTATTGCGTGAACTATGGTACTCAACAAAAGGATTGCGAGTAGCATTCCAAACACGCGCCACCACATCGGCTTGACGAGTTCACCACTCCGTCCGAGAGCGATGGTTATGACAGGCTTTTCAAACAGGATTGTTTGAATGAAAAATCCCCAACGCACCGCAAAATAGATTGCAAAGGGTATACCGATGATCGTAATTGTCAAAACCGTTACAACTAACAACCAAAGCAGAAAACAACTTAACAGCGGCCAAAACCTATCCATTGTTCGTTGCAAAGCTGAACGAATTGTAATGTTTTCACCGAGATAGGTTGCACCACTACCGATAACTATTCCACCTATACCGATAATGAAAAGTGTAATTGCAATTAGGAGTGCTGCTATTCCCAATAGGCGAGAACGGTGAGAGAAAAACTCAGAAAAATCAACCCAAAGATGTAATGCGAGTTGTGAGAGGATAGCAAAAGCGACAAGCCCTAAGAATAATAAAAAATGTTTCCGATAGAGACTAAATGTCGTATCCAGAATATCCCCAAATCGCATCGGTTTAAGGGCAGTCGTTACTACAGTAGGTTCACTATTGTGATTTCGCGATGTATCGTTCTGCTCTCGCATATTCTCCTCCGATATTAACTAATCCCATGCGTCGTGTAAGAATCGGAGCCAGTTGCCGTGCATGATAGCGGTGATGTCATCGTCGTTATAGCCACGATCCGTTAATAAGCCTGGTATCTTTTGTAGATCGGCGATGGTATCCAAATCGCTCGGCGACTGCTCACGTCCGTAACCGCCGTCTAAGTCAGTACCGATAGCGGCGTGCCGAGTGTTGCCTGCTAACTGACAGACATAGTCAATGTGGTCAACGACGTTGTTCAAGGTGACCTTGTGATGCGGGGTTTCGCCGGTAATCCAGCCGGGTTCGAGCATCCATGCGTCAAAAGCAGCACCGATAACCCCATCTCGCTCAAAGATTGCACGTAATTGTGCGTCGCTGAACTGACGTTGATGCGGTACCAGTGCCCGGCAGTTATTATGACTGGCGAGAACTAAGCCGTTGTAGTGGTCTAACGACTGCCAGAACGCTTGATCTGAGGAATGGGTGAGGTCGAGGATAACGCCTAACCGTTCCATTTCAGCCAACAGTGGCGGCCCGAGTTCGGTTAATCCGATTTCTGTTCCTGTTCCCCCGGCGTAGCGTCCGGGCCCGTAGTGTGTCAGTCCGATCAAGCGCAACCCACCATTGACCCAAGTCTCTAATTGCTCTGGCTGCAGAATCGGATCAGCTCCCTCCATACTAATTACGAATCCCAACGGAGGCGTGTTATCGGGGTCGGCTGTCTCGCTCTCCCAATTCTGCCAGTCGTTGATATGATCGTCCAAGTTTTCTTGACCCGTAATAATACGGACGTGTCCTGTTTCTTCCAAAGCATGATAATAAGCCAATTGCCCTTGGGCGATGCCGTAGGCTTGGACAGGTGCAGCAAAATCGAAATGTGGGGCCGGTCTACCGGTTGAACGGGCAAACAGCGTGACGAAACTCAGAGCGATCCGCCCCTGACGCATCTCTGGGAAAGCCACGGTTCCTTGCCCTTTGCCGGGTAGCCTTACTTCTTGGGTGCGAATTGTATAGGCGGAACTCAGCAAATCTCGGTTGCCTTGTAACGCATTCATGGATAGATCGAGGTGTGCATCAATAATAAGCATTTTTTAATTTTACCTTATGGAGAGATAATGTAAGTGTAACGGAGCGCAGTCCAGGGAGCCATAAATTAAAAATCTGGATACGCGGCGAAATGTGCTTGCGGCGTGCCGTTTTGATAATCACCATCGCATGCATTGCGCATCCATCCACTGAGTTGGGCAACGAGATCGGGTTGGTCCACTGAAAGGTCGTTTTCCTCGCGGTAGTCAGAAGGGAGATGATATAACTGGAAACTGTCCGTGCGGTTGATATACCGTAGTTTCCAACCCTCTGCCGTTACAAGTGCCGGACCGAGCCGAGAGGCGTATATGACCCACTCGTGGTGCTGTTGGTCTTCATGCCTTTCAAGCAACGTTGGTAAGAACGAAATACCGTCTTTGTCTTGCGGCATTTCCGCGCCGATGAAGTCCGCGAGCGTTGGCATTAGATCGTAGTTCGTGAGCATGTGGTCGGAGACACTACTCGGTGTAACTCTTCCGGGCCAGCGTACCATGTAAGGGATTCGTGTGCCGCCTTCCCAACTCGACCACTTCAAGCCGCCCATACCGTCGTTTCCGTTGAACACATCGCCGCCGGTTTCCGAATAGAATTTCGTTGTGATGTCGTCAAGGCGGTTACCGTCCAAATCCACTTGCCGCCCTGTTGTTCGTCCTTGTTGGCGGTAGTACACTTCGTGTCCGTTATCCGCGGAGAAGGCAATCATCGTGCGGTCGTCAATTCCGAGGCGTTCGAGTTCGTCCAAAATAATCCCGACAGTTTCGTCAAGTTTTAGGATCATGGAGGCGTACTCTTTCTCAAACGTTGTTAGCTCGGAAGCGTGTTTCACGGCGGGGTGGATGTCAGGAATGGCGATTGGTCCGTGTGGTAGCTGAGAAGGGTGATAGAGAAAAAAGGGTTCGTCTTGGTGGTTGCGGAGGAACTCGACGATTTTCTCGTTGAAAATGTCTTGAGAATATACCGCCTTCCCTTGACGATTCCTGCGAATCTCCATATTTTCATCAGATTCGGTATTTGGATGTACGCCGCAGTCGGCATGCGTATTGCCTCGGATCGGTGTAGTTTGCCCATTTTCAAAGAGATACGGCGGATAAAAACCGTGGCAACGTTGATGGTCATAGTAGCCGTAGTGATACTGCCAGCCGTGCCGACGGATACGCGCGCCCGTTGTGGCAAAACCCCATTCAAGTTTCCCGATCTGTCCCGTAACGTAACCCGCTTCCTCAGCGATCTGTGCCAAGAAGACATCATCAGGTCCTGCTTGAAGCCCGGTTGTATGCAGCGATTCCGTAATTTGATCCAGCGTCAGCTCCCCAGCACTGAACCTGTTGTAGAGTCCGCCTTGGGTATATGTCCAGGTGCCCTCGTGGCAATCGTGAATCCCCGTCAACATGCTGGCACGAGATGGGGCGCAGAACGCGCAACCGTAGGCGTGGTTGAATCTCATGCCTTCGTTTGCGAGGCGGTCGATATTTGGAGTCTCGAAATGCTGTTGTCCATAGCAACTGAGCATCCCGCGTCCGAGGTCGTCTGCGAAGATGAGAATTATATTTGGGTTATCGGTCATACGTATTCGCGTTCCTTAAAACTTCTGTCGCAAAAGCATTATGAAATGTTTCTTTATCCGCAAGCAGAATGAGTAAAAAATAAACATGCCGCCCCTACGGGGCTGAAGAGATGGAAGACACCGTATTTCTATAAACATACCGTCCCTACGGGACTAAAGAATAGAGAAACAAACGCCGCTATTGATAGAGTTTCACAGGTTTCAACTCAACCTACCTATTGCTACGTTGGAATGCGCGTTGTCTGTAGAGATGCTCGAACAAGTTGCCTTCGTGCGGACTATCCCAAGAGATTTGATTCGTGGGGATCGCCCCTAAATTGAGTCGGTCAATGAGCGGTGTTGCTATGAGATGTTGTGTAAGTGCTGTATCTTCTGTGATAGCAGTAGCAACCAGTGTAGCCCCGATGGCTTCGACTAACGCCGTCGGCGGCACTTCTACGACACTCACGAATGGGAACGGGAATTCGGTGTTTGCTAACGGGTGTTCCGCATCCTCACACCATATCACAGTCGGTCTAAGGAAGGTGCAGCCATCTAATTCGACGACTCGGTCGCCGTTTGTTAATTCCGTTGCCCCCGGTTCTTTGAGGTGTCGGTCAATGAGCGACGAGATACCGTGTGCGGCTTTCGGGTTCGCCCACGCTGCGATTCCGGCTTCTGGATGATCCAGGGGTTTGGGTTCAATGCGTGCCAAGCGTTCTGCTAACGCTTCAGCGATTTCGCGTCCGTTCGCTGTTACCCATACACCAGAAGCGTTAATACAGGATCTACCGCCGTTCTTAGCGACCGATTCTACGATGAGATCAAGGTACTGCTCTGAGTTGTTCTGCTCACCTTCGTGGATGATGATTTTGCTGCGCCCCGGTCCGTGGATTTCGACGCGCGGCGTGTTCAGCCACGGCGCGACGGTTGAACCGCCACCGAACAGCATAGAACGTCCACATCGGCTCAGAATTTCGTTGGCACCACTGTAGTCGGTTGGATAGAAACTGAACGCCTCCGCGGGCGCGCCTGCTGCGATAAACGCTTGCGCAATACGGTAGGGCGTCCACGGTTCCTCGCGTCCCGGTTTTAGTACAACTGGCACTTTCAAGGCGATAGCGGGCACCCACAGCGAATGTACACCCGGCGAATTGCTGGGCAAAATCGCACCCAATGAATCTGTCTCACAAACGTAACTCAACGTGCGTCCGTCTTGGACTCCCCACCCAGTGTCAAGGAGTTGTAGATCAAGCCCGCGGGTGAGTCCATCTAAAACGGTATCTATGTTTTCCATAACGCCCTGAATTTTGACAAGGTTCTGTTGACAGAGTGCCTCAGGCAAGCCGGTTGTCGCAGAGACCAATTGGATATAATCCATCGGGGATTGCTCGGTTCCGTCAAGAGGCAGCGTCGCCGTTGAGAAAAGGCGCGCTGCCGCTTTACAGATAGAAATCAATTCGGTGATCGGACGTTGTCCAAGTGCCTCTCTCTGGCACGCGATATCAACGAGGTCCTTCGCTATCAATCCACGGTTGGCTTGGCTCACCTCGACTAAGAGTTCACCCGTTTTGATATGTGGTACGCGGACGGTGTTCAGGCTTCTGTAAGAGCGTCCGGCGCGTAGAATTGGGATGTGTATCATTGTTTATAGTTGTCCCATTTTACCATGTAATTTTCGCTACCCAGCCAGAGGCGGCATCACAATAGAGAAAATCGTCGCCGTAGATGGATAACCCGTGCGGCTCAGGGTAATCTTCAGGGACCTCAATCACATCAAGCGGTGTGCCGTCTTCAAGGTCGAGTTTGACGATGACCCTATCAGAAGTGTGGGTTGACCAAATCCCATCTTCAACGCGAACCATGCCGTGTCCACGTCCATGCGGTAATGGCAGCGTCTTTTGGACAGACCAGTCCGAAATCCTGACCTTATGTGTGACCTGGTTCTTAAGCGTTTGTACCCAGAGATGCCCTTCATCGTAGTGGTCGTATTCGATACCGTGTGTGCCGCCACCATCAGGTATCGGGTAGCGTCCAAGGGTTTCACCGGTAGCCGGATCGACTTTGAAGACCTCACCTGTCTCGGCATCTGTATCCCTGATAGGACGCCAGCGTTCCCCAGATCCGTTTGCAGCCAGCCAGAGCGCGCCATCTCCATACGTCATCCCGCTTGTGTTGGAGCATTCGCTCGGAATGTCGCGGATAAGTTTCGGCACGGTATAGTCCGGGTCTGATGTGATTTCAACTAATGCAACTCTATCGGTAATCTGGTCAACGATCCATAACCCCTCATTCGTAACTTGCAAACCGTTCGGCACGGCATAGGGTGACCGGAAGACTTTTTCAATTTTCGTTATCATATTCAGACTCCTTTTTAGTGTCTATCTCTCTACTTGCGCTAAAGATGACTTTAGCCAGGTTAGATATTGGGATTTCCGTTCTTTAGCGATTGGAACGGACTTGATAAACTCGTTTGTCGGTAGATTCTGGATAAACGCTAATTCCGGTGTTAGAATCATGGGATCAACGGGATAAACAAAGTGTTCTTGGAGTTTTGTGGCTAAGGCAGCTGCAGCAGCCCCTTTGGCACCGTTTTGCAGATCCGGTAATTCTCTGAGTAAAACCCATGTATTCACAAACTTTGTGTTAAGCAACTTGATAACTCTCGTTGAGGAGAGCGGACCCGCTCTCAAAGTTTTACCTGTCCCTCAGCAGGATTCGTCATCAAGTGTCCCAAATAAAACCAACGCATGGATGGGACGATTTGTTAGTTTCGCAAGTTCAGCTACATCTTCAATCGGTGTCCACTCGATTTCAGCGAATTTGTAAAACGCTGTCGCTAACTTTTTGCCGGCTTCTTCCTCAGTAATGGCGGTTTCCCATGCTATCTCGTGTATAGGTGTGTCTGATAAAGCCGAGAGTTCCATGTGAGGAACAAAGACAATGTCTGCTACGCCGAATGCATTAATATCCACATTACTATTGCGTGAAGGGAGCGAAAGTGAAAACTTATAAACACGCCGTGTGTTCCGATTAATTACTAAGTGTCCAGCAAATTGTGCAGGCATAAAAAGTGCTCCAGGGCCATCTAACATAAACAACACATGAATTCGGAAAGCGATCTCAATATGTTCGGGTGAAATTGCTTTTAAACATGCTTTGGCTCCATTTGTGCCTTTCCGAACGTGCCTTTCACGCTTTTTGCTGTAGTACCGGAGCTCCGTTGTTGCTCCCGAGTGAAATTGGCGAAGAAAAGGAAGGATCCCTTCTGAATCTATATCCCAAACATCTCCTATGTCGACAGGTGACGGCGGAAGAAAAACTTGAAAATCTGCTGTGCTGTAATTTTTCAGTGGGTGCAAGGGTTTGAAATTAAACAACTCTAACGTATCTTCCAACTCCATGTTCACTGGTTCTGGCCACCTTGCTTTGAGCCGATCGAACTTTTCTGGTGTGGGTTGGTGCAAATTGTATGTCGCATCCGCAATTGGATCCCGATGTGCTTGTACTTGCACCCTTGCTGCACTGCTGAGGGCATCACTAAAGTCCACTATCATCTTATTTTGTCTCCCATTTGTTAGGACGATTTAGTAAACGCCTACGACGACGCTTTCTTGGAGTTCGGTGAGGAGGCGGAGGTTTTCAACGCCGTCCCACGGGTATTCTGGAATCGGTTCGGCGCGTTCGGCTTCATCACGTTCCAAGAAACGTGGCACAAAAAATTCTTTCGTCAATCCTGTCGGATCCGTCTCATGTACTCGTCGTG
>CAZQIP010000270.1:0-10958 GCA_964593655.1 uncultured bacterium | reverse complement strand
CGGTTCGTTTAGGTAACCGAACCTACCGGGGAATGAAAGTGTTTCTTTATTTTTACTATTCTCTTTAATGACAGCCAAGAAGATTATCATCATCGGCGGCGGCGTGATTGGACTCGGTATCGGGTGGCAGCTTACGAAAGCGGGTGCCGCCGTTACTATCTATGAGCGTGCGGAAGTCGGACGCGCTGCGTCTTGGGCAGCCGCCGGTATGCTCGCGCCGCTCGCTGAAGCCCATAGCGAAGAGCCGGAACTCCTCAAACTCGGCTGCCAAAGTTTGGACCGCTATCCGCAATGGACTGCCGAATTAGAGGCAGACGCGGAGATGTCCATCGGCTATCGGGTGGAAGGCACGCTTATTGTCGGATTAGAGCCTGACGATACGCATCAACTTCGCCATATTTATGAGGCACAACAGCACTTACGGCTGGATGTGAATTGGCTGAATGGACGAGAGGCGCGGGACATCGAATCTGCGCTTTCGCCCCGCGTAACCGCGGCGATTCACTGCGCGAGCGACTATCAAGTTGACAACCGACGCATGGTCACAGCACTGCAACGTGCCTATCAAGCGTCTGGTGGCGTGTTGCGCGAAAAGAGTGCTATCGAGAGGGTCGTTATAAAAGATGGGATTGCAACCGGTGTTCAGGCGCACGGTGATTTCCAAGAAGCCGACATTGTTATCCTCTCGGCGGGCTGTTGGTCGGCACAGGTTGCAGGGATTCCGGATGCGATCCTTCCGCCCGTACGTCCTGTGAAAGGGCAGATGTTGGCACTTCAGATGGAAGAAGGTATTGCCATCAATTCAGTTATCCGCACTGTCAGGGCGCGATATCCGGTGCCGGTATATCTGGTACCGAGAGCGGATGGCAGACTCATCGTCGGCGCGACGAGCGAGGAGATGGGATTTGACACGCGCTTAACCGTTGGCGGTGTGTTTGAATTGCTTCGCGGGGCGTGGGAAGCGGTGCCGGGTGTTTATGAACTGCCGATTCTGGAGACTTGGACAGGCTTACGTCCGGGTAGCAGAGACAATGCACCTATACTCGGCAAAACGCCTATTGAGAATCTGATATATGCGACAGGGCATTATCGCAACGGTATCTTACTCGCTCCGATCACGGCTTATGAAATAGCCAAACTAATTTTGACGGGTGAGACTTCAGAGACAATCGCTCCATTTCAATTAGATCGGTTTTTAAGGTAGTAGGCACACGCCGTGTGCCGTAACCACAGTTGAAAATATGAAGATACGCGTGAACGGCGAAGAAAAAATAGTTGATTTAAATTTAAATGTCCACGACCTACTCATCACTTTAGAATTAGATCCAGGACAGGCGGGTATCGCTGTTGCTGTGAATAAGGAAGTTATCCCGAAAGCGGCGTGGCAAGCCACGGAACTTCATGAAAATAGTGATGTGGAGATAATACGTGCTGTCCAAGGCGGATAGTGTGTTTGTAAGGTGTATTGGTAGGCGAGTTGACTCTGAGAAGCACTTGATAGATAGTTTTGTCATCTGCTATACTAATTGGAAAAGCACGAGGATGGACTTATAGACACACTACTATGCAAAGTCAAGAGGTTCGCTGGATTCAACGCGCAAATAGTTTTGAGAGGGCTTTGGGTCGATTAAGAGCGACTGTCAAATAGTGCCTATAGCAAACAACATGCAAGAATTTAAAATCGCAGACCAAACATATACATCACGATTACTCATCGGAACGGCGGGGTACCCGAATTTTCATGTAATGACGGAGGCTATTGCTGCAAGCCGTGCCGAGATTGCCACTGTGTCGATGCGGCGTGTGAAATGGACGGACGCTTCCGGCGAGAATCTGTTCGCGCTCCTCCGCGAACGCGGTATGACAATCCTCCCGAATACCGCGGGCTGTTTCACAGCGAAGGACGCGATCCTGACGGCGAACCTTGCGCGCGAAGCACTTGAGACATCCCTTATCAAACTCGAAGTGATTGGCGATGAGCAGACGCTATTCCCGGATGTGGAGCAGCTGCTCAGTGCGGCGGAGACACTTGTCAAAGACGGTTTCACTGTGCTACCGTATTGTAACGATGATCCGATTACCTGTAAGAAGTTGGAAGACATCGGTTGTGCAGCGGTGATGCCGTTGGGGGCACCGATCGGTTCTGGGATGGGTATCCGTAATCCGTATAACATTCAGATTATCCGCGATCTTGTGCAGGTACCGCTCATTGTAGATGCAGGTGTCGGGACAGCATCGGATGCTGCGATAGCGATGGAGTTAGGCTGCGATGGTGTTCTGCTTAACACTGCAGTGGCGAAAGCGCATCGTCCGGTGCTGATGGCGGAGGCGATGAAAAAAGCCGTTGAAGCGGGTAGAGCGGCGTTTTTAGCAGGTCGGATTCCTCGGAAACTCTATGCGACCGCCTCAAGTCCACAAACGGGGATAATTGAGTAGAGACAAGCGTCTCTACAGAGTAACCGATTGAGAAAACGGATTCATAACTTGAAAATTTATCTTGATACGTGTTGTTTGAGCCGCCTTGATGATATTGCAACAAACGTCCGGATCCAGCGCGAAGCCGAAGCCATTGAGACAATTATCGACTATTGTTCCACCGGACAATGGCTCTGGATTGGAAGCGAAGTTTTAATATTTGAGGTTGACAATACGCCAAACCCAAGCAAACGTTTTGAAGTAGAGCTGCGTTTAAGGCACCTTTATCAAACAGTTACTGTAGGATCCATTGAGAACTCAAGAGGACTACAACTTGAAATCCTTGGATTTAAGTGGTTCGATGCTCTGCACCTCGCTTGTGCCGAAAGTGCTAATGTTGATGTGTTCCTCACAACAGACGACGGCATCCTCAAGAGAGCGAAGCGTTTCAATTCACAGCTACAAGTCCGAGTTGCGAATCCTTATGAATGGTTACAGGAGATGATCAAAGATGAAAATCCCAAAAAAAAGAACAGACAGTGAGGTTTATCACCTCGGTATTGATGCCCTTATTAATAATTTCGGCACCATTGGCACGTCCCGGTTCCTTAATCAGATTGAGCCGCGGACAGGTAATTACACGCTCGAAAGACATGAATGGTTAGATAAAATTGATCGGAAAACCGGTCTTGAGTTAATAAGAGAGATTAGAAAAGTAAATATTGAAGTAGAAATAGAGAATAAGCGTATAGCCAAGTTGAAAACCGATATTTGCAGTAATGGAAAACCGCAAATAAAGCGTCTCCAAGAGATTTCGGACGAAGACCTTTATAGAATCGGACTTCACTTGCTTATAGAAACGCTTGGACTCGGTGGGATGTCTCATTTCTTGAGAGTCTGCGAGCCGGGAACTGGGGTTTACGCTGTTGACCAGTACGAAAATCCCAAATTAATCGAACAAATCGACGAGACAAAACAGAAACTCGCCTCGTAGAGACAATATCTTTGTTATCTGCCTAAGGAAATTAGAGATGAACGTAATAGGGATGACTAATATTGAGTTTTTTGAACTCGGTATTGCAACACTTTTGGAGAAACTCGGTCCAGCTGGCGTGTCTCGGTTCTTCAGACAGTGTGAACCAGGGATAGGCGATTATACGGCTGAGCGGCATGAATGGCTTAATAAAATTGATAGGGAAACGGGCCTCAAAGAAATCAAAAAGATTCAAAACGCGCGCGCGGCAGGCCAGTTGGATCGAAAATTCGCATCCCTCGCGAGGGAGGTTCTTGCTGGAGATAAAAAACTGCTGCCAAAAAAGGTTCAAAAGCTGACAGATATGGAACTTTATGAACTTGCAGTGGAAATTCTGGCACAGAAATTGACCCCCGGTGGACTGATTGGCTTCTTTTTGCAGTGTAACCCAGTAACAGGTGACTGTTCTGTCAATCGACATACATGGCTGGATAAACTTGAGAAGGGAAGGGTTCTTCAGGATATCCACGCGAGCGGTGAAAAACGCAACGATTAAAGGACAAATAGGATTAGGGTCATAAACTTATTCAACTTTGCGCAGCAAAATCTATAAAAGATAATGAAAAAAAACTTCTTCTCTTTAGGATTATGTCTTCTCACCTTTATACATCTCGGAGCGGGTTTCCTCTGCGCGCAACTTCAGACCGAACTTGGACGGAGTCTCTTGGAAAAAGAACCCGAAACGTCAGAAGCTGACTCCGCAAAGTTGACGGTCAGTGCGCATCTCTCCAATACGTTCAACAATCATATTGAACTCGGATTGAGTGTGGATCCGTACACGAGCAGCCTCGCTGGGGAAGAAGACCCGCAACTTTCAGGTTTGATTAACCGCTTCGGTGTTAACTTAGGCGGAGATTTACCGATAGCCGATAAACTTCGCGTCCAATTACAATATACGCCCCAAGTTGAAAACTACACCGGTGCTGAAGGCAAACTCAACGAATTTGATGCGTTCAGCAACACGCTTTCAACAGAACTTAGTTTTAAGCCTGTTACAAGTTTGCCACCGCTCGTTGCTTCGTATCAGTTCCAACGTTTCGTCCGCACCTTGGATGTCTATAACAACATAGAACAACAACTCGGGTTGCGCTTCGGACGGGTGCTGGAATATAATTTCCGCTTACACCGCTTTGATGATGAAGACTCACGTAGAGAAGACTTCCTACTTGTTGGTTCTAACAACCATAAAATGACAGCGCGTTTGCAGTTTGGGATCCTTAAACAGATGCTCAGCAAACTCGAATATGGGATAGAACACGGCAGCTACCAAACCAATTTGAACAACCTTATCTTAGGTATAACAGGGCTTGACGACAATGAACGCCGAAAAGATTGGCGACATATCGGCTCTGCGAAATTGATACAGGTAGCAACTGAACGGCTCATGTTTCAGGAGGAGGTTAACCTATTCCTGAACCGTTCTAATGTCGATTTCTTTAATTTCGTCAGCACTGAAGTCGCAGCAAGTTCCTTTTACAGACTTGAGACCGGACGGTGGCTTCGGTTTCGTCTCTCGAGGCTGTGGGTAGTGTTTGAAGGCAGGCAGATTCTGGACGAGTCCGGAATTATCTCGGAAGATGCTCCGGGTCGTCAGGATGCACAGCTCGGCGCATACGTCCAGTTGAACTGGCAATTCAACCAATATCTAACACTGAACGCCGATTATCAGATTACGCAAAACCGAACGAACGAAAAAGATCCGTTTCTTGACTTTCTCAACTATACACATATGATCACGACCGTCACGCTCCGCGGCGAGTATTGAAATAGTTTTTGGTGCCTTTCTCAGCGTGTCGTTTGCTGTCCTTTATAGAGTCTTAACTTCCCTTCCGATGCAATCAACGTATAACACGCCTCAATTGCCTCGGCGACGATAGGTGTGTCTGGCGTGTCCCAAAGCAATAGATAATCCACATTGTCGGCATAATCGCAGAGGTCAATCCTTTCAGGTTGCCAGTGGACGACCTGCACCCACTCCTTCTCCGCTAATGGCGTTTCAAAATCGGTGTTGAAACGAATTGGAAAATAATCAAATTGTATCTCATAGTTGCCAAGATTGATACAACCGTTGTCAAGACAATAGTAATTGGCGGCGTTGACAAAGATACCTACACGTTCGGAGCTGCCCCTCGGATCAAAGTGAAGTGGGAGGATGACACTGTTTTTCTCAACCCGTTGGACAAAAGCGTTAAAGGCTCGAATTTCGGCATTGAGATTTTTGAACAGGACACCGACATAAACGAGGTTAATGAGGGCGAGCAGCGTGGCGACGGTTGTAAATGCGCGTTTCCATTGGCGGTTGTCAAATCCACGAAACCATGCGAATATAGCAAGAGTGGCTAAAATGGCGAGCCTGTCGTTGACCCAACCCCCGGGACCGATAGAATTGGGTAGGATAAAATAGAGTCCAAGAAGCACGCCCGTAAGGCAGAGAAACGCTTTTTGTCCGGGGTGTTCTGCTGTGGTGCCCCTCCTATTTTGCCAGACTGTTGCAACAACAAGAAAGAGTAGAAAAGCAGAGACACCCCCGGAAATCCAACTTGGTGGATCGGTATAGGAGACGAGTACGTGCATACCGATCAGGTTAGCGAACAACTCTCCGACCCGTCCAAATCCGAATTCAGGCGGCTCTCCTGCCAGTAAATCGGAGGTGGGGAGATAAACGAGAAGCAACATGGCTGCGGGTAAGAGGTAGCATCCAGTCATCAAAATTCGCTTGAAGTCTCGCCTGAAATGGAGGAGTGCCAGCAAGGCGATAGAAAACAAAATGAATGCGTAAGAGATGAGATGTGCAAAATAGGTGATGATGATGAGTAGGTTGAGTAGAATGATGCGGTTCCTGTTCATTTCATCTTTATGTTTCCACCAATAGCCGAGGGCGAGGAAGAAGAGTGGCACGCTGACAGCAAAGTTGTAGAAACCCATTAAAAAAAGGTAATTGTAAACAAAGGTGAAGCTCAGTATGGCGAGAGCCTGTCGTCCGCGTTGTACGGCGTTGAGGAAATAATAAATTGCGAGTGGAAAGAGGATCACATAGAGACTCAGAAAGATTTTCTCGGCGATGAGAGATGGAAAGACAAACATCAACACTGCCAACGAAAAGTGGGAAAGCCAGTTGGGAAAAGGGTACCAGTTAATCTCGTAATAGTCGCTAAACTGA
Organism: uncultured bacterium; assembly: GCA_964593655.1. Taxonomy (GTDB): domain Bacteria; phylum Poribacteria; class WGA-4E; order WGA-4E; family WGA-3G; genus WGA-3G. Next base: position 4,350 of record CAZQIP010000270.1, on the reverse strand, counting down.
TATTCAGGGTTGTTGTATTCTGTTAATATTTGTGAGTTATAGACGTGGCTCACACCATCTTGTGTCGGAAAATAGGTAAATAACCATATCGGCAAAAGATAGGCAACAATCAGCACGCCGGTCAAAAGCGACTCTTTTGTATAGAAACGAGAAAAGAACTCCATTGTTTCTCCTTTCGTCCGCAACTTTAGGTAGTCAATGTACCCAAGCCTAAAGACTTGAGTTTGTTAAGAGTTCATCAAACAATAAAAGTTGTCTGGCGTTCTCTAAGCCCGCGTCTCGTGCTTTGTTCGTGTTTCTCGCTTCATAGAGGTCGGCAACCCAACGCTCTCCACGATGGGCGCAAGCCGCCCGTAAGAGTATGTTTATCGCAGCGTTGCGGTCTCTATGCATAGAGCTACCACAAGACTGACAGCTAAAGGTTTTCACCGATAAGGATAACTTTTCCGGTGATTTCTGACCGCAACACGAGCATATTTGCGAGGTGTTCTTCGGGTCAACTTGGTGGAAATGGAAACCGTCTCTTTCGGCTATGCTTCCAGCCCACTTGAAGAATATTCCCCAAGACGCATCGCTGATACTCTTGCTGAGGTGTTTGTTCTTGACCATGTTAGATATGCGTAAATCCTCTGCCACTAACACATTATTTTCCAAATGGTGGTAGAGTTTGTAAACGAGTTTGCCGATAAAGTCTTTGCGTTTGTTTGTGGTCCGCTCGTGGTGTAATGCGAGTTTGTGTTGTTGTTTCTTTCTTCGATGGCTACCTTTTTGCTTTCGAGAAAGGTCTTTGGAGTGTTTGTGCAGTAAGCCTTCTGCTTGGCGATACCAACGCGGGTTGTCCTCTTTCTCGCCTTCAGAAGTCGTTAGGTAGTGGGTCGTGCCAACGTCAACTGCAACAGCGTCCGTCGGTTCAACTTTTGGCGTGTCGGGTATCTCACAGGAGATATGGGCATACCAGCCACTCGCTTTTTTGACGAGTGTTATCTCTTTGGGGGCACCTTGTAGAGGGCGGTGCATGCGTATCTTGACTTCACCTAGCTTCGGCACTTTTAAGCGATGGTGCCTAAAAGGGGTCTCTATTATCGGATTCTCACGAATGCGTATTGTCTGTTTGTCAGTGTCTTTGGTCTTTTTACGAACAACTTTGGTATATTTGCGAAGACTCCATGTCAGAGAACGCACACGCTTTTTATGGCGATGATACCCTTTTTGGGCATCTCCATTCTTACAACGTTTGCGGAATGCAGCAAAAGCTTTGTCGGTTCTTCGCAACGTGTGGTTCTGGAAATCTTGTGGCACGGCGCGGAAATCATCATATTTCTCACGGGCGGCTGTGAGAAGGGTTTGCTGGTCAGAGCGCGAAACAAAAACACCCTCAGTCTCATAGGCAACAAGCCTATCGTGGCGCGCAGAGTTCTGGAGTTCGCACAAGTGGTCAAACCACAATAACAATGTTTGTTCCTGTGTTTTGGTAGGATACACAGGGTAGACGAAAGATAATTTCATGGTATCTCAGGTATCAGGCGTTTATCCCCTACGACGTGGGAGGAAACCAGCACGTTACTGAGGGGTAACGCGTCGTATGCTGGTTTCCAACCTGATACTCTCATTATACGACATTTCGGATCGAATGTCAAATACATTTTAGCGTTCTGGTCCTTTACCAAGAGGGCGGTTTTCCTCCCAAACCTAAAGGATTGGGATTCCAAAACCGACTATTCCCTTGAAATTTTCAGGACTTCAGTTATAATGTTATCATGCTTTGGCATTTTATCGATAGTCTTTTTACATTTCAGGGCATATAGGAGAATATTTCATGACCATCGAACAGGTCAAACGTTTAGTAGAAGAAAGGGGTATTGAGTTTTTCCTCTGCTCTTTCGTAGAGATGAGTGGTGCGCCGAAGGCGAAGGTTATTCCATCTACGCACCTTGAAGATATGGCAGAAGAGGGAGCAGGCTTCGGAGGCTTTGCCGCTGGTGAGATCGGACAATATCCACATGATCCAGAAATGGCGAGCATTCCCGATTTTAATTCGTTGACGATTGTGCCGTGGCGGAAAAATATAGCATGGGTGGCGGGCGATATGTATGTTGAAGGTGAAGCGTGGCACTACTGTCCGAGAACAATTCTGCGGCGGCAATTAGATACAGCGAAGGAGAAAGGTTATGTCTTCAATGTTGGCATTGAGGCAGAGTTCATGCTGTTAAAACAGGACGAGTCCGGTGACTACGCGCCATGGGACAAACTTGATACTTTGGATAAACCGTGCTACGATCTAAGGGCACTGCACCGCAATCTTGATACGATGACAACCCTAATTAAATATATGCAGGAATTGGAATGGGAACCCTACGCAAACGATCATGAAGATGGGACGTGTCAGTTTGAGGCAAACTGGACCTATTCGGACGCGCTCACAACAGCCGATCGGCATACCTTTTTCAAGTGGATGGTCAAAACACTTGCCGAAGAACGCGGGTTGCTCGCAACGTTTATGCCGAAGCCATTCACGAATCTGACAGGCAACGGCGCACACTTCCACATGAGTCTATGGGATGAAGAGGATCAGACAAATCTGTTCTTTGATGAGCAGGATAAAAACGGCTTGTCCCAACTCGCTTATTGGTTCACAGGCGGGATCCTCAAACACGCGGATGCGGTCACAGCAGTCACAAATCCTCTTGTGAATAGTTACAAACGTTTAGTGCGTAGACCGCCGCGTTCGGGTTCATCATGGGCACCTGTTTATGTTACCTACGGTGCAAACAATCGGACGCAGATGATTCGGATTCCTGCGCCGGGACGCATTGAAAACCGCTTAGGTGACGGGGCAGCAAACCCTTATCTTGCATCAACAGTTCTCCTTGCAGCGGGTCTGGACGGCATCGAAAACCAGATCGACCCTGGCGTGCAAAACGAGGACAACCTTTATGAGGTGTCAGAAGCTGAACTACAACGACGGGGGATCTATTCTCTACCGGCGACACTTGACGCAGCTGCAGACGCGCTTGAACAAGACGAGGTGATCAAGAATGCGCTCGGAACGACCTACGCTGACTATTATATTCAGGTGAAACGCAAGGAGTGGCGCGACTATCATTTGAGTGTCAGCCAGTGGGAAACTGATAACTATTTGGAAATTTATTGATATTGAAGATCGCGAGCGCAGCTCGCTCCTACACCAAGACGATGATAGAGAAAAGGAATAATTGATGAAAACCTTATTTAGGCTATTCGGCTTAGCACTTATATGTTTTTTAACTGTTTACATAGTCGGTTGTGGGCAAGGTGAAGAAGATGAAGAGGTTAGTCCCACAGAATTGGTGCGTGCGGACCCAAACACTGATGATAGCACACCCATCGCTGAACCTCTACCGGAGCCTGCACCAGAGCCTGCACCCGAACCCATTATTCCGGATGGAATGGTTCTGATTATAGAAGGCGAATTTCAGATGGGTAGCAACAATGGTAATGCTGATAACGATGAACAACCCGTGCATGCTGTCCATCTTGACGCGTTTTATATAGACGCGAACGAGGTAACCAACGGTGAATTTAAGGATTTTGTTCTTGCAAATCCAGCGTGGCAAAAAGACAGAATAGATGAAAAATTTCACGACGGCAATTACTTGCAGGACTGGAATGGGAATAACTTTCCTCTTGGCGAACGCGATCATCCGGTACGTTATGTGAGTTGGTACGCGGCGATGGCTTATGCGGTCTGGGTGGACAAGCGTTTACCCACAGAAGCAGAATGGGAGAAAGCGGCGCGGGGCGGTTTAGAGAAGAAACAGTATCCGTGGGGCAACGGCATTAATTTAAATAGGGCAAATTACGGCAAGCATCTTGGGGAGACTACACCTGTTGGCGACTATCCTGCAAACGACTACGGTGTGCATGACATCGCGGGGAACGTGTGGGAGTGGTGCCTTGACGGATACCAAGCCGATTTCTATGCCAACTCTCCACGCCGAAACCCGATTGCAGGTGCGAATAACGTTGAAGACATCGTGAACGATTTTGAGAATATTGTAGATTTTCGTGTCATTCGCGGTGGTGGCTGGAATAGTGAACCTGAGTGGTTGCGTGCGTCAAACCGCCATGGTACGAGTCCGGCGTATGCTGGTATCGGTGCCCTTGGATTCCGTTGTGCGAAAAGTGTATCACCCTAACGTACAACCGATCTTTTCAGCGAGATCAATATTTTCTGTCACTTACCCCCATTTTTTTTGGGGTTTAGAATATGGTTGATGTTGTTAGGTTTATGTGTGAGAAAGTCAGTCAATAACTGGTGCCCAAAAGTGGATCGCCTCTACGGCGTATACCTGTAAAAAATGAAGTTAGAAA
>CAZQIP010000269.1:0-22969 GCA_964593655.1 uncultured bacterium | reverse complement strand
ACCATTAATGCCGTGGGCAGCTGCTGCGTCCACATTAGCAGTGGTGTTGCTCATGCTCGGTTTTGGAAACCACCAATACCTGACGCGTTTTCAGAAACCTTATAGTTTCGATGCCACTTCGGAGATGACGGTTGAAATCATGGACACACCTATAGTCGTGAACCTTGAATCAAAACCGGATGTGCGGACACAAATAGGAAGCACCAACGCAGCGGGTAAGCACCATACCCCTGAACAGCAACCGAACGATGCGCCTGCAACAATTGCAGAGGCACAAACGGAGGAAACCGTGAAAGATTGGACACAATGGGAATTGCCTGAAAAGGCAAAAGCGCGTTTAGGAAAAGGCGGAATTAACGTACTTCAATTCTCACCGGATGGCACCCAACTTGCAGTAGGCAGCAACATTGGGGTATGGCTTTACGATGTGGAAACAGGGAAAGAAATGTCCATGTTCCCCGGTTGGTGCCAATCCCTCGCATTTTCGCCAGATGGACGATTCCTTGCCCATGGAGGCCGTGAGTACCGTGGAAAGACACTTCAGCTGTGGGAAGTCGCTACCAGACAGAAAGTGGATCTCCCAGCATTGCAGTTCTCTGCCTCAGTATTGCAGTTCTCTGAGGACGGCAAAACGCTTATCAGTTTGGCAAATCATGGAGACTCAATTCGTCATTTAGATATTGATACCAGAAAGGGAAATGTGAAAAAGATCGGAGACCAATCTTCAAAGAGCTATTTCCCCAACGCTTCACCCGATGCACTCACTTACGATAAATTTGCTCTCGGGAGGAAGGACGGAAGAATTGAGGTGTGGGATACAATAGTTGGTGAAAAGTTACTCACGCTCAGTGGACATGCGGATCACTCTGGAGAACGGGACTTCCCCGAAGAATGGGTCTTAGCCTTGGCATTTTCGCCCGATGGAACCCAGCTCGCCAGCGGCGGTGCAGACACAACGGTGCGATTATGGAATGCCGCCAGCAACGATGAACCGACCATTCTCCATCAGTACCACGAAGGTTGGGTAAATGTGTTGGCATTTTCTCCAGACGGAAAAATGCTTGCAAGCGGAAGCACCGATAAGACCGTGCTTTTGTCGGATACCACCACAGGTAAACTACTCGCGGCACTCACTGGACATATTAACGGCATTACTGCCCTAACGTTTTCACCCGACGGTAGTAGGCTTGCAAGTGCAAGCGCAGACGGCACCGTCCGGTTTTGGGATACCAAGACCGGCAAATCGCTTGCGACGCGGATCAATGGACATTCACAGTGGATAAAGGCGGCTACTTTCTTGAGAGATAACTCGGCACTTGTTAGCGCGGCATCTAACGGCATAATTACCTTTTGGGATTTAAAAACACCACAAAATCCAACGCTTCAGACGGGAGAACATCGGGATTGGTTCAAGAGCTTGGTATTTTCACCAGATGGTACGAGGCTCGCCAGTGTTGGGGTCCAACGTGCGAACATGATTTTCAAGGCAGGGAGTGCCGCTCTTACCTCGACAACACCTGATAACTTGATCCGTTTAACTGACACCCGCAACGGGCATGAGGTAACTGTGAAAGAAGCACATTCTCCCTCACATCCGACATTTTCACCTGATGGAAAAATGTTAGCCTTCAACAGTCCGAATAAGATCCATTTATGGCATACAGAAACAGGGCACACCCTCGACATTCCCTTCTTCAATCCGAACGATCATCCCGAATTATCTTATCATCCTGAAATCAACGCATTGGCATTCTCCCCGGTTAGAAACGAACTTGTCAGTGGTGTTGATACTGGAAAAGTTCAAGTATGGAATACGGAAACGGGTGCTGCATTAGCTACCCTTTTTGCCGGACAGAATTTGGATGAGTTCGCAAATGAAATTGAGGAACCAATTTTAGCATTGACATTCTCGCCAGATGGAACGTTGCTTGCCGTGGGAAGTAATCAGCGAATTCGACTGTTCGGAAGTGAGAAATATATTGACCTAAAGGAAGAAATACCTCATAATTCCAACGCATTGGTATTTTCGCCGGATAATGGTGTGCTTGTGAATGGAGAGGCAAGTGGCGAGATCCAGTTATGGGATGTTATAACTGGCAACAAGCTCACCACACTCACCGGACATACAGCTCAGGTGGAGACGTTGAAATTCTCTCCCGATGGGAAAACAATTGTCAGTACAGGGGCAGATGGCACGATCCTTCTGTGGGATTGGGAGGAAGTCCTTGAAGGTATAAAGGTAGAAGAATAAAGGCGTTTAGCCAGTCAGAAAACCCACCTTTAAAACAGTTGAATATTGTCACCTCACATAAATCTCTAACGCTTTTATCCAAACACATTTCTATATTTTCAGAATTATGCACCTGTTGCTCTCCTAAGTAGCGTCACAATTAATGAACCCAGAGGGATGCAACCATTTTTTCCGGAGGTGCTTAAATGAAAAACGAAGATGTTCAGCTTATTCAACGTGTCCTTAGAGGTGACGATGACGCTTTTTCTTTGCTCGTGAGAAAATATCAAAAACAGGTGCACGCGCTTGCGTGGCGGAAAATCGGAGATTTTCATATCGCTGAAGAGATTACGCAGGATACCTTCCTGAAAGCATACAAGCGATTGGCAACGCTGAAGGAGCCGCAACGTTTTGTCAGTTGGCTTTATGTGATTGCAGCGAACCTCTGCAGCTCATGGCTGCGTAAAAAGCGATTGCCGACACAGTCGTTGGAGCATCTGGAGCAGGAAGACAAGGATCAGTTAGAAAGAACAGCGTACTCCGAATTTGTTGTGGAAGAAAACGAACGTATATCTGGACAAACACAACGCCATGTTGTCAAAAAGCTACTCGCAAAACTACCGGAGAGTGAACGTACGATCCTAACCCTACACTACTTCGGAGAGATGTCATGCACAGAGATTGGCGAGTTCTTAGGTGTATCCGCAAATACGATTAAGAGTCGCCTCCGCCGCGCACAGCAGCGTTTAAAGAGGGATGAACCGGTAATTCGAGAGGCGTTAGAGAACTTCAAAATCTCACCGAACCTCACGGAGAACGTCATGCGTGAAATTTCGCGTATTAAACCTGCTGCACCCTCCGGCGGTAAGCCATTTCTACCGTGGGCAGTCGCTGCTTCCACACTAACAGTTATGTTGCTCATGTTCGGTCTCGGAAATCACCAATACCTGACGCGTTTCCAGCATCCCTACAGTTTCGATGCCACCACAGAAATGACGGTTGAGATTATTGACGCGCCTATAGTCGCCAACCTTGAATCCAAACCGGATGTGCGAAAGCAGATAGGAAGTGTCAACGCGCTTGATAAGCGGAATCACCCACAACAACAACCCAATGATGCGCCTGCAGCAATTGCAGCGGCACAAGGAGACGAAATCGTGACAGATTATACACAATGGGAATTGCCTGAAAAGGCGAAAAAACGGTTGGGAAAAGGTTGGATTAATGCAATTCAGTTTTCACCGGATGGCACGCAACTCGCTGTTGGTGGTGGTATCGGTGTGTGGTTGTACGATGTAAGCACTGGTAAAGAGATATCGCTATTCCCGGGAATGTGCAGAGCCTTGGCATTTTCACCCGATGGGCGTTTCCTTGCCAGCGGTGGAGATGACACCACTACGCTGTGGGAGGTAGCGACAGGTCGAAAAGTTACGCCACACGATTCGCTGCCTGCTGCATGGGTGTTGTGGTTCTCTAAAGACAATAAAACACTTGTCGCTCTGAATGAATCAGGAGACACGATCTATTGGATAGATACAGATACCGGAAAGCGTAAGTTTCGGAAGATTGAAAACCGACTGGAATCACATCCCCGGGCAGTCTACGCGCTTACACACGACAAAGTGGCAATAGCAGAAAATAGTGGAATACTTCAGTTGTGGAACACAAAGTCTGGTAAAAAGGTGTCTACACTCACGGGACCAGCAGAAAAACTTCAAGCAGACGGTGTTACAGGAATAGAATTTAACCGTGTTATATCCTTGGCATTTTCACCCGATGGCACGCGCCTCGCCAGTGGAAAAAAAGATAGAACCGTACGTTTATGGGATACGACAGGCAACAATGAACCTACCCTCCTCCAAAAACAATCGCTAAGTGGAGCACTGTTGCGATCCGCTCAGGAGCTTGTTGATGGTCCAAATGTCCTGTTATTTTCTCCGGATGGAAAAATCCTTGCCTGTGGAGAAGGTCAGAATGTGAAATTATGGGATGTTACCACCGGTGAATTAATCACAACCTTTAGAGGACATATCGGTCTTGTTGGCTATTTGGCGTTTTCACCAGACGGCTCCATACTCGCAAGCGCGAGTGAAGACGGGACTGTCCTGTATTGGAATATCAAAACAGAAAATCAGTTACCGCCAAACATTACAGAACACACCCATCGAGTGGAAACAATAAGTTTCATGAATGGGAGTTCTACGCTCGCAAGTGTTGCTACTAGCGGAATAATCACATTATGGGATTTGGAGACATCACAAAGAACCACACATCGGACGAAAACTGCTTTTGAGAATACGAGGTACTTTTTAGAAGCCATCCCATTGAGATTTTCTCCCGATGGGACAAAACTTGTCAGCAAGGGGATACTAAACACCCCGACTGAACCTCTCGGAACAACGCCACGAATTCGCTTGATTGATGTCACCACCGGACGTGAGTTGACCAGTCTGACGTACGATAATGAAAATGTCACGCCACCTTTAACTTTTTCTCCAGATAGCAAAACGGCAGTGTTCAGTGCTCACAGTCACACCTACGGTGGTAAAATTCGCTTGTGGAATACAGAAACAGATAAAATTCTTGATATCCCTTTCTCAGATAAAGAGGCATGGATCGAGGCTGCCGCCTTCTCTCCGGACGGTAATAAATTTGTAGCAGGCACAAGCGACGGAAAAGTCCAGATGTGGGATGCTAAAACGGGGGTTTACTTAACATCCTTCTTTGATAAGAAGCCGCCGAAATCTGGAGCCCTTATGAATTTAGCATTCTCTTCAGATGGTTCCCTACTTGCTGTTATGTATATGAGACAGATGCATCTGTTGGGGAGTCCGAAAATACCTCACTTTAAGGTCGTTTTCTCTGAACCGGATCTGTTTTGGGATGGATTGGCGTTTTCACCAGATAATACCGTGCTTATCCTCGGTCTTACTAACGGTGGAATTCAATTACGAGATGTAACCACCGGTAAGATTCTTAACACACTTGATGGACACACCGGCTCACCGGAAACATTCTCATTTTCACCTGATGGTAAAACACTCGTTAGTGCAGCGAATGATGGCACAATTCTTCTCTGGGATTGGGAGGAAGTCCTCAAAGGTACGGATCTGTAAAAAATAAGTACAGACATGTCAACGCTCTGATTTTAGCCATTTCTGAACGCGTGCAAGTTTGTCTGGTGGGATATGTGAGGCGTTCGCATCTGTCGGGAACGTGCCGTTCGCTACCTCTTCGCGATACCGACAGATCGCCTCAAAAGTGAGTTGATTGTAGTCCTGATAGCGTTTGGCGTGTTTGAAGGGTGGACCGATACCTAATATATCGTTGATGACGAGCACCTGCCCGTCACAGAACCGTCCAGCACCGATGCCAATGGTCGGAATATCAACCGTCTCCGTAATGATTTGACTGACTTCTTCTGTGATTTTCTCAAGGACGATGAGTTTCGCGCCAGCGTCTGTGAGTGCAGCAGCGTCTTTGATGAGTCGTTTCGCTTTCGCGAAGGTTCTTCCGTGCGTTGCTGCTTTACTACCGTGGATTTGCGGGTTATGTCCGATATGCGCGCAGATCTCTATGCCTTGTTCGGAGAGTGCTTTAACAATCGGAACCTTTTCGATACCGCCTTCTAATTTAACACCGTCTGCGCCATCTGCTAAGAAAAGTTTCGCATTCGCAACAGCATGCTTCACATCGCGATCAGCGGCATAAGGCATATCAACAAGAAGATAGGCATCTGTCACACCACGACGCACCGCTTTAAGATGATGGCGCATATCCGCCATCGTCACCTCCGTCTCGCTTTTATAACCGAGGATGTTGGTGCCAACGCTATCCCCAACGAAGATAATATCGATCCCCGCCTCGTCTTGAAGACAAGCAGTGGGATAATCGTAGCAGGTTAGCACAGTAATCGGTTGGTGTTGCTGTTTTTTTGCGCGTAAGAAACCGATGTCTTTTTTCACAAGCTTTCTCCTCACAAAAAGCCCGAAACTTTAGACGTGTTCGGATGCCTGGCTCACTGTTTTGAAGACAGTGTCAATCGCGCCAAAAAGAGCTGGCAAATCATCTACGCTAAAGCTGGTCTTGTTTCGTGTGAAGGCATCACCAATGAGGTATCCAAATTGCCACAAAGTTCCATCGCTCACGATGCCATAGACCGGGATATCTGAGTCGGCATTGATTTTTTGTGCTGCGACCAGTTCTGCAAGACACTGTCCCCAGCCTTGTTCAAAATCATTTTTCTTCGCTTCAACGAACATTATCAACGGCATACCGACAACGAGCATACCCAATTCAGATCGAGTTGAGATAAAGTAATCCGGTGTACCGCTGAGTATTTCATCGTAGACGATCGGTTTCTTTATCCAGAGCGCGTAATCTTCAGCATATTCTTTGTAAACTTCCCGCAAAACAGGGAAAATGACTGCTTCACATCGGGCACCTTCAGAGGCGAAAACGTCGATGTATTGTCGGCTAAATTCTAATTCCTGCAAAAATTGTTTTGATGGAGTGTGTGTTGTTTCCTCAATTGCTATAAAGTCGTTATCGGTGTGTTTGATTCTAAATTTTTCCTGAACTTCGGGTATTGTTTTGAAATCGCTAAATGCCATTATGCTTGACCTCCAAGGTTTTAGGTTAAAACCGCCGCAACGGTTTCCCCAATAGTGGCGAGACTATCTGCAACGGTAATGCCAGCACCCTTGAGTGCCTGAATCTTATCTGCAGCTGTGCCTTGTCCACCAGAGATAATCGCACCCGCGTGTCCCATCCGTTTACCCGGTGGCGCGGTCTGTCCGGCGATAAAACCTACGACAGGCTTCGTCATTTTGTCCTTCACGAACTCCGCTGCCGTCTCCTCTGCTGTGCCGCCGATTTCACCGATTAAAACAACGGCGTGTGTGTCGTCGTCCGCTTCAAAAAGTTTGAGGACATCAACGAAATTTGTCCCAATCACCGGATCGCCACCGATACCGACACAGGTAGACTGTCCAATGCCGAGCCGTTTCAGTTGGTAGGCGGCTTCATAAGTCAACGTTCCGCTTCGGGAGACGATACCGACGTTGCCGGGTGTATAGGCAAACTCAGGCATCACACCGATCTTGCATTCGCCGGGCGTAATGATACCCGGACAGTTCGGACCGATGAGCCTCGGCGGACCGTTCGGAATGATAAACGGATTGTCAAAATTGCCTGTCTTCAAGTACGCTTTCGCCTTAACCATATCAAGGACCGGGATATGTTCAGATATACAGACGATAAGCGACACCCCAGCCGCCGCGGCTTCCATAACCGAATCTGCAGCGTTGAAACGCGCAGGCACGAAAATCAGCGAGGTATCCGCGCCAGTTGCCGCAACGCCTTCCGCTACGGTGTCAAACACCGGAATACCGTTGACATCGGTTCCACCTCTACCCGGAACCGCACCAGCAACAATTTGTGTACCGTAAGCCGCGCACTGCTCCGTATGAAAACGTCCAGAACGACCTGTGATGCCTTGAACGATCACTTTTGTATTTTTGTTAACAAGTATACTCATATTTTTTATCGTTGTTGGTTGGATAGCTAATTTAATATGCCCGAGCAAAGACTGCGATATCTTCCGCAGATTTACCGCAGACAATACACTCACCATCTCCACCGGGTTGTTCCATCGGGATGCACCGAATAGTCGCTTGCGTCTCCTCGCTAACTTGATCTTCACATGCAGCGTCACCGCACCAGCGTGCGCGCGCGAATCCATCCTCAATAACCTCTTTGAAGGCATCGTAGGTATCCGGTTCAAAAGTATTCGCATCACGGAATTCTGTTGCGCGTTTCAGCATATCCGCTTGAATCGTCTCAAGCATCTGTGTTACCGTTTCCGCGACGTTATCCATCGGAACAAACGTTTTGCCGTCCTTACCCGGTATATCACGCCGTGCGAGCACGATCTGCTGGTTGCTCAGATCACGGGGACCGATCTCAATACGCAATGGAACGCCTTTGAGTTCCCACTCGTTGAATCGCCATCCGGGTGAATACTCGAACCTATCGTCAACGTGATAACGGACACCGTTTAGGGTTTCACAGATACCGTCAACGGCTTGCATGACCGCTTGCTTATCATCGTCTCTATTCTTAGGAACGATTGGCACAATGACGAGTTGTGTAGGGGCGAGTCGCGGAGGTAAGACTAACCCTTGATCATCCCCATGCGCCATGATAATTGCCCCGATTATCCGCGTGCTGACACCCCAGCTCGTTGTCCAACAGTGCTGCTGCTTCTGATTCGCATCAAGATATTGAATATCAAAGGCTTTTGCGAAATTCTGTCCGAGATCGTGTGATGTACCCGCTTGGAGGGCGCGTTTATCACCCATCATCGCCTCAATGGTATAAGAGGTCAGCGCACCGGGGAATTTTTCACTTTCGCTTTTGCGTCCGGGGATAACAGGTATCGCCGCTTCGTTGACTGCAAAATCGGCGTAGATATCCAGAATGCGGAGCGTTTCTTCTTCGGCTTCCGCGTGTGTCGCGTGTGCAGTATGTCCTTCCTGCCAGTAGAATTCCAGTGTTCTCAGGAAAAGGCGGGTTCGCCGCTCCCAACGGACTACGTTTGCCCACTGATTGATAAGCACAGGTAGATCGCGGTAAGACTGAATCCACTGGCTATACATATAGCCGATAATGGTTTCGGAGGTCGGACGCACCGCAAGCGGCTCCTCCAACTTTTCCCCACCACCGTGTGTGACAATAGCGAGTTCCGGTTTGAAGCCCTCAACGTGTTCTGCCTCTTTCTCAATAAAGCTCATCGGAATAAAGAGCGGAAAAGCGGCGTTTTGGTGCCCTGTCTCCTTGAAACGGGTATCCAACTGCTCTTTGACGTTCTCCCAGAGCGCATAACCGTACGGACGCACGACCATGCAGCCGCGCACGGGCGCATAATCTGCCATCTCCGCTTGACGGATGACCTGGGTATACCATTTTGCGTAGTCTTCACTACGGGGAACTATTTTATCAAACATGTTTTTAATTATTAAATCTGGCCACCGTTCCACTTCGCTTCACGGTGGTTTTCGGTTAATGCTAACTACCTTTGAATTATGAATGGTTTCTTAACGCATTTTTTAACTATCAAACTCAGAAGGTGCGCTAAAGTATCTCTAAAGTTGGAAAGTTTGTTATAATTTTAGCACAGAAAGATAGAGACGTTACAACAATTTTAGGCACTTTACTGACTTTAGAACACTCACTCACTTTCTGAATCCGTTAAAGCGACGATACCGGGTAGCGGCTTGCCTTCTAAAAACTCTAACGAGGCACCACCACCGGTCGAGATATGCGTCATCCGATCCGCGACACCGGCTTGCTGCACCGCTGCGACGCAATCACCGCCACCGATAATGCTCACCGATTCCGACGCTGCAATCTGTTGTGCCACTGCAATCGTGCCTTGTGCAAACTTCTCGAATTCATAGACACCTAAGGGACCGTTCCATACCACTGTTTTCGCCGCTCCGATCTGTTCACCAAAAACTGATACAGTTTCGGGACCGATGTCTAAGCCCTGCCATCCGTCCGGAATATACCCTTTACCAACGACCTGCGCCTCCGTTTCAGGAGCAAAATCTCGTCCGACAACGTGGTCTACCGGTAGTAAAACAGTATCTGAGAAATCCGTCCTTTCAACCAATGATTTTGCAACGTCAAGTTTCTCGGCTTCGAGAAGCGAATCGCCGATATTTAACCCCATCGCTGACAGAAAGGTGTATGCCATACCACCACCGATGAGCAGCTTGTCCACCTGTTCAAGGAGCGTTTCAATGAGTGTAATTTTGTCGGATATCTTCGCACCACCGAGAATAGCAACATAAGGACGCGCAGGGGTTTCGAGACTTGTACTGAGATAATAAATTTCACGTGCCATCAAGAGCCCCGCGACACACGGATTCAGATAGTGGGTTACGCCCTCAGTTGAAGCGTGTGCCCGGTGTGCTGTGCCGAAGGCATCGTTGACATAGACATCTGCAAGCGAAGCGAGTTGCTGAGCAAATGCTGCATCGTTTTCGGTCTCTTCCGCATAGAAGCGAACATTCTCAAGCAGCAGCACCTCGCCATTACGTAAAGACGCAACAGCACTTTGCACCGATTCACCGATGCAATCGTTGACGTGTGCGACGCGCGTGCCGAGTTTCTGACTCAAAGCCACGGCGAGCGGTTCGGTAGAAAGCGTTTCCCGGTCGGCTGCCGAACCTACTTCCGGTCTGCCTAAATGTGTCACCAAAATGATTCTGGCATCTGCGTTGATGAGGGCGAGGAGCGTCGGCAAAGCAGCAGTGATGCGCGTTTCATCTGTGATCTTCCCATCTACCATCGGAACATTGAAGTCCACCCGTACGAGAACACGTTTTCCGGTAACGTCTATGTCCTTTAATTCAAGTTTTTCCATATTTTTTATAAGTTGCCAATAGCATTTTTCAACTCATTTCTTCACCCCGTAGGGGTGCTATTGCTTCGCAGTGAGAATAGAAACCGCGGATTGAAGCGACCGCACTCCGTATGAAGATTAAGAATTTAATCGGGTAATTCTATGACGTGTGATAACAAGTGGATCGGTTCGTAGTAGTGCGATTCATCGCACGTTGCGTGGTTTCCACAATTACCCAATTTATTTGTTAAACCTCATTAGGAGTGCTATGTCTATAGATAGGCTTCAATTTTTCGCAGAGTTCGCTGCCGTTACCGCGAGTTGCGCTGCTTCAGAGAGCCCTTCTGCCTGTTGAACATTCAGGTCCGACTCAGTGATAATCTGTTTGCCGAGTTCCACGTTTGTCCCTTCCAACCGAACCACGAGTGGAACATTCAGTTTGACCTGTTTCGCCGCTTCAACGATCCCGTTCGCAATGGTGTCGCATTTCATGATACCGCCAAAGATGTTGACGAGAACAGCCTTCACATTTTCATCGGCAAGAATAAGACGGAAAGCGTGCGCGACCGCCTCCACAGTCGCGCCACCACCAACATCAAGGAAGTTCGCAGGTTCACCCCCGTTCTGTTTGATGATGTCCATTGTCGCCATCGCTAACCCCGCACCGTTTACCATACAACCGATGTCGCCGTCAAGGCGGATATAACTCAGACCGGATTCACTCGCCTCCAATTCACTTGGGTCTTCTTCGTGCGGATCCCGCATCTCAGCAATATCGGGATGGCGCCAGAGTGAGTTGTCGTCAAGGTTTACCTTGGAATCAAGCGCGACGATGTCTAATTCATCCTCTCTTGTTATAATCGCTAATGGATTAATCTCTACCAGTGAACAGTCGCATCCGGTAAACGCATTGTAAAGTGATAAAATCAGTGCTACGGCATTTGGAATGATCGGCCGGTAACTTGGATCCGTAATCAATTTGTATGCGAACGCTCGCGCTTGGAATTCTGTTAAGCCGAAAGCGGGGTCAATTTGTGTTCTAATAATCTTTTCGGGGGTTTCCGCTGCAACCTCCTCAATATTGACACCCCCCTCTTCGCTGCCGATTAAGGTGAGTTGTGAGGTTTCGCGATCAAGCAATATAGCGAGGTAGTATTCTTTTTCTATTTCTACAGCTGCAGCAATAAGCACTTTACGGACACGTTTCCCCTCCGGACCGGTCTGCGGTGTCACAAGTTGCATACCAAGGAGTGTTTCAGCGTGTCGTTTGACTTCGGCGAGTGAGTTCGCGACTTTGATGCCGCCGCCTTTTCCGCGTCCGCCTGCATGAATTTGTGCTTTGACAACGTATCTATTACAGTTAAGTTCCTGTGCAACGGTTTCTGCTGCTTCCGGTGTTTCGGCAACTGTGCCGGGGAGCGTCCTGACACCGTAGGATTCTAAAATTTGTTTCGCTTGGTATTCGTGGATATTCATATTTTCCTGTGATTCTTGGCTAAGACTCCTTTGGCATTTATGGCGTGTCTGATTATCGTGTTTTGGGTTAATTTGTTAGAAAATTATACCACACTTGAGGCAAAATTGCAAGTTTTTCAAATGTGTAGGTATTGCTGCCGAAGTCTGTTCATCCCAACGTCAGTCTGAGGGGCGTTCTTGTATCACTGAAATCACGTAACTCCGAATTGTCAAGCTGTCTATCGTTTCTGTCTCCACGCGCGGTTCCGGCGTGTTGCGATGGTCAAACACAACGTAATACCCTTCTTCGGCACCCTCTGATCTGACGTACGCTGCGAGTTGCGCTTTACCTGCTTGGTAACGGCGATCTCCACCCCAGATTTTTGTTTCAACGATGTATTTTTGGTTTCTGTGGAGAATCAGGATATCCATTCTACCGCGCCCTGTTTGCACCTCAAGATACAGAGTCCCGCCCACGCTCCGGACAAACTGCTCAAGGTAAGCAAAGAGGAGATGCTGTCCGACATATTCTTGCGGTGTATCCGGTACTTGTAGAATTTTGAAACCGACACGTGCAATAAAGTCGCGGAAGTTATCAAGGAGTGCTGCCATCTGAATCTGCCCGTCCGGTGTGAGATAATCCTCAAATCCTGCGCGATTGTCATCTGGTAAATATTCCTGCTCCAGCCCATTCACTATCGGTTTGAATGCGTCCATGATGCAATAGTGATAAATTGGGTTGATAATTTCACACATACCGTCAGCACTTTCAGTAATAACACCATAAGTGGCGAGTTCATTGATGTGTTCATTGTAAAGGCTAAATCTTACACCTTCATCGTAGGAGGCGATTTTCATGAGGAGTGCCTCAAACCGCCGATCCTTATGGATATTGGCTATCAGATGATCAATGTTAGTGTGGCCCTCGCGCAGGAGTTGGATATGTGCTTCTGAAAAGTGTTCCATCGTAATCGGTTCGCTTTTCGGGATGTCCATTTCCTCGGTAAGAATTTGCGCAAATCGATTAACAAGCACAGGCTGACCGGCAGTCTGTTTGTGGATGGCTGCAATGGTTTCAGGTGTGAAAGGTTGTCCAATCTCATCCGTATATTGCGAAAGCAGCTCCTCCACTTGTTCAGGCGTGAAATTGGGCAATTTAAATTCGTCTTGTATATTAAACGGAGAGATGGATCGATCGTAGTTGAGTTGTGTGATGTCCTTGACACCAATGATGCCGAGGCTGTGTGGGCACCGATTCCGTCCAGAAAGGTAAATTTGACGCAGCGAATGCAGAAACCCTCTAATAGCATCCCGTGGAATGCTATCAAACTCGTCAATAATCACGACAAACCGCTGGTTTTCCAGCAGCCCTCCAAGATCTTCAAAAAACTCCCGCATCGAAATAGGTTCAGTTATCCGCGCGTTCGCCAAAAATCTATTGAGCGCATCAGAAGGACTCTGCCCGCGTTTCTGAAAGACACTCTTAATTTCCTTACAAATTTCTTTGCAGAGAGATCTATAAAAAGCATCGGCATCACTGTCTACGTACCCCTCAAAATTAAGTTGTATTGGAAAATAGGTGCCGCTTTCGGATTCAAGTGAGTCGAGGGCATTTTGGAAGAACGTGGTCTTGCCTGTCTGGCGCGGTGCAAAGAGAACAATATATCTGCCTCTTTCTATCCGCTTGACAAAATCTGAAAGTTCATCTCTGCGGGCAACGACGTAGTTATCTTCGGGATAGACGGGGCCGCGGGTCTCAAACCATCTCATTTCTCTCCTCCTTTAAGGGGTTGTAGAGATTATATCAGATTGAGGCGTGGAAGTCTATAAAACACAATCTTCTTTTCTTAAAACGGACTTATCATCCTCAAGACGCTCCAATAAAGTTTGGACAGTTTCCCGAAAAACAGGGTGCACAAGATCCGGTGCAATCTCAGCTAACGGAGCCAACACAAAACGGCGACGAGGTATCTCTGGGTGCGGAATGACGAGCTTCTCGCTCTCGAGGCATAGGTCGCCATAGATTAATATGTCCAAGTCAATTTCTCTGGGACCCCAGCGGATGCGGTGTTGTCTACCAATAGCTGTTTCGATATTTTTTAAGGTGTGTAGTAAGGATAGCGGAGGGAGGGAAGTTTGAATCGCAGCGACACCGTTCAGAAATTCTGATTGTGCTTCATATCCTACGGGGTCGGTTTTGTAAACGGAGGAAATCTTTTCTAAAGTGATCTCCTCCGTCTTTGATAAAGCGTGAATAGCATTCTGGATATGCGCCAGTCGATCGCCAATATTGCTTCCGAAACCAATGTAGACTGAGTGCATAGTCGTAGGCATACTCCGTTATGCCGGATCATAAATTTGCTGGGTGTTCGTTAAAAATGCCTCAAGGTTTCTACCGATAGTTGGGTGTGGAAGCGATTTATTTCCTTTCTGTGCGTCTGCCAACAATTCGTCAACAATTTCACACAAGTGTCGGTAAACCTCTATTTCATTATCGCCGTGGCAACATGGTCCGATGATTCCCGGACAATACCCGATGAAACATTCGTCCTCGTCTGACCATTCGACGATTTTGATATATTTCGCACTTTCGCTCATCTGTCTAACCTGTAAATTTGCGGATAGCGATGGAGGTGTTATGTCCACCGAAGCCGAACGCATTGGAGAGTGCAACCTCAATCTTCGCATCACGACTTTCATTCGGGACGTAATCCAGGTCGCAGTCTTCGTCCGGCATATCATAGTTGATCGTCGGCGGCAGATAGCCTTTCTCCATTGCACCCAAGCAGGCGATGAGTTCCACAGCACCCGCAGCACCGAGCAGATGACCCACCATCGATTTAGTAGAGCTAACCGGAATTTTGTATGCTTGGTCGCCGAAGAGGGTTTTGATGGCGTTCGTTTCAGCGACATCGCCAATTGGTGTAGACGTGCCGTGAGCATTGATATAATCGACGGCATCTAACGGCAATTCAGCCTTCCGAAGCGCGAATTCCATCGCTTTCGCCGCACCTTCACCGTTTTCAGGGGGTCTGACCATATCAAAGGCATCTGAGGTCATTCCGTAACCGATGATTTCCGCATAGATATGCGCACCCCGCTTTTTCGCATGCGATAGCGATTCAAGGATTAATACACCCGCACCGTCACCCATAACAAAGCCGTCTCTGTCTTTCGTGAAGGGGCGCGAGGCACGTTCAGGGTCATCGTTGCGCTCTGACATCGCGCGTATTGCACAGAACCCGGCGAAAGCTAAGGGTGTAATCGCCGATTCCGTACCGCCCGTAAACATCACATCTGCATCCCCACGTTGAATGATATGAAACGAATCACCCATAGAATGGTTCGCACTTGCACACGCGGTGACGGATGTGGAATTAGGACCTCTGAGGTTAAAACGGATTGATATCTGTCCTGCTGCCATGTTGATAATCATGTATGGCACAAGGAATGGACTCACGCGTTTGGCACCCTTTTCGGCAAGGGTTTTTGCGTTGTCTTCAAGGACACCGATGCCGCCAATCCCAGAACCGATTTGAACACCCGCACGATAAGGATCCACCGTATCAAGGTCCAAACCGGCATCCGCGTGCGCCATGACTGCAGCAGCAAGCGCGTACTGAATAAACCGCGGTAGCCTTGACGCCGCGCGGCGATCCATGTACTGTTCCGCTTGGAAATCCTTTACCTCTCCGGCGATTTGGGTGCGATGCTCAGAGGCATCAAAATACGTTAAAGGGCCGATTCCGTTTTTACCGCTGGCAAGCGCATCCCAATATTCTTCTTTCGTGTTGCCAATCGCATTGACAACGCCGATTCCTGTAATAACTACACGCTCCACGAGACCGATCCTTTTTTGTTGAATAGTTATGCGTTCGCCTGCTACGCAGGCTGTCAGTCATCGGTTATTAGTTAAAAGGGGCGTTGTTAAACGAGAACCTCTTAACTCTCACTGCGAGGCAAACTGACAACTGACAACTGATAACTAAAATCTATACGTGTTCGTCAAGGTAACTCAAGGCATCTTGAACAGTCTGAATCTTCTCCGCATCACTATCCGGGATTTCGATATCGAATTCCTCTTCAAGTGCCATGACCAGTTCAACGGTATCAAGTGAGTCAGCACCCAAGTCCTCCATGAACGAGGCATCCGGGGTAACGTTATCTTCGTCAACACCGAGCTGTTTCGCAATAATTTCGATAAGGCGTTCTTGATTTGTTGCCATAAGCGTTTTTCTCATCTCCTTTTTAAAGTTTATAGTTGTTATACCATTTCCAAATAAACGGTTCTCATTAACGAAAAACCGGTCCGTAGTCACGCAATTTTACTGAAGACTGTTAACTGTTAACTGACAACTTCTGAATTACATCACCATGCCACCGTCAACCTGAAGTGTTTGCCCGGTGATATAGCGCGCAGCATCCGATGCTAAAAAACAGACAGCGTCTGCCACATCTTCTGGATGCCCAAATTCCCGTAGTGGGATGAGTTCAAGGAGCTGTTTCTGATGCGCTTCCGATATTTCTGCTGTCATATCTGTTGTGATAAAACCGGGGGCGATCGCGTTCACAGTGATACCGCGCGCACCAACCTCTTTGGCTGTAGCCTTTGTGAAACCGATGATACCTGCTTTCGCGGCAGCATAATTCGCTTGTCCCGGGTTTCCTACAAGTCCAACAACCGATGAAATATTAATAATGCGTCCGCTTCTCTGACGGATCAGTGGGCGGAGGACTGCACGCGTACAGTACATCGTACCTGTCAAATTCGTCTGTAGAACAGCCTCCCAGTCCTCATCTTTCAGGCGCATGAGTAACATGTCGCGGGTAATCCCCGCGTTGTTCACGAGAATGTCGATTTGCGAAAACCGATCAATCGTTTTTTCAATAAGTGTTTCCACATCAGCCTTTTCAGAAACATCGGCAGCCATTGAGTATGTAGAGTAACCTTTGCCTTGCAGCGTATCGGCGATCTGTGCGACTGACTCGGCAGAACGCGAGCAGAGAACGACATTCGCACCGGCTTCGCAGAGTCTCCGCGCAATTGCCGCACCAATACCGCGCGACGCACCTGTAACAATAGCCGTTTTGCCGTTCAATAGGTCTTCTCTAAAGGCATTCTGTTCTGTTGACACATCCATTTTATTTACCGTTTCCGTGTCCATCTGCTACGACAGACAGCGTCTTAATGTCTTCAACGTTCACACTACTACTACCCGAAAGTGTCCGTTTCACTAAGCCGGACAATACCTGTCCAGGTCCGACCTCTACAAAATGTGTGATACCCGTTTTCTCAATAGTCCGCAGCGTTTTCTCCCACTGGACGGGTTGTGTTATCTGTTGAAAAAGAAGATGCTTGATAGTATCAGCATCCGTGACAAATTCACCCGTTACATTCATTACGATGTCAACTTGCGGCGGATACAACGTCACCGAATCAAGTGCGGATCCGAACCTTTGTTGCGCCGGTGCCATCAACGGCGAATGAAACGCCCCGCTTACCGGTAAAAGGCGACACCGTCTCGCACCAATTTCGGCTTTCGCAAGTTCAACGACGTGGTTGACAGCATCTACTTCTCCAGAAATTACTAATTGACCGGGGCAGTTGTAATTAGCGATATTCACAATCCCTTCGGTCTCGTCACAGAGGTGTTGCAGTTGCGCTGAGTCCATTCCAAGGATCGCTGCCATGGTGCCGTGTTGTTTTTCCCCGGCTTCCGCCATGAGACTCGCGCGTGCGTGGACCAAGCGCAGGGCATCGGCGAATTCAAGAACGCCTGCTGCCACGAGTGCGGAATACTCGCCGAGACTATGCCCAGCGACTGCATTCGGGACAATACCGAGTTCCTTTAGGACACGTAACGTTGCAACGCTGCAGGTCAAAATCGCCAGTTGTGTATTTTCGGTCTGTTTTAAGGTATCTTCGGGACCCTCAAAACAGAGTTGGCTCAAGGCACGTCCAAGAACTGCGTCGGCTTCCTGAAAAACGGTATCGGCAATTGGATAGGCGCGCGCCAATGCCGCGCCCATGCCTACCTGTTGTGAACCTTGCCCTGGAAAAATGAATGCTAATTGTGTCATTTGCTTCTGATGAGGGGTTGTCGGCGGGGCCCTTTCAGTTTTCTGGGACGCTCAAATGAAATAGAAAACCGATAGGATAATAATTAGAAAACCTCTTTGCTGATTGCCGACCGCTGATAACTGACGGCTATAACCGTAGGAGTGTACTTCCCCATGTTAAACCCGCGCCAAAAGTCACAAATAGAAGCAGATCCCCTGGTTTTGCACGCCCTTCGCGAATTGCCTCATCCAAAGCGATAATTATCGTTGCTGCGGAGGTATTACCATATTTATCAACGTTAATATAGACCTTCTCTCTCGGCATACCGAGCCTATCGCCGACTGCCTCAATGATGCGCAAATTCGCTTGATGCGGGATCAACAGATCAATTTCATCAATGCTAATATTTGCCTCACGTAGAACGCGCTGCGCAGCTTCGGGCATAAGGCGCACCCCGAGTTTAAAGACTTCTCGACCATTCATCTGGAGCTTGTCCCGCTTTTGGTCGATCGCTTCCGGGGTGATTGGCATCCTGGATCCGCCTGCAGGGATACCGAGGAGATCGATATCAGCATAGTCTCCATCGGACCCAATATAAGATGCAAGAATCCCTTTCGGTTCATCTGTGGCTTGGACGATAGCAGCACCCGCACCATCTCCAAAGAGGACACATGTACTTCTATCCTCCCAGTCGACGATGTTGTTAAAAATTTCACCACCAATAACAAGTATGGTATTATAGCGTCCAGATTTAATCATGCCATCGGCTAAATCCAGTCCATAAAGGAAACCTGCACACGCAGCAGATAAATCCATTGCAGCGGCATTCTTCGCACCGATGCCTTTCTGGACATAGCACGCTGTTGACGGAAAAAACGTGTCAGGTGTCACGGTAGCAACGAGAATCATCTCGATGTCAAGCGGATCAATATTCGCATTTTTAATCGCCCAGCGTGCGGCATGGACACACAGATCTGATGTAGCGACTTCCTCTTCAGCGATGCGTCGTTCGGTAATGCCTGTGCGTTGACGAATCCATTCGTCAGTCGTATCCACCATTTTCTCAAGATCAAAGTTGGTAACAACCTGTTCAGGGAGGTAAGAACCTGTTCCTGTGATAGTTGCATGTCGAAGTTGCGTCATTGGGTCTCTCTTGGCGTTTTTGGCGTTGTAGGGTACTGCACTACTCGCAAGCCGAAACTTGCCCTGAAATCTCGTCTGCTGAAGCACCCCATCCCGATGATCCAGATCGGGGGACTTCAGAGGTTTTTCTGACCGACACCTTACCTACGCTTCATCAGTGGATTTTAGCACAGGGCGTCCGTTGTAATGTCCACATCCAGAACAGACACGATGAGAAATGATCGTTTCTCCGCAATATGAACAGACGCTCGTGGCTTTATCGTGGAGCGCGTTATGGCTCCGCCGCATTCTTTTTTTCGATTTTGACGTTTTCCGTTTTGGATGCGCCATGATTGTCTCCTTACAATTCTTTGGGGTCTCTTTGTGGTCCTGAGAGTCGTAATCTGAGGTTCATTCCCACAATTCTATAACTGTTAAAGTCAACTCTTTTCGAGCATTTTTGACAAGACCGAAAACGGATTAGAGGCGGAGGCTGGTGCCTCATCCGTCGGTTCGCAGGAACACGTGCTAATATTGAGTTCCGCACCACATTGTGGGCATAACCCTTCGCAGGTTTCAGAACAGAGCGGCCACGCCGGTATTTCAAGCACAAGTAACTGCCGAACGTCTTCTGAAATATCTAAGGTTTCCCCATCATAGTAACGCTCATCCGCTTCACGCTCTTCTGGCGATTTGCTACTCACAGAGAATAGCAGTTCAAGCGTTGTACTTATCTCAACCTCGAACGGGATGATACACCGTCCGCATTCTACCAAAATTTTCGTTTCAATATCCGCTGTTACATAGACATTGTCATCGCCTTGGCGAAACAGGCGGACTGCACAGGACAGAGGGTTATTAAATTCTACCTCCTCATAGTTCAAACCGAGCGGAGCAGGCGGCACAAGCACTTCGTATGCCTTGAAGTCCTCATGTCGAAGGTCTTTCATGTCAAACACTAACGTGTTTCTAATGCCTTCCTTCATATCCAATTTCACCTCAAGCATCTATCAGGCAGTCTTACTGTCCTTAATTTCAAAAAATTAAAAATCAACCTCTTCTTCGATTCTAATGAGTTGTGTGTCACCTTTCACGTCTTCAAGCGTATAAATCTCGGAAAGTGCGGCTTGCATATTCTTCTCCCGCGCAGTGTGTGTCAGCATAACAAGCGACACAGTATCCATACCGTGCGGATCCTTTTGGATAACCGAGGCGATGCTAATCTGCCAGTTCCCCAAGATGGTACCGATTTTCGCAAGCACCCCGGGGCGGTCAGCCACTACAAAATGCAGATAGTAGCGCGTCTCTATATCGTCAATCGGAGAAACATCAACTTCTGCTTGCGCACCCGCAAGCCATGCTCGTGAAATTGGGGTGCTTACACCTTGGCGCAGGGATTTCCCCGCATCAATAATGTCCGCAACAACTGCACTCGCCGTTGGCATCTCGCCCGCGCCCTGGCCATAAAAGAGCGTGGGACCAACCGCATCGCCGATCACACACACAGCATTGAATGCACCACCGACGTTTGCCAACAGGCTCCGCTCCGGCACGAGCGTCGGGTGAACGCGCGCCTCCACACGGTTTCCATCCCCTAACTTCGCAATAGCGAGCAGTTTAATGACGTAACCAAGCTCGCGCGCATACTGGATCTCTTTTTGCGTGATGTTGCTGATGCCCTCAACGTGAAATTGCGATAGCGAGATATTGCTCCGATACGCAAGAGCGATGAGAAGAATGAGCTTCTGGGCAGCATCAATACCTTCAACATCAAATGTTGGATCGGCTTCGGCATACCCTTTATCTTGCGCGGCTTTGAGGATGTCCGAGAAGTCAACACCGCGTTCATGCATTTCAGTTAGGATATAGTTACACGTTCCGTTTACAATGCCATAGAGAGAATGGATTTGGTTGCCAGCGAAACTTTCTTGAAGTGTTTTAATAATCGGGATACCACCGGCAGTGCTTGCCTCAAAATTGAGGCTCACTTGATGTTCTGAAGCGAGTTGGAATAATTCACCGCCGTGCTCTGCAAGGAGGGCTTTATTCGCTGTGACGACATGTTTGCCGTTTCGAATTGCACGGCTAATGAGCGTGTGCGCTTCCGTAACACCGCCGATCAACTCAACGACGATATCAATCTCCGGATTGTCAACGACTTCCGCAGGATTCGTTGTCAGGCAGTCCGCCGGAAGTTCAACACCCGCTCGTGTTGCAGGGAGTGTCCGTTTAACTATTTTTTTAAGGCTTAATTCAATACCACTATTTTTGGCAATGAGCGCATTCTGATTTAATAGGATTTTGGAAACCCCGGTGCCAACGGTGCCCCAGCCTAAGATGCCAACATTAATGTACGACTTGTCCACTACTGCAGTTCCCCCCTTTCTTGTGACTTGCTGCGCGGTGTCTGAGCGCAACGCTGGCAAACCGAATTATATCTAAGAGATCGGGGCGACTGGATTCGAACCAGCGACCTCTTGAACCCCATTCAAGCGCGCTTCCGGGCTGCGCCACGCCCCGTTATTAACAGGAATAATCCACTTAATTGTATCATAAGCCACTTTGAAAGTCAAATAAAAATGTATTTTCTTTTGTAGGGGGCGGATTTCCCGCCCCTCCTCTAATCTACGCTGTTACACAAAACCCATCTCTTTCAGGTTATTCAGGCTAATGCCTAAACTTTCAAACGGATCGCGGTCGTAGCAACTATCTTGTTCGATGATGTACCACTCAACCCCCGCATAAACACAAGCATCTAAGATGGCTGGCCAGTTAAGGTTACCTTCGCCGATTTCGGCAAAGCGTTGTGAAGAACCTTCCATCGCCATATCCTTGAGATGGATGATGTCGGCGCGTCCTTTTAACTGGCGAACCCATTCCGCAGGATCCCCGCCGCCGTGCTGAATCCAGTACGTATCCAGTTCGCTCTTAAAATAGTTCGGATCGCTTTCGGCATATAAAATCTCCAATCCCGTACGTCCGTTATAGCGTTCCAACTCGAAACTATGATTATGATACGAAAAGGTCAAACCGCCTTCCGCGAGACGCGCCGCGACTTCGGAGGCTTCTTTCGCAAATGTCGCGTACCCTTCAGCACTACGATATTCACCCGGAAGTCCACCGATTGCAGCGTGTTTGCATCCCCATAATTGATGTTCGTCAATAACAGATTGCGGTTCGTCGCGCATCCTTTCGTAACTGGTATGGGTCGCGATGATGCTGAGCCCTTCACCGTCAACGATGTTTTTCAGGGTGCCGGGTTCGATCGGACCGAGCGCGGAGCATTGCACCGCCTCATAACCGAGGTGCCGAACCTTTTTCATTGTTTCCGCAATATCTGCCTCAGTTTTAGTGAATTCTCTAACAGTATAAAGCTGCGCTGCGATCTGCTTCGCAGAAAGATTGTTTGGTGTTGCCATAATCACTCCTTACTATCTGGCATATACTATTTGCGGATAGTATACCAAAATAGAGCCTACCCGTCAAGTTAATATACCGTAATACCTCTTGTAGGGGATTTCCAACTCCCGACGCATATTGGTTGTCAGAAGTTAGTTGTCGGGTTGCCTCGCAGTGACGGATAAAAAAGGTTTTGACGCACCAGAGATCTCTTTTAACTGAAAACTGAAAACTGCTAACTTCTAAAAAAAATGATTTGCATATAAAAAACAGTTTTGGTAAACTTTAAATT
>CAZQIP010000268.1:0-3284 GCA_964593655.1 uncultured bacterium | reverse complement strand
TCTGTTGAACGAAGCAGCACACCTGAATTCAGACACCCATTGTGCAGGTGGTGTTAAAACAGCACTCTATTTCAAACACAAGAAAGGAGCAGGCTTTCCTCTCCAAGCTAAAGCATGGAGTTTCCAAGCCTGAAGAACTTGATGAAGCCACTTCGCCAATTAACAGTGGTGCCTACCTTACCGGCGAATCTTGAACCCCTGCGTGAACTTGCTTTAAACCTATGGTGGACCTGGGACCGTGAAGCATTGGATCTGTTCCATCATCTCGATGCGGAATTATGGGAAAAAACCTATCATAACCCTGTCGCGATGCTCGGTCAGATCTCACAAGAACGGTTGGAGACGACTTCAAAAAACAGTGTGTTCCTTGCCCGGCTTGAGGTCATCCACAAGAAGTTTAGAGAATACCATAACACCCCTTCATGGTTTGAGACCAATTACAAAGATGGGACGCTCAACAACTTAACAATCGCCTACTTTTCAATGGAGTACGGGCTGACAGAGTGCATGCCACTCTACTCTGGCGGTTTAGGGGTCTTAGCAGGCGACCATCTAAAATCCACGAGTTACTTAGGACTCCCTTTCGTCGCAGTTGGGCTGCTCTATCAACACGGCTACTTCCGGCAGACGCTCACCGCAGATGGTTGGCAAATGGCAGATTACCCCACCAATGACTTTTACAATATGCCGATTCAACCTGCGAAGCTTGCTGATGGGTCCCCACTGTTAGTCGAAGTCGAATATCCAGAAGGGAAAGCGATCGCCAAAGTTTGGTGTGCCCGGGTTGGCCGTGTCCCGCTATATCTGTTGGATACAAACATCCCCGAAAATCAGAACGAGGAATTACGGAGCATCACTGACTATCTCTACGGTGGTGATGAACGGCTCCGCATCAAACAGGAGGTTTTGCTCGGTATTGGTGGCTACCGTGCCTTAGCAGCACTCGGTATCCAACCGACTGTCTGCCACATGAATGAGGGGCACGCTGCGTTCCTTGCAATTGAGCGCATCCGGCAGATGATGTCGCAGACAGGGGTCCGTTTTGAAGAAGCCTGTGAGGCGACAAAAGCAGGGAATATCTTCACGACGCATACGCCTGTTCCGGCTGGCATCGACTGGTTTCCACCCGATTTAGTCAATCACTACTTCAGCGGTTATTATGGCGAACTCGGTATCTCTACGGAAACCTTTCTCGGTCTCGGTAGAGCCAATCCATCGAATACACACAGTGAATTTAGTCCGGCACTCCTCGCGCTCCGACTCTCCGCAATGTGTAACGGCGTGAGCCAACTGCACGGAGAGGTTGCCCGCGAGATGTGGAAAGACCTCTGGCCCGGTACGCCTGTCCATGAAGTGCCTATCGGTGCCATTACGAACGGAATTCACACTCGTTCTTGGGTCTCTGGTGATATGCAGAGCCTTTTTGACAGGTACCTTGGCCCCCGCTGGATTGTCGAACTCACGAATCAAGCGGTCTGGACACAAATCTCACAGATACCGGACCCCGAACTGTGGCGAACCCACGAACGAAGGCGTGAGCGTCTGATTACGTTCGCTCGTCAACGGCAGGAACAGAAGCAGGCACTCGGCGGTAGCATTTCCAAGCGCCCGCAAGAGAGTGACACCCTGGCAACGAAAATTCTCAATTCAGCGGCGTTGACCATTGGCTTTGCGCGCCGGTTTGCGACCTATAAACGCGCGACCTTGCTGTTCCACGATCTTGACCGACTTGATAAGATTCTTAATCACCCGGAATGTCCGGTTCAACTTATCTTTGCGGGAAAAGCACATCCGCATGACTACGAGGGAAAGTTGCTTATCCAGCGGATCGCCCGGATCGCTGCGGAACCGCGGTTTTATCATAAAATCGTCTTCATTGAGAACTACGATATTTGTGTCGGACGTTATCTCGTTGAAGGTGTTGATGTCTGGCTTAACAACCCGTTACGCCCGAATGAAGCGAGTGGTACGAGTGGTATGAAGGCAGCAGCGAACGGGGTGCTTAACCTCAGCATCGCAGATGGCTGGTGGGCTGAAGCGAATCATTTGGGCGGTGGGTGGACGATTGACACGGGCCCCGTTATAGAGGATTCCAAATCCACCAACAAAGCGCACGCCAACGCTATTTACGATCTCCTTGAAAATGAGATTGTACCGCTCTTTTACCAGCGTAACCCCGTTGATGATGTACCTCACGAATGGGTTGCACGGATGAAGACGGCGATGCAGAATCTTGCGCCTGTTTTTAATACCAAGCGAATGGTGTCGGAGTATGCAGAACAATTATATTTTCCAGCGCATCGGCGTTGGCAAGAACTCAATGCCTCTGCGGCGAAACGCAGCATCGCCTTAGCGCGCTGGAAAACCCACATCCAAGACCACTGGGGGGACCTTCGCGTTGAGGAAAAGCGTCCCGATGCGAAAACCGCTGCTGCGCAAAACGCTGAGCTTGGGGTGGGTGAGTCCACAACGGTGCAAGCCGTCGTCCGAACCGACGTGCTGTTTCCTCACGAACTTGCTGTTCAAATCTACCACGGTGTATTAGATGAAGCAGGCGAAATTCATAATGGGACTGTGAGCCCCATGGCGTATAAGGACGACCTCGGGGGCGGTACTTATCTTTTTGAAGGGACGCTGACCTTGAAACAGACAGGCTTGCACGGCTATACTGTGCGCGCCTTGCCCAACCATGAGGATCTGCAATTCCCACACGAACTCGGGCTCATAACATGGGCTTAACGGTATACCTCCCGTCTCTTAGGCGGGAGGTTTGCTTTTGCGTTGCGGAAAACCGTTTTTAAGCGTATAATAGTTAAGTAAGACACCTTTGTACTCGTGCCTCGAAAAAAGAGACGTGCCTCGAAAAAAGAGAGATTTCCTAACTTCGTATAATCGTTCGGAGGACTTGACACATGGCTTGGTACATACGAAAGACGAAATCCACGAGATACTGGAAAATTATTAGTATATTGCTTATAGGTCTTGTTATAGTTGGCTGCAACCCTATAGAGACTAAAGAAGCAAATGCTAATTATATTACTGAAGATATGCCGAAGTGGTGGGTCAAAATCTATAGTGAAGCGGATCAGCACTATGCACATGTATTGCAAGAATCTAATATTTCTACAGAGAAACTCAAAAAACTTGCGTATCTTTTAGAAAAGCGGATTTACATGCGTTCTTTAGCGGTAAGTTTAGAGCAATACCTGATAATAGAAAGTCAACTACCCAAGTCTAAAGACTTGGGCTTGTGAGAAGCCTATACCACAGGTTCACTCCACAAG
>CAZQIP010000267.1:0-4765 GCA_964593655.1 uncultured bacterium | reverse complement strand
AGGGGAGTATCCGAAACATTGTTTCGGCTGCCACGCCGAGATACTGCGATATATTACTGTAGAAAATAGTTTAACTTGTGGAGTGAACGTTTGGCATACGCTTCGCACAAGCCCCGTGCTTTAGCTTGGGGTTATTGACCTTTATACGCACCGATGGAGAAAAAGATGCGATCTGGGTAAGCGAGTGAGTTGTTGGTGCAGGTATCTCTTCAAAACCTAATCCGATACTATAGTATACAATACATATTATGTTCTATAAAAGCATAATTGTCAATATTGTTATCACGGATAGTATCCTCCATCGCCATGTCCCGAATTTTTCGCTTTATGCACCCTTTTGATTCTCAAATCGGATCATTAATTATAAAAGCGTGTCACATACCACTTTACGAAAATTCGTTACACAAAAATCTGATCTTGGACAATAAATGAAAGAGTATCCGTATCGTAATATAAAATTAAAGGGAGTTCAATATGTTAATGACGTTGATTCAAAAAGAAGTTATGCATCATATTCTGAGTGTCCGTTTCGTCGCGCTTCTTTTGATGTGTCTCCTTCTCGTCCCGCTCACACTTTCTACCAACTACCGAAATTATCGCCAAAATTTAGTGGATTACCAAGAAGCCGTTAAACTCGCAAACATTGAAGAGACCACAGTGAACCTAAAGATGCCACTGGAACCAGAACTGGAAGTTTCCAAACTCATCCTCAAACCGACACCTTTGAGCGTCTTCGCAAATGGGTTAGCAGACACATTGCCGAGCTATCTCGGCATGACACGCAATGGGATTACACAAGGGACACCCGCTCTGGTTTCCTCTCTTTCCAATCTGTTAGGGCATCTCGATTTTCTATTCATAGTCGGTACTGTTTTCAGTTTACTCGCGTTACTGTTTACGTTCGATGCGGTTGCCGGGGAACGAGAAGCGGGCACCCTTCGGATCACCTTAGCCAATTCCCTGCCGCGCGACCTCTTTTTATGGAGCAAATTGATAGGCGGATACGTGGTGTTTGTCATTCCATTCTTGGTGTCGTTACTGTTCGGTTTACTGGTGCTTGTCTGGCAAGGGTTCCCTCTCGGCGAACCTGAAATTTTTCCGAGAGTCCTCAGTTTAACCCTCATCTCATTGCTCTATATTGGTGTCTTTTTTGCAATCGGCACAGTGATCTCTACCTACTTAGATAATTCTAAAACGGCACTCATCGTTGCTTTTACTGTCTGGGTGTTCGCAGTGTTGATTACGCCACGCGTCGGGTTCCTCGCTGCCAAACTTATTGCACCAACACGCACTTCACAGAGCGTCTATATGGAAAAAACAGCCATGCGAGATGATTTCAACGCAGCAGTCGAAAAGGAAAAATGGAAAATCATCACGGAGCTCCCTCCGAATGAGGATGGTGCTATAGTAGTATCAGGGGAAAATCAAAAAAAAGTCGATGAACGCGTGAAACCTCTTGAAGAAGAATATCGGTCGAGATTCCAGGACCGTGCTAACAAATTGGATCGGGATTATAAACGTGAGACAGAACGACAAGAACAGTTAGGGGAGACGCTTTCCCGAATCACACCAACATCTTCTCTCATCTACCTTGCTACGAACTTAACACAAACAGGAAAAGGAACAAGAAGCACCTATTTTCAAACGGGTGATCGCTATTACGATATGCTCCATACAGATATGTTCAGCAAAATTATAGACCATATTACAGCAAGAGTATTTACATCAGAGGATACTGTCACAATCACACAACCACCACCTTTAGAGACAATAACCTTAGGAGAAACGCTCCGTCAATCGGCGGTAGATGTACTGCTACTCTGCTTCTTTGCTGTGGTATTGACAACAGTAGCATTTCTGAAATTCTTCCGTTCCGATATTTGACGCGAAGTACGACACGACCTACTAATGATAGCCGAATTATTAACGATGTTCATTGAGTTACGCAAAGACCTCGCCTTTTTCTGGCGAATATTGTTCAAAGGTTAAACTTCAAACACGAGGCAACATAACGCCTCTGAAGGAGAAACAAAATGAAAAAGACTTTTCACGGTGCAGACGTTCTATTAAGACTTGCATTCTTGGCCGCTTTGGGATTCGCTATTTTTTCGGGGGGTGCCTATTTATACGCACACGGCGTTAAAATAATTATATCGCCGCTCGAAATTATATCGCCGAATATGCGGTTCCACGTTAAAATCGACTGGAAAACGCCACTCGTCATTGAAAAATATACTGGGCCCCAAAATGCCCAGGAACTGATGAAAGCGTTAGATGCCGATTACAATAAGGGACACGCAAAAACCGAAGTCAGCCTATCGCGCAAGGACAACGGTACAGAAACTGAAAGTTATAGCAGTAACCTTACAATAAGTGAGATAGATGCAAGGTATCCACGTGCAGAGTGGCTTCAGCTGCTTTTGGAGAAAGGCATCATCATAGGAAACCTCTACGAGTATGCGTCCACCCTGTCACAACGGCATGCTTTGGCATTTCTGGAAGACAATCCGAATCTGTGGCAGTCAGGCGTTCTTGATACTCCACCGACAGAGAACTGGGAAACGTATAAAGCGGCTTACATCGACATGCTGGTAGAAATTGAAGGTACCAAAGCGGAGGTTGAACGCAGAAAACCGGAGATTGAACGCACCAAAGCGGAGGTTGAACGCACCATTGAGCGCATTAAGGAACAAGTCGAACGCGCCAAGGTGCAGATCGAACAGAGTAAAAAGGACGTTGAACGTGCGGAGAAAAAGTTGAATTCACAACAGTTTGAGCATGTTAGGGAACAACTTGAGCACGCAAGGAAACAGATTGTGCGCGCACAAGAGGCTTTAGAACACCTCAAAGAACCAACGCCTCCTCAGGAGCCAAATTAGCGGGACTTACGCAGCTTCATCGCTGGCGAGGTTTCTAGGGGAAACACCCAAGCAAAAACGCCTCGCCAGCCGCGCATGATAATCGCTATTCGTAAGAAAATTGCGTAAGTCCTATTTTTTAGATTATGCACCCTTTCCACTTCAAAATCGTATCTTTAATTATAACGTGAGTTTGATAAAAGATTTAGCAGTTAACAGGAATAGACGAGTCTTTGATGTGTTGAATTTCCCATAGGTTTCCGACGGTTTTTCCGTCAAATAGATATAAGGAATCAACGCAGATACCATATTGACTTGGAAGTTGATAAAATTTCTATCTCGTGTGTTGGTGTTGCGTCTCGGTCTTAAGTTCCTTACAGCAGACTTCCAGCAGTAGAATCTTGATTTAATTTTACACTCACAAAAAGGAGCAAAACGTGAAACATGTTATCCTAACTACACTACTTTTACTCATTTTTGGAATTGCAATTGTTGGG
The DNA here is from genome assembly GCA_964593655.1 of uncultured bacterium. Taxonomy (GTDB): domain Bacteria; phylum Poribacteria; class WGA-4E; order WGA-4E; family WGA-3G; genus WGA-3G. Next base: position 1,410 of record CAZQIP010000267.1, on the reverse strand, counting down.
TGTAGCCTAACAATCGGTCCCGAAATGAGGAACACACTGGATACCGAGTCTTCAATAGAGAAGTATACTGGCCCCCAAACGGTTGAAGCCCTTATGGAAGCGTTTGATGCCAGATACAGTTCTCGTGCAGTAAACACAAAGTGGGCAACCACTTCGGAGACTTTTTATGACGAGAAGCGTCACCTTGAATTTACACTATTAGATATAGATGCCAAATATCCACGTGAAAAATGGCTTCAGATGCTTCTCAATAAAGGGATTACGATAGAGAATTTCGAGGCTTATAATGAACACCTCAATGTCCGCTCGGATCTAATCTTGAAAGAATTCCACACCAAAGATGATTGGGAAACCGTTAAAGCGGAGTATATTGACACCCTGATCCAGAAGTATCAAGATAAGCAAGTCAACCCAACAGCAGAAGGTTGGGTTGTATTAGGTGAAAACAGATTACCTGTTATTCCCGGGAGAATGTATGTACAAAAAACTGAATCAGGGTCCAGCATTTGGCATGCGACACGTTCCACATCAAAATCGTCGGATGGAAAGATAGAGATCCACTCGGTTAAGGGGCCTAAACTTTCTGAGAAACAGATGTCTGATCTCTTGAATAACGGGGTGGAACCGGCAGGATGGGAAGTTGTGTATTTGGATGAAAAGGGTAACTACCACCGCCAAGACAGATAAGATATTACGCCTACTATTTATCGAACTCACGTTTAATTATGGGTTTCATTTTACTGTTGTGTTTGGTATACTTTCCAATAGGAAAGTGACTTGATATTGAGAGAACTTGTCTATTTACCGCTGTGTCAGGCTAAACTCGGCGGAATATAATCTTGGAGTATTCTGATGGAAAAAGAAAACGATGTTCAACTCATTCGTAGAATTTTGTCAGGCAACGATGAAGCATTCAGTGTTTTAGTCGGAAAACACCAAAAGAGTATCCACGCGCTGGCGTGGCGGAAGGTTGGGGACTTTCACATCGCTGAAGAGATTACCCAAGACACGTTCCTACAGGTATACAAGAACCTCGCGCAGCTGAAAAACCCGAACCAGTTTGGCGGATGGATTTATGTCATTGCGAATCGCCTTTGTCTAAAATGGCTCCAAAAAAATAAATTGCCGACGCAATCATTAGACGACACACCTACGGAAGAAATCGAGGAAGCTTCTTATACGCGTTACGCATCTGACCAACGCCAGGCAGAGGTCACCGAGGATCGCCGTGAACGCGTCAAAAGACTTCTGGCACAGTTGCCGGAAAGTGAACGCACGGTGGTGACACTCTACTATCTTGGAGAAATGACGGCGAAGGAAATCGGAAAATTCTTAGGTGTGTCAGTCAACACAGTTAAAAGTCGACTTCGCCGCGGACGCGAGCGTTTACAGGAACGGCAGGAAGAACTG
>CAZQIP010000266.1:0-23039 GCA_964593655.1 uncultured bacterium | reverse complement strand
TCATGTTGGTTTGCCTGTAGATATTTGGATAGTTCTGGTTCTTTCCTTTCTCCTTGTCTGGTTTTGTGTCAGTTGCATTGTTTCGACAAAACGCTTACAAGATATTAATATATCAGGTTGGTGTTTATTGTTGGGCATGATTCCCATTATTGGGTGGATAGTCCTTTTGGTGATTCTTTGTTGTCTGCCCGGCACGCCAGGCAGTAATAATTATGGTGAGCGTTACTATTAAGTTTTCGGAGGGTTTTCGTTTAGGTAATGATATGATACCGCCGTGTAATTGCGTACTCAGGTCAATCGTAGGAGTTGGGTAACCCAACCCGTACGCGTGTCTCAAAAATTGGGTGAAAACATTATTTACCCGAAAACTCTTTTTTTTTAGGAGATTGACATGGGATCCCAAGATTCTCGCAGTGAGACAGTTGACTTTACGACGGATATTTTCAATGAACCACGTCAGATTACAGTTTCAGATACCTATAATCCTAACGTGGACGTTGTTCTTTTTGATGGAGATTGTAGCGAACTACTAAAAAATATCCCGTCAAATTCGGTAGATTTGGTCATCACATCTCCACCATACAACATAGGTAAAAAATACGAGAAAAAAACGTCCTTAGGGTCATATCTAAAAGATATAGAGCCTGTAATTGCGGAGTTGGTTCGGGTGATCGCTGGTACTGGAAGTCTCTGTTGGCAAGTCGGAAATTACGTCCAAAAGGGTGAGGTGTTTCCGCTTGATATTTACTTTTATGAGATTTTCAAACGCTTTGACTTAAAATTGCGAAACCGGATTATCTGGCGGTTTAATCACGGCTTGCACTGCACAAAGCGGTTTTCAGGGAGATATGAAACTATTTTGTGGTTTACCAAGGGTGATGAATATGTTTTCAATCTCGACCCAGTGCGAATTCCAGCAAAATACCCCGGCAAGCGACATTTCAAGGGACCAAAACGCGGGCAACTTTCAGGAAATCCGCTTGGCAAGAACCCTTCTGATATCTGGGACATAGTTAAACAGGACTGGGAAGATGAAGTTTGGGATATTCCGAATGTGAAAGCGAACCATCCAGAGAAAACCGAGCATCCGTGTCAATTCCCTGTTGAATTAGTCCAGCGATGTGTGTTGGCACTTACACAGCCAGAGGGAATTGTTTTAGACCCCTATTGTGGTGTCGGATCGACGGTCATCGGTGCCTTACAGCATAACCGAAAAGCAATTGCTGCTGAACAGGATTCGACCTATGTGGCTATTACCCGTGAGAGAATACAAATGTTTGCACAGGGGACATTACCGCTCCGTCCTTTAGGAAAGCCCATTCACCAGCCAACAGGAAAAGAACGTATTGCACAGCTGCCTTTGGAATGGAAAAATAGATAGCAAAACGGAACGATCATGATTATTGCTGCTGAGTATTCATTCAATGATGGGCATTCCATTCGACAGACGCATCCTTACCTGTTACAAGAGATTGAGGATATTATTGCCTCTGTTGATGCCGCACATCACAAAATTAAAGAGAGCAAAGAGATCACTATACCGGGTAAAATGTTGTATAGTCCGGCTAACCTTAATCGCGCTTTTGCTCAGAGTTTCGGATCCAGAGGATGGCAGAAGAAACGTGTAACATGCAACTATTCGACAGACTACTATCGTCCTGGATATTCACCAAAACAAATGCGTCCTGCATACCGAGAAATAGACTTTCTAAAAGAACGCCTTGGGATAGAGGGACAGTTTGGAAAGTATGCATTTATGGTCTACAACGTATGTGCCAAAATGACTATTTTTCGCAATTTAGGTTATATTGATGCTGGAATTGAGATTGTCCCTGTGAAATCTTTTGCGGATGATATGTCTACCGGTGTCTCATATTTTGAACAATTTGTGTGGGACTTAGAGCAGCGAGGCGTTGCTGATATTGATATCCCTGTCCTTATTCTTAGTATTGACGTATAGGTACGGCTATTTTTTATGGGATGGTAAATAATGAGCGATATGCCAACGGTCACTTTTCAAATCCTCGGTCCCAATGAAGGCGTTGCGGAGGGTTCACACAAAGGGTTATGGTTTAAGGTGCAGTCAAGTCCCCCACCGGCGAGTAATCTTCTCGTCGGCGTGAAGGTTTGCGCATCTAATGGAGAGGTTCAACAATCCGGCACTGTCATGATCCTGAAACATGAAAGCCATTCTGCAGATTTTTTTTACAAGACAGTGGAAGGTAAGCTGGATGTCCGGCTGGAAATTGAGCCTTTTGATTCTCTCGCTAAATTAGAGTTCCCTGTTTTCACAAACGAAGGCTATATGATAGAAGCAGGGTGTGAATTTTTGGAGTACAATGTTGGCGACTTGTCGAAAATAGTGCCTTATCAATGGAAGGGACCGGATCGCGGCTTATGGACAGACGAAAAACGTTGAAACTTGCCACAGGTGCAGAATCGTAACAAGGTTCACTGAAAAAGCGGAGGTTCATTATGCAAAAGCATGTTTTGAGAAATACATTGACATTCATAGGCGTGATATTTATCCTGACTGCTAACGGTTTTGCTGACAATTGGCAGCAGTGGCGTGGCATGCACAACGACGGTATCAGCAATGAAACCGAGGTGCCTATCCAATGGAGTCAAACCGAAAATATCAAGTGGCGTTTACCGCTCCCCGGTGAAGCCGCCTCCACACCTGTCATCTGGGAAGATAAAATTTTCCTCACTTCAGCGGAAGGTGATGCACTCGTCTTATTGTGTATCAGTACTGAGGGTGCAGAACTCTGGAAACGCACTCTCGGACATGGCAACCGAGATGTTCGTGGCGGCGAAGGTAATTCTGCTGCACCTTCCCCGGTAACCGATGGCGAACATGTCTGGGCATTCCTCGGAACCGGAGACCTCGCCTGCTATGATTTTGAGGGAAATCAGGTTTGGCACACCAATCTCGCTGACCGTTATGGGAGCTTCAATCTCTACTTTGTCATGTCAACGACCCCGCTCCTTGACAAAGATCGCCTCTATTTCCAACTCATCCACAGCAACGCATGGGTCGTCCTTGCACTTAACAAAATGACCGGTGCGGAGATCTGGAAGCATGATCGGGACAGTGATGCAACCGCTGAATGCGAACAGGCTTATACCTCTCCAATTCTCTACCGTGATGCCGAGCGTGAGTACCTTGTTGTCCACGGCGCGGACTATGTTACCGCACACAGCTTGGAAGATGGCAACGAGATCTGGCGATGTGGCGGCTTTAATCCTACAGCGAGCTATAATTACTCCCTCCGGTTTGTCGCTTCGCCCGTTGCAACGGAAGGACTTATTGTCGTTCCTTCGGCGAAAAATGGACCTGTTTTGGGCATCAATCCTGCTGCGGCACAGGCCGATATAACTGACAGTGAGTGGCAAATTTGGAAACGTCAGCAAGGTACGCCCGATGTCCCTTCTCCGCTCATTCATGATGGCTTAGTCTACCTCTGCCGAGAAAATGGCGACTTGATCTGCCTTGATGCCGTAACCGGAGAACAACTCTATCGAGAACGGACGCATCGACACCGGCATCGTGCCTCGCCTGTTTATGCCAATGGGTTTATCTATCTAACATCTCGTGACGGGGTTATCACTGTTGTCAAAGCCGGGCGTGAATTTGGAATCGTCGCCAGTAATGCCATGGACGAAGTTATCGCTGCATCTCCCGTTATCTCAAACGGCACGCTCTATCTCCGAAGTTATCAGGCACTCTATGCCATTGGTGCAGAATAATGAAAACTTACACCGATTTGCCAAGCGATGCCGGTTCCAACATTATCGGACAAGTCACCGCACAGGCAAACCGACTCCAACAGCGACTCATTTCAGTAAAACATACCGTAGCCGTTATGAGCGGAAAAGGCGGGGTTGGAAAGAGTTCGCTCACCGCGAATCTTGCCGCCGCACTCACGCTAACCGGCAACACTGTCGGGGTCGTTGACGCTGACATCAATGGACCGACGCTCGCGAAAATGATGGGGGTCCGCAACGCTACATTGGAATATACACCTACAGGAGTCAAACCTGCGATGACCGCACTCGGTACCAAACTGATCTCCATGGACCTGCTCTTGGCTGAAGACGATGCCCCCGTGCTTTGGAACGCTCATTCTCAGAAGGATGCATTCACATGGCGTACCACGATGGAGGTAGGCGCGCTCCGAGAGTTCATCGCCGATACCGAGTGGGGTAACTTGGATTACCTCCTGTTGGATCTGCCACCCGGGACCGATCGACTGCCAAACGTAGCAGAACTTATTCCGAATCTCGGTGGGATCGTCGTTGTGACAATCCCTTCTGAAGTCTCGCAATTGATCGTCAAAAAATCGGTGACCATGGCGAGAGATATTCTCAAAGTCCCGATCATCGGTGTTGTCGAAAATATGGCTTTCTATGTATGTCAACACTGCGGCGAGGAAGAACCACTCTTTTCCGCAGACGAAACGCCTGATAAAGCATTCCAGCAAACCGTTCTCGGCAGCATCCCCTTTGACCCGCGACTCGCCCATGCCAACGACAACGGAACCCCTTATGTTGACAAATACCCTGATACTCCCGCAAGTAAAGCACTTGTGCAAGTGGCTAAAAAAATCCAAGACTTTTTTGATGAGAAAACACAACGTAGCCCGTAATGAAACTGTAGCACAAACTGTTAGTTTGTGCATCTTTCGTAGCATATTAGATGTGAGATACGTAGTCCGTAATGAAATGGAGGACGGGTTTAAAAAAAGCCCGTGAAATACTAATCTCATGTTGTTTAACCGCAAGGAAAGTTAAAATTATGAAGTTCCTTTGTACAGACTGCGACACAGCGATGAAGTTTAAAGACGTGACCCGACCTGAACAAGGCTCTGTAACGGCACTTTTTGAATGCCCTGACTGCTTTACAGAGATCGCCATGTACCTCAATCCGTCGGAGACCCAGATGCTGAAATCCTTGGACCTTAAACTCGGTGGCACTAACGAAGCAGCACAACCGATGCAGCTGGTACGCTCACAATTAGAGACGGCAAAGGGCGAATCAATGCCTAACATGTTTTCGTCAGAAACCGATTCAGGCGGGACTGCTGAAGGCGGCAAATGTCCCTTTACTGGCGTTATCTCGGATGCATTTCAGGAAGAAGCAACGCCTACCGAACCGACCGGTCCCACCTGGACAGCGGAGGCGCTCGAACGCTTAGAGCGGATCCCCGCTTTCGTCCGTCCCATGGCGAAGATGGGGATTGAAAGTTTCGCCAAGGACAACGGCCACGATGAAATTACAGGCGAAGTCATGGATGCCGCACGCGGCAACTTCCCCGCACAGTTCTAACCGGTTGGAACCCGTGCGTTGACTACTTTCTCGACTCATTAAACCCAGCAACGCCTTCAACTTTCCAAGTCGTCTTTCCATCAATCGATTTTACCAAAACGGCCCCCCGACCTGCGATGCCATGGATATTGGTTACAGTCTTGTCTGGTTCCACAAAAAATCCGCTACATCCACCCGTTGAAATATTGAATAAAGGGATGTGCTTCTCTATATAGACTATAGAATTGTTGTTTTTGGCATTTGTAAAGGTTTCTATGGACATAGTCCCCTCTGGCGTAACAGGAAATATCTTCAAGGCAAGAATGTTTTTCAACAAAGTCCACGATTTTTCAATGGGTAATAACTTGCCATAATTATGGCACATCAGACGTGAAAAACCAACTTAGTGAAACCTAACATCGGTACCCATCGTTTATTTATAGCGTTTGGGTTCATTCTAATTTGGGTGCCTTAGAGATACCATACAAGCCCAGAAGATAGTCGATACTACTCAGATCGGTTAATTCGCACTGCGATTCCAATAGAGGAGCAACATCATGGAAAAAATAAATATAAAAATTAGCAATATATCTTCTCAGCATTCCAGCAAAGCACGAACTGAGGCATTGATAGCACTTTACAATGTTCTACGAGTGAAAGATGGTTTTGAATTGCTGAAAAAAGGTGGATATTTACCGATGAGTTTAATCAGCAGTATTCTGATTGTGCTTATCAGCATAACAGGCTGCTCCGATGTTCCTTATACCGGTCCAACGCTAACAGTGGGTCATGTAGACCAGTATCTTAACACAATTGAAGAAGATACCGTCTGCCTTCAGGATGGATTCGATACCGTCTGTGTAAAACTTTTGTTGGATACAACAGAAATTGACGCGACAAATATAGACTATACACCTACCGTCCACGTTCATCCAACAAACATCGTCTATGTGTTTGATTATCAAGGACAGTCCATTTTGGAAGCGAAGAGGTTAATGGACACCACACAAATCGTGCAGGAATTGGTAGAGACCGGCAGAGCGAAACTGCCATCAAATCTCAATTTGAACACTGGCAATACGGACTATATTTCCAAAGGCTGGGTTATCGAGATATACTACCCAGATACATTCCGTGAAGCAAATCGTGGAAGAACACCTGAAACCAGTGGACTTGACATTAGAATCGTTGAAGGGAACGTAGTTAGCACGAGCACGCGGCGAGACTTAGATATCATCGACTTCACGCAAATTGATAAATCTGATGGCAGACGCAGCGTTCAGTTTTCCATCGAAACGCAAGTACCAGAGATAACGATCCAAGTGGATGGAGTGGTTCCTGGTAATACGGCAACCTTCCACATCAGTGCTGATAACGTAACATCTGATAATGATACAAACATCCTACGGTTACGCCCACTATAGTAGTATTTAAGCAGGACTGACATTATGAGAAAAATAATTGGACTTTTAGCGGTAGAAGGTATTTTGGGAATCCTAATTATCCTTTTCAGCATCACCGGTTGTTCCGACATGCCTTATACAGGGTCAGTGCTGACTGTTCAGGAGGTAGATCGCTATCTGATCTCAAAGGATGGAGATGCTGTCTGCTTTCAGGACGATCTCGACTCAACCTGCATAGAACTTACAGCAGAAACACAAGACGACGCATCTGCCATCCACATTTATCCGGAGAAACGTCTTTATCTGTTCTATCATGAAGGGAAACCTATTGTACGCGCAGAAAGAGTCCCGAACCCACAGACACCGACAAGTCCGACAGGAGACCCATCAAACGACGATCCGTCAACGCCTAACGGAGCAGGTGGAAATAACAACAATAACAACGGCAACAACAATGGTGGGAACAACGGCAATAACGGCGGGGGCGGAAATAACAACAACAATGGTGGGAACAACGGCAATAACGGCGGGGGTGGAAATAACAACAACAACAATGGTGGGAACAACGGCAATAACGGCGGGGGCGGAAACAACAATAATAATAACGGCAATAATGGCAATAATGGCGGCGGGAACAATGGCAATAACGGCGGGGGTGGAAATAACAATAATAACGGCAATAATGGTGGGAACAACGGCAATAACGGCGGCGGAAATAACAATAACGGCAACAATAATGGCAATAACGGCGGTGGAAATAACAACAATGGCGGGAACAACGGCAACAACAATGGCGGGAACAATGGCAATAACGGGAATAATCCAGAGGATACCAATGATGGACACGGATGGATTATCTGGGTATACTACCCAGACGGAGCAATCCCCCAAAATCCACCAACACTTAGCGAGAGCGGCGTAACAATTACAATAAATGGAAAACAGCTAACAGACGATGATATAACGGGTTTTGCACAATTCATTGGCCCCAATAACGAAGTAGGCGTTCAGTTTTTCTATGAAACTCAATCGGCGGAACTTTTGGATCTACAGGTGCGGATGGAAGGGATCGCCGCTGCTGAGGATCCGGTGAAATTCAACATAAACTACTTGTGGAACTCGCAATAACGCTATTATCTACCAATTAAATATCTATGCCGCACTGCCCATTATTCGTCCAATTGATGCACGACGGCAAGTGGCGTTGCGGCGAGTAGACCTGCATCAATCGGAATAACAACACCAGAAATCCATTTTGACTCGTCGCTGGCGAGAAAAACGGTCGCCCATGCTACGTCCCATGCGGTTCCCTCTGTCCCAAGCGGGCCAATGAGACGACGGCGCTCCCGTTCCGCTTCACTCAGATAAGGCGCAGGAAACGAGGCATAGAGGTGACCCGGCGCAATACAATTCACTCGGATATTCTCACGTCCATGATGAACCGCCATCACCTTCGTAGTCGAAATCATTCCACCTTTTGCTGCTGCGTATGGCACATTCCGAACCCAACCGGCACGCAACGCATCAATCGACGAGACATTAATAATAGACCCACCGCCCGCCTCAGCCATCCGAGGCACCGCATGCTTACACGCCATGATCATGCTCTTGAGATTGACATCCATGACTCTATCCCATTTCGCTTCGTCTACCTCCGTGACCATCCCAGAACCGCCCAGTCCAACATTGTTAAAAAGAACGTTCACTTTACCGAAACGTTCAACCGCAGCTTCTACCATTCCAGCGCAAGCTGCCTCTGTGGATAGATCCCCAATGAACACAGAGCCTTCGCCACCTTCTGCCTCAATTTCTGACAGTGTGGCATTGGCGTTTTCAGGAGAGATGTCCGCCAATAGCACTTTCGCACCTTCTCTCGCGAAGAGCATGGAGGTCGCGTAGCCGGTCCCGTCAACTTCACCTTTTTTCCCGGCACCTGTAACAATCGCAACCTTCCCTTTCAATCGTTCCATAGTTTTAACCAATCGTTGAGGCGGAAGATTTTCCAGGGACCAACCTTCCAATCTTCCACGCCTTTCCAGAAATTAAGAGATCCAATTGCAGGATGTGTCTCTATGTCCCGATCCCCAATTTATCATTAATCTCTTTCTGATAGCCTTCGAGCTCGCAGTTTTCAATCTCGGCGATTGTCACAGGACGACCAAACCAGCCAGATTCATAGACCGCCATGCAGATCGCTTCGGATCGCATCCCTTCAACAGCATCCACTTCCGGTTTGCCACCACTCCGAATCGCATCAGCGAAGTATTTCAGCTCAATCGCGACGGTGTCTTCAATACCACCTGGGAAATAGTATTCCCGTTCCGAATCGCTGAGGCTCTCCGTGAATTCTTTCATCAGATCTTCGTTGGAAATCGGTTCGCCGCCGCGCGGTACCAAGCCTCTACCCCAATCAAGCGCGCCTTCACTGCCGTAGACAGTGTGTTGCCCGAAACCGTGTCCGGGTGCCGAACCGACCCAGGTCCACTGCGCAGTTACGCCTTGTTCAAACTTGATGGTAGCGATCATCGCATCTTCGACATCAATAGCGTAACCACCTTCACGCTCACCCGGATTATCGTAACGGTAAGGTTCGTAAGCCTTGTTAATCGCGTAAACTTCCTCGGCTTCGAGACCGAGAATATAGCGCATCAGATCCGTGAAATGCACACCGCCATCTAATGCCCAACCGCCGCCGGCATCCATCTTGAAATTGCGCCAACCCCATTTGCCTAAGCCTTCGCTGACTTCGATCCAGAAGAACATACGCGGTTCACCGATACGGCCTTGCGCGATTGCCCAACTCCGGGTGCGTTGGATACGCGCCAGACGATAATTTTCTGCCACAGAGATGATTTTGTCGTTCCGCTCCGCCGCTTCCATCATCAATTGGCATGCCCGCATTGTGATACCGAACGGCTTTTCAATGATAACATGCTTTCCAGCATCGAGCGCAGGCACAGCGAGTGAGTGGTGTGCACTGTGGAGCGCACAGATATCTACGCACGCCAGATCAGGATGTTTCGCCAGCATTTCATCGAGCGCTGTATAGACTGCTGGCTTCGTACCCCCTTGAAATTCGTGTGCCTGATTCGCACGTTCCGCTGCGCGTTCTTCGGCAATGTCGCACGCCGCCACAATCTCAAAATCCCTAAATCCTTTCGACCAGAGTTGACGATAACCACCCATGTGTGCACCAGACATACCGCCGCATCCTACCAATCCCATCTTAATTTGTTCTGCCATGTAAGCCTCCTTGTATGTTCCAAATCACGATTCGCGCGTCCAACGCGTCTAACACGACATGCGAAATTATATGCCATGTGAAATCTTGTGTCAACATTTTTATTTCTGACTGCTAATCCAGAGCCATTCAATTGTCACATAACTCCGATTTTTCGTACACCTCTCTTCTCGGTAGGAGCGAGCTGTACTCGCGATCCCTCCGCGAAAGTGCCTGAAAAAACCGAAAACTGAATGGCTCTGACTGCTAACCTCAAAACCCTTGACTTAAAAATTCTCTTTCTGATAAAATACGAGAAATAAAAGGGGGAAACGATTATGCACATCACGAATACGAAGCCGTTCTATCCCATCAGATGGTTCTTAATTATTCTGCTCGCGGTTTTACTCCTGTTCGGCGGTGGATTTGCCGAGGCAGCCGTTGATAAAAATACAGTCGCAGTCTGGCTCTTTGAGGAAGGTGCCGGACGGACTGTGAAAGACGCGTCCGGTAATGGACACGATGGCAAATTTGCTGGGAGTCCTAAGTGGGTAAAAGCGAAGTTCGGGACAGGATTGGAGTTCCCCGGCGATGCTGGCGGCTACATCGTCGTCGATTCTACCAAAAAACTGGAGTTGGAAACACTCAGTATTGAAGCATGGGTTAAAGTGAAAGAGGGCACCGGTAAATGGCAAGGTATGATCTGCAAACAGCAGGCAGGATGTACCAATCGAAACTACGGCATCTGGGTTCATGTAGATCAGAGCGTTCTACATGCGCAGATTGGGGCAAACGGCGGGTGCGCGTTCAATATAGATGGCACAAGTGACATTACCGACAACAAATGGCATCATCTCGCCTTTACCTATGATGGCAAGATGGGACACGTTTACGTTGATGGCAAGTTGGAGACCAAGGCGCCCAACGCTGAGTCGTTTCAGAGCAACGACCCTATTACCATTGGCGTGCCGAACCTTGATAACGCAAACGGGTTAAAAGGTATCATTGAAGAGATACGCATCTCCAACGTCGCACGCACCGAAAAGGAAATCCAAGAAGCGATGGATGTCGGCTTAGCGCAAATTCTCAGCGTTGAACCCGGCGGAAAACTCGCAACGCGCTGGGGATATATTAAACAGGCACAATAACCCAGGTTCCTACGAATGGGTTATAAAATTCTTCAGCCTCTTTCTTCACCCTGTAGCGGTAATATTGCTTCGCAGTGAGAATAGAAAGAGTGGCTTGAGGCGACCGCACTCCGTATGAGGTTTAACAAATAAATTGGGTAATTGCCAGTACACAACGTGCGATGAATCGCACTACTACGAACCGATCTACTTGTTATCACACGTCTTAGAATTACCCGATTAAATTCTTAATCTTCATTAGGAGTGCTATGTCTATGAATAGGTGGCTTACGTTACAATAGATTGAAATACGGAGCGTAAATTGAAGATATTAACTTTCGCGTGTTTGCTCATGACGCAGATCAGTGATGTCTCCTCTTCCCACGATCAATTTAAGAAACTAACCTATCAGGCACTCACTGAATAACGATAAGGAGCATAGATTGAAAAAATTTACGGCTTTATACTTACTACTTTTCTGCGTCACTATACTCGCGTGCGGAACAGTTAACCTTGCCCCTAAACAAGATGTTCAGACAACAACTCTGAAAAATGTTAACGCCGCTTCGACGCACGGACTCCCCACGGCAATACCAGAGGAGGTCGGTGTTTCTACCAAACGCCTAAAACGCATCCGCTCTTTCCTGCAAGGTTACGTCAACTCAGGAGAAGTCTCCGGATTCCTAACGGTCGTGGCACGACGCGGAAAAATTGTGCATTTTGAAACCATCGGCATGCGGGATGTTGAAAATAACAAACCTGTTGAGCCAGACACGATATTCCGTATCTACTCCATGTCAAAACCGATTACCAGTGTCGCTGTGATGATGCTCTATGAGGAGGGACACTTTCAACTCGGCACGCCAGTCTCCAGATTTATCCCTGAATTTAAAAATATGAAGGTCTACAACGAGGATCAGACGGAAATCTTGGACGCAAAGAAGCCGATTACAATCAAGCATCTCCTTATGCATACCGCTGGGTTAACTTACGGTTGGGGCAATAAACCTGTTGATGAACGCTATAAAGAGGCGAAAATTTTTGAACGCGGCACGACGTTGGCAGACATGGTGAAGAAACTCGGCGATATCCCGCTCGTTCACGAACCGGGTGAAAGGTGGACCTATGGAGTCTCCGTTGATGTACTCGGTTATCTCGTGGAGGTCGTTTCTGGTATGCCGTTTGAAGAATTCCTCCAAACCCGTCTCTTTAAACCGCTTGGTATGGTGGACACTGCATTTTCAGTGCCGCCGGAGAAGGTGAACAGGTTTGCGGCACTGTATCGGCATAACAGAAGAGAGGGGATGATGAAACGCGTAGGAGAAGATGCACCACTCGCTAACGATGAGGTCAGTTTTTTTCCATCCGGCGGTGGTGGACTCGTCTCAACCGCTGCAGATTACATGCGCTTTTCTCAGATGTTGCTCAACGGTGGTGAACTTGACGGTGTCCGTATATTGGGCAAAAAGACGGTTGAGCTGATGCGATACCCGCATCACGACGATTGGTTTGGACTCGGTTTTAGCGTTGTTACGCGTAAAAACCCGCCGAATACCCTGAATTCTGTTGGGAATTTCAGTTGGGGCGGTGCCGCCGCTACCACCTTCTGGATTGATCCGCAAGAGGAATTGATCGGCTTGCTTATGACGCAACTCCTCAATAACCCTCACCCTTTCCAGCAACAATTTAGAGTCCTAACCTATCAGGCACTCACTGAATGAGGAAGTTAACAGTTGTCAGTTAACAGTTATCAGTTAAAGAAGGTGTTTTGCTTGGGTGTTACCCATGATTTAATCACAACGGTCTTGTAACTGGGAACTGGTAACTATCTTAGGAGATCTTAATGACAGTATATGAAGGATTACCGCGCGCTGTACCTGAAGATGTCGGCATGTCAACTTCACGGTTGGAACGCATCGCTCCGGTCATGCAACGCTGGGTTGACGACGGTAAAATCCCCTGCGCTTTAACGATGATCGCGCGTGAAGGCAGACTCGTCCATTTTGAAAAATTCGGAACGCAAGATGTCGCTACTGCGAAACCAGTTGGATTTGATACCATCTTCCGCATCTACTCGATGACGAAGCCGATTACCAGCATCGCCGTCATGATGCTCTACGAGGAAGGACATTTCCAGCTCGGTACGCCCGTCTCTGAATTGATTCCCGCTTTCAAGGATATGCAGGTTTACACTGAAGGGGGTGAGGCTATTGTTGATGCAGAGCGAGAGATGACGATAAAGCATCTGCTTACACATACCGCTGGACTTATCTACGGCGGGGACTGGGAGCATCCGATTAATGAGCGGTATAGAGCGGCGAATTTCTACGGTGGAGACCTCGCAAATATGGCGCAAGAACTCGCAAATATTCCGCTCCTTCACCACCCCGGTGATGCGTGGAACTACGGGATGTCTACCGACGTACTCGGTTATCTTGTAGAGGTCGTGTCTGGTGTGCCGTTTGAGGAATTTTTGAAAACTCGTATCCTTAATCCGTTAGGTATGAACGACACCGCTTTCTCGGTACCGGACGACAAGGTTGATAGATATGCAACGTTATATGAACCCACCGAAGACGGTAGTATTCAGGTAATTGAGAACGCGCCTGTTTCGAGTGGGCCTCTGAGTTTCTTCCACTCCGGTGGTGCCGGATTACAATCGACCGCCGCGGATTATCTCCGCTTCTGTCAAATGTTGCTCAACGATGGTGAACTCGATGGTGTGCGACTCCTCGGAAGAAAAACCGTTGCGCTCATCCGAATGAATCATATCTCTGACGATTGGCACCCCCTTGAGAGAACCGGATGCGGCTTCGGACTCGGATTTGCCGTTGTCACCAACGTCGCCGATACCAATAGCCTTGGTTCTGAAGGCACTTACAGTTGGGGCGGTCTCGCGAGCACGACATTTTGGATTGATCCCCTTGAAGACTTAATCGGCATCTTAATGACGCAACTGATAGGTGATTCGCCATTCCACGCCCAATTCCGGGTCCTCACTTATCAGGCAATTACCGATTAGACATGACTTACCTCACTGACTGCCAAAAATAATTAGGTATGTTTTAATCGAAGATCGCAAGCCCGTAATGAAATAGAGGGGTATTTTTGCTTGGGTATTTCTTCAGATATACGAGGTGGAACGTCAGATCCCGAACCCGCCTCGCCGAACCGCAAGGAAAGTTAAAAAAATGAAAATCGCAGTTGTAACCGGTGAACACGGATTTCAAGAAAAACAGTTTGACGCAGTTTTTGAAAGTATGGAAGGTATCCAATTCGTCCGAGAAGATCTGGATATTTTCGTAGATGACCCTAACCAGAAAGACTACGACACTGTCGTCTTTTACAACTTCCACCGTCCCTATCCGACAGAAGCACAAGCACAGGCTATTCTCGGTTTGGCGGAACGTGGACAGGGTATAGTAATTCTACATCATGCCATCTTGGCGTTTCCAGAATGGGATGTCTACTCCGAAATGTGCGGGGTTGGCGATCGCGGCGAGTTTGGATACTATCCACGGCAAACGCTAAACGTGCAAATCGCTGATGCAACACACCCCATTACCGACGGTCTTATCAATTGGGAGATGGGAGATGAGACGTATACCATGAAATCCGCTGGCGATGATAGTTCAATTCTGCTAACAGTCGATCATCCGAACAGTATGGAGGTCCTCGGTTGGGCGCGTGAATATGGAAAAGCCCGTATCTTCTGCTTCCAGAGTGGGCACGATGATGTGACTTTTTCTAATCCAAACTTCCGAGAAGTCCTGCAACGCGGTATTCACTGGTGCGCCAAAGTGTAATATGGTGGCGAAAATGATCGGTATTTTTCCTTTCCGTCAACCCAGAAGAACTTGGTTACACGCAACGGGTTGTATTCTTTTCTTACTTTCAACGATATTCGCAAACGCAGATAGAGAGGAAACGATGACGCATACAACGTATTCAGTCGCGGTAAAAACGGTTGACGGTTTTCAAGTTTATTACATCCAACAAGATGAGAAAGCGGTTGCTGAAATCGTACCAGCACTCGGAAATAACTGTTACGCTTTCAAGATAGCAGACGGCGACATTTGGTTAAATCTGATAGACGCACCCCCGGACCTTACCACACTCGAAGAACGCCCGACCGCTTACGGCAATCCAATCCTGTTCCCGTTCCCGAACCGAATCCGAAACGGCACGTGGCAGTTTGAGGGCAAAACCTATCAATTTGACAAATCACCCGAATCTCCTACAACAATCCACGGCTTGTTGTTAAATCAACCCTATCAGGTCGAAAGTCATACTGCTGGTGAAAACGGTGCGACACTCGTGTGCTCGCTTAATTCTCAAGATTTTCCCGAAGTCGGCCGCCAATATCCGTTCCCTTTTAAAATTGAGATTACCTATACCCTCAAAGATGCTGTGCTAACCATGCAGATTTCCATCAAAAATACAGGCAACCAGAATATGCCTGTAGGTTTCGGTATCCACCCCTATTTTAGTGTAGACCTCGGCACCGAAGCAGATGCAGCTGAAGCTCTTATTACGGTCCCTGCCGCCAAGTATTGGGAGCTTGACGAAGTCCTCGTGCCAACCGGAAAACGACACGACGTTAACGGCACGCTTGACTTACGAAATGGGCAACCCTTCGCGAAGCTGAAGCTTGACCACGTCTTTACGGACGTTCAATTCGTTGATGGTGTCAGTCGATGCTTCATTGAGAATAAGGATACCGGATACGGTATGGTAATGGAATCCGACGCGCAGTTCAGAGAACTGGTCGTCTATACACCGCCTAACAGAGATGCTATCTGTTTTGAACCTTATACGTGTCCAACAGATGCTATCAACCTTGAAGCGCGCGGAATTCCCGCAGGCGTAATTGTGCTGGCACCTGACGAAACCTTTTCCGGAACCGTCCGCTTTATGCTAAAGTAGTAGGCAGACTCCGTTCTGCCGTTCACGTGCTTCTGTTATGAAAATTATTTTGCCGTTGCTTTTTCCCGTTTTCCTCCTAATTACGCAGCCGTGTCATGCAATCCGCGAAGGCACAGCGACTGCTGACATCTTTATCAGACACTACACGCGGTCTGGCGACTTCGGGAAACTTGCTCTCTGGCACGAAGCCGCTGCAGAATGCCTTAAACGCATTTCTGCCCCCATGAACGAGATTGCACACAACTACTACATCCGGCGCGGATACAAACAGTGGGTGGCACGCTCAAAAAAAGAGGCGCGAGAGATTCAGGAGCAGCATAAATACCACCGCAAGCAGGCAGAAATTGCTTGGCAGAAATTTGTGGGAGCGGTTTGTAACCCCGATGCTTTTGCAATGCTGAATGCTGAACGTGAAAATATCGCAAAGTTTATCGCAATGTGGCTGCCGCGCTATCCAGATCGGTTTTACGAGTTCGGTATCTATCCGACATTTTTCAGGAAACAACGCGAAATAGCGGAGCAGCAAGGCGATTATGTAAAGGCACTCCAGTTTGAAGCCGATGCTGCAGAGATGTGCGCAATGCAATATGAAAAGATTCCGATTGCCTACGGACTCGAAGGTTATCAGAAACACCGAAACGCATATCAACGACAGGCTGCGCTGCTTCGGGGGCTCACACAGCAAAACCTGAAGGCGTTGCCCGCAGAGGCGGATAAAGGCAAAGAGATAATAAGTTCGCTTGAAACCCGAAGGCTTTATCCCCCCCAAAAAGGCGACGCTATACTTCTCATCGCAAAATCGGAGGCGCGTGTCAAAGCCGCTTTAGGTGATCAAATCGCGGTTCACGCGTACCCATCTTTTCAAGGGTTCGTGTGGGTAGTCAGTTTCTCTAATCACAGCAGCGGGAATATCGTGACCGCAATTGTTGATGCGAAGACAGCAAAAGTGTTGGATGTATTTTAGTGTGTGAATTGCGCTCCGATTTTCGATGACCCACGCAAGAAGATAAATAGAGCGAAACCCAACAAACCAACCTACGTTAACTTAGATTGTAAGTATCTCAGATCTATTCGTTTTTTGTTGACAACAATTTCCAACTATGAAATAATAAGCAACGCTAAAATATCTACACCGAAAGATCTGGTTGGAATACTTGGTGTTAAAGTGGTTTTGGGTATTAGAGTGGTTTGGTATAATAACTCGTTTTTTGATAACGAATAGGGTTAAGGGCGGTGCGTTTTTTGAATCACTCCCGCCTGAATTTTTCATTTGTAAAGTAAAGGAGATTTAACATGAACATGAGAAGAATCATGACATTCACGTTTGTATTGGCAGCAATTGCTACTATGGCTATCGGGCTTTCCAGCTGCGAAAGGGTCGCTTCAATAGTATCTGACGACGAGACGACAACGCCTCCAATGATGGATAAAGAGATTCCCATCGGTGTTGTGGTATCTCTGACAGGAAAGGATGCTGAACCCTATGGGCTTCCGATGCAACGAGGCTTTGAATTAGCACAAGCAGAGATTAACGCACTCAGTGATACCGATCTCACCTTCATCACTGTGGACGATCAGAGCAGTGAAGCAGGGGCGATCGCAGCCGTGCAGCAATTGGTCGATCAAGGCGTATCTGCCATCATTGGAATCGCTATCTCAGATTACCTTGAAGATGCTTTCCCAATCGCGCAAGAGGCCGGAGTGGTCGCCTTTAGTTCCGTTTCGTCCGCTGCAGGTTTGAGCTCGATTGGCGATTATGTCTTCCGCACCGGGCTCGCTGTGAACATAATGAACCCCAGTGGAGTCATGGCAACCCACGGGAAACTCGGCTATACGAAGGTTGCATTAATATATGATGCCGCTGATACCTACTCCGAAAGTAGCAACAGTGAGTTGAAGAAGGCACTTGAGGCAAGTGGTGTCGAGATTCTAATAGAGGAAACCTTCCAAACCGGCGATACCGATTTTTCTGAGCAATTGACCAATATCATGAACATGGCGCCTGAGGCCCTCTTCGTCTCCGCGCTGTCAGTAGAGATGACGCAGGTTATCATTCAAGCGGGAGCTCTCGGTATTCCAGACACTGTTCAACTTATCGTGCCTGATTTGACCGCAAAAGAAATTCAAGATGCAGGCGATGCCGCTGAGGGTGCGATAACTTTTGCAGGGTGGACGGGGCTGTCTAACATACCCGGGAACCAAGATTTCATCGAGAAGTATCAGGCGAAATACGGAATTGATGCTGAACCGTGGGCGGCTCAGTCGTATGCCACTCTCTACATTCTCGCTAACGCGATTATGAACGCACAATCACCAGATGCAATGGGGATTCGGGACGCATTAGCGCAGACGATGGATTTCCCCACAATTTTAGGAAATTTCTCGTTTGACTCTAACGGTGAAGCAGTGTATGATTCGATTGTCCTTATGGTCAAGGACGGCGCACTTCAGCTCTTTGAATAACCCCACCAGTGGATGAATATAGCCAGAGCCTTGTCATCAACTATTTGCTGATGGCAAGGCTCTGGCTTTTGTTTAAGCATTTCTATAACTTATTAGTCTGTCCATTCTAAACTTCGGAGTAGCTCTGTTCGTAGTAGGGCAATTCATTGCCCGTTCTGAACCGATAGATGTCCTAATTCCAATTTTGCTACTTTTTTCTTCTATGATATGCTAAAATACTTCAACTTGTTAACGTCAATGTATCACGGTCATTATCTGCCATGCGCGTCTCGCTTGGATACCACAAAACTCTCTTTCTGATAGCCGACAGCCAATAGCCATTATGAAATGCTCTAACATTTTGCCAGTAGGTATCTTACTTCTAATAATTGTAATCTGCGCCGAATTCTCGCTGATTAAAGCAGAGGATCCACCTTTGGCGGATATCCATTCACATATCACCCCCAGCGAACTGCTAATCCGTTTGACACCGGAGGCAGCAACAGACCTTGAGCAGTTGCATGCAAATGCACCTATCTCCATTCTGCACGCAAAACACAATGTAGAATCGCTGCATCTACTATTTCCATATCTCGCGCGCCCATCGCTCAATCCAAATTTAAAGCGTATCTACCTGTTACGGTTTACGCCTGACGCACCCCTTGAAGCACTCAAAGCAGCATACCAACAGAACCCGCTCGTTGAAGCAGTCGAATATAATTACCTCCGTCCAACACTTGCAGACGCCGTCGTTCCGAATGACCCGAAATATCCTGAACAATGGAGTCTGCCACTGATGAAATTACCGCAGGCCTGGGCAGTCGAAAAGGGGAACCGGAGTGTTGTGATTGCTATCATCGATTCCGGCATCGATTATAGACACGATGATTTGGCACCCAAAGCGTGGAGAAACCCACGCGAAATCCCAGAAAATGGACTTGACGACGATGGCAACGGCTACATTGATGATGTCTATGGGTGGGATTTTACCGATGCCCCCAATATACAAGCAGAGGGCGATTATCTTGAAGGTGATAACGAACCTATTGATGAAAGCGGGCACGGCACACATGTCGCTGGCATTGCGGGTGCCATGCCAGATAACGGGATCGGAATCGCTGGGGTCGCATGGGAATGTCCACTCATGGCGATACGCGCAGGGCTCTCGCTCGGCGGGAGTTCGCGCATGCAGGATGATGACTCCGCATCGGCGATCGTCTACGCAGCCGACAACGGCGCAAGCGTCATTAACATGAGTTGGGGCAGCGAGCACCGTTCTTTTGTTATTCAGGATGCAATTGATTATGCTTATGCACAGGGGGCTGTATTAGTCGCTGCTGCCGGCAATTCTCAGAAGCCCGCGGCTATCTTTCCCGCCGCCTACCGGAAAGTCATCGCTGTCGCATCTACCGAGCAGAATCAGCAGCGGTTTTATCAATCCAATTTCGGTGCCTCCATAGATATTGGTGCACCCGGCAACGTGATTCTCAGCACACAGATTGATAACCAGTACCGGCTTCTCACTGGCACCTCTATGGCATCCCCGCACGTCGCAGGAGTCGCGGCACTACTCCTCGCAAAACGACCCGCACTCATACATGAAGAGGTTCGACACATACTCATTAACACCGCCGACCCTGTCCACCGAGAGGATAGTGATGAATTAGACGAAAAATTCGTCGGGGCAGGCACTGTTAATGCTGAACGCGCACTCTTTGCAAGTGGCGCATTACAGGCACGCATCCTCGCGCCTGAAACCAATAGCGGCGGCGCAGATTCAATTACTTTTATCGGCGACGCTGGCGGCTATAAGTTTCAATCATGGCGGCTGAGTTATGGCGAATCTACAGTTCCCACCGAATTTACGCCTTTCACGCAACCGGCAGTGACACAAAAAATCGGTGAAACGTTGGCTGTTTGGGATACGACAACCGTTCCAGAAGGAATCTACACGGTCCGATTAACGGTAACCGCCACAGACGGACACCAAACACACGATCAGGTCGTCTTGAGCGTAGACCGGACACCGCCTCAAGTTATCGCCCTGACCGCAACAGAAACGCTTTATGGTGACCGGAGTCTTACACTTTTCACTTGGGCAACGGATGATGTCACGCGGAATACGCTCTATTACCGACGCGAGGGAAGCCTTGCACCCTTCGCACCTTTTAGCACAACGGACCTCGGCGTAGAGCACTCCCTCTCCTTAGGTTTTGATACCGGAACCTATCAGTTTTTCGTTGAATCGGAGAATACAACGAGCCTTAAGACGAGAGAGGATAACGGCGGCGCGTTTTATGCTATTGATGTTGTTGGTGGACATATCTCCCCGAGTGGGTTCACTGAAAAATCCCTCGATATTCCGCCACTTCATATCGCAAGTGTAACTGCCGACTTTGACAGGGATGGTCAACCTGAAATCGTCGGAAGCCCGTTGTCATCAGATGCTGTTAACGACGAGCTACAGGCCGCTATCCTCGCAATCTATGAACGCCTGCCAACCGGTAGATATGAATTAGTACATACCGTTGAGAGTGTCGAAAATCTCTCTAATCTGGAAGGGGTCATCACATGGGCAGTAGATGACACCGATGGCGACGGGTGGCTCGAAATACTTGCGACGGATGATGAGCGGACTTTTCTCATTGAAAGTAGCACACCTCAAGGGTACCCACACCAAATTATCTGGGAGACACCCTTTCTTTCGGGAGGCACTATCACCGATCTTGATCGAGATGGACAGAAGGAAATCCTCGGCGCGGATAACAACAATGATCGACTCCTTATTTTTGCGTACGACCATGCCACAAACACCCTTGTCGAAGAAGCAGCCTTAGTCAATGAAACCCCCGGCTCTAACGTATTCGCACAACGTTTTGCTATTGACGATTTTGATGGTGATGGAAACACGGAGCTGGTAGCAGGCGATAGCGAAGGCGATCTTTTCATTTATGAAGCCACTGCCACCAATACCTTCCAGCTTGAATGGCAAACGCAACTCCCACTGAAAAATATTACCCAACTTGCTTCAGGCGATCTCACCGGAGATGGCAGCCCGGAGTTTGTTGTCGGCGGCTTACTCTCACTACCCGATAACCCTTCAGGACCCTCGCTCTGGAAGTTTTTCGTCTTTACGCATACACCCCGCGGCTACGCACTACTGGCAGAAGGGGAACGAGAGGCAACTCTCGCAATCGCACCGCACCGCCGGAACGCTAACAGTCTTGCTATCGTAGATGTAGATCGTGATGGCTCTAATAACCTGATCATTGCGACCTATCCGAACCTCTATGTAACACAGTGGGATGGCACTGCCTTGAAGGCATTGTGGCACCAGAGAATAGAGAAAACGCCGATGCTCTTCACGGCTGAGCTCAATCAAAATGGGTTTAACGAATTTTACGTTAACCTTGAGGACGGAATTTACCGTTTTGAGTCCGTTTTCGCAACAGATCCAGCCGGTGTTGATAGGCTTACACCTTGGAATGTTGAGGCAAGACCGTTGACAGAGAAGGCAGTACAGGTTACGTGGGACGCTCAGCAGGACGACGCAACGGATGAAGAACTGTCAAGGTTAACACGACCTTTTACGGTCTATCGGGCGGAAGGCGAAAAGGAAGAGACACCCGCGGATGATGCGTTTGAGAAAATTAGGGAAAACTTAACCGTTACAAGATTCTTGGATAGACGCGTGACAAGAAATAGTACCTACTGGTATGCTATCACTACGAAGGATACCAACGGAACCGAAACCCCGCGCACTGAACCTGTTGCTGCCACACCCAGGGAGCCACCCCAATTAATTCGTGCTGCCTATCACCAACCCGGCGGAGAAATGCAGACAACACAACTTGAGTTTCAGACTGACGCACCTAACGGAGTTTCTGGGAAAAGGTCTATATCCGGAAACGTTTGGGTGATTGTTACATTTGACCGACGAATGAACCTCGGCATTGCCGACGAGAGTCGGTATGTCCTGCGGAAAGTGAAACGGATTGACGGCGTAAATCCAGTGTCTGCTATCCGCGACCGAATGGGGAGACGGGCACTTTTAGCGTTTGATACAGAGAGTCTGCTTGAGCACTTTGGGCAGCCCCTTACCGCAACAGACCAGTATGAAATTTCCGTTTCCAACGTCGCTGATATTGATGAAAACGCTATTCGTGGTGCGACGCGCCCCCTTGAGATACCGAGCAGTATCAGCGAAACAGC
Organism: uncultured bacterium; assembly: GCA_964593655.1. Lineage (GTDB taxonomy): Bacteria > Poribacteria > WGA-4E > WGA-4E > WGA-3G > WGA-3G. The sequence continues at coordinate 401 of CAZQIP010000266.1, read as the reverse complement.
CGTATCGGATTTGACACAGGCCCGCGTCTATCCGAATCCAGTGCGACCCAACGTAACTGATAAAGGGGTGATTACTTTCGACAGGATACCTATTGGCACACGCATCCAACTCTTTACTGCAAAAGGCGAATTGCTGGAAACATTAGACGTAACCGAGCAAGATCACAACGAAAAGAAGTGGTGGCTGACAAGTAATAACACCGCAGATGTATCCACCGGCATTTATATCTACGTCCTTGAATTTGATACCCAAAAAAAGATCGGCAAGATCGCGGTGATTAAGTGAGTCCGATTCATATAGGTTAATCCTCGTTTGTAGTAGGGCAATTCATTGCCCGTCTATCATTGTTAGTCTAATCATTGTTCGTAGTAGGGCAATTCATTGCCCGTATGTATGGATT
>CAZQIP010000265.1:0-12822 GCA_964593655.1 uncultured bacterium | reverse complement strand
GTCTAAGGTTTGTGATGACCTTCTCTTTTTTGGTATTTCCGTATTTCAAATAGATTCTTAAAATCCCCTGTTTTCCGTCTTCAAGCAAGCGGTAGTTTCGGACAAAACCTTCTTCAGCCAAAATGCGTGCGATTTCGGCTTTGACCTTTGAAGAGGGGATTTCAACGCGTTCATGTCCTGCCATATTGGCATTGCGGATACGTGTGAGCATATCAGCAATCGGATCGGTCATCGACATGAAAGATTCTCCTTATTTCTTTCTCGTTTTTGAGAAGCCGCTGTCCGCATCGTGCGATTATCGTTAAGGCAGACGGGTTTCAGTTTTCTACCAACTCGCCTTCCGGACACCGGGGATTTTCCCGGCGCGGGCGAAAAGCCGAAAACAGATACGACACAATTCAAATTTGCGCAGATACCCGCGCGATCTTCCGCAACTTTTGCAGCGGCTGTATTTCCGAGTTTGGAACCGCGGGGTTCTTTTCTGTTTGGCAATCCATGCTTTACTTGCCAACCTTGAGCTCCTTTTCTTGTTTATCCGGTCTGTGTTTTTCAGTGGGTCCGGCTGTTGAAAGTTAGCTGCGTCCGAAGCTGCGCGGGAGTTTGTGTAGCCGTTTTGAGGCGAAACCTTATGCTACCGATCTCATCTATTTTCGGAACGGCATTCCCAGCAGTCTTAGCAATTCACGGCCTTCTTCATCAGTCGGGGCAGTGGTAACAACAGTTACGTTCAGCCCACGGACATCGTTAACTTTGTCGTAATCAATTTCCGGGAAAATTAGTTGTTCGGTGAGGCCGATGGAGTAATTGCCACGGCCATCAAATGCGTCCGGCGATACACCGCGAAAGTCCCGGATTTGTGGTAAGACGACGTTGACCAATCGGTTGAAGAACTCATACATCCGCTGCTGTCTGAGCGTAACTTTACATCCAATTGCCATCCCTTCCCTGACTTTAAAAGCCGAAACGGATTTTTTGGCATGCGTAATGATAGCGCGTTGTCCTGCAATAAGCGTGAGTTCACCGACGGCATCTTCTGATGCTTTCGGGTTCTGAAGTGCTTCGCCGACCCCGATATTGAGTGTAATCTTGTCAAGTTTCGGAATCTGCATAACATTTCCATAGTTAAAATGGCTCTGTAATGCGGGCATGACTTCGGTTTGATAAAATTCTTTGAATGGGCTCATGAGCCTTGTATCCTATAAATCGCTTATGTAGTGAGATTGTCTCAGTAACATTTCCTGTCTACAGTGTCAAGGTTGTATTTTTCTTAAGCCTCAACCTTTTTGAGATTGGAAACGTGAATGGTGCCTTCGCGTTCGACAACACCGCCTTGTCCCATTTGGTTTGGTCGGAGGTGGCGTTTGACGATATGAACGCCTTCAACGATTGCGCGTTGTTTTTTTGGGAACACCTCCAAAACCACACCTTCCTTACCGCGGTCCTGTCCGCTAAGGACTACGACCGTATCATTCTTTTTAATATGCAGTTTTTGTCGTGCCACAATTGTCCTCCTAAATAACCTCAGGTGCGAGCGAGATAATTCGGGTGAACCCCTTTTCTCTGAGTTCTCGGGCGACGGGTCCGAAAATTCGGGTGCCTCGTGGTAGTTGATTCCCTTCTCGATCCGGTGGATGGACGAGAACGGCAGCATTCTGGTCAAATTTGATATAAGATCCGTCTGGGCGTCGATATTCTTTAGTTGTCCGGACGACAACTGCGCGAACGACTTCGCCGGCTTTAACCTGTGTATTAGGTGTTGCTTCTTTAATACTTGCGACAATCACGTCGCCTACGCGTGCATAGCGGCGGCGCGTACCTCCTAATACACTAATGCACATTAATTTTCTTGCGCCAGTATTATCAGCACAGCTTAATCGAGAGTATGATTGAACCATTTTTGTATCCTCCTCTACCGTTTTCAAAACGGTGTTTTGGAAACGTCAGAGTGTGGATGAAAACCCTTTCTTCTCAAGTGCCATGCGTACACCGTCTGCTATGTCCTTCGCCTGATGCATAGGGAAGCGGCAAGTGTTCTGGTGATGGCATTTCTTAATCGTTTGCGGGTTGTATTGCGTTTACGACCGCTTGGACCCGCCACCGTTTCTGACGACTCAGCGGCCGGGTTTCAACAACCTGTACCACGTCACCGACGTTACAACTATTGTGCTCATCATGAGCGAGAATCTTCTTCGTTTTCCGGACGACCTTCTTGTAAAGAGGGTGTTGATAGCGCCGGACAATTGATACTGCGACAGTTTTATCCATACTGTTACTGGTAACAAGACCTGTCCGAAATTTACGATGTCTTCTTTTTTCCTCGTTCAACTTTATCCTCCAAACCAGCCAAAACCTGTTAGCGTGTGCACTTTGAAACGCACATTCCTGAAATTGATTTTTTATCAGGGGCCCCTCTGCTCCGATTTTCCTTCGTCAAAATTGGGTTTGTGTTAAGCGTGTGCCCACTTGTGCCAATGTCGGTAAGCGGGGTAGAGATGCTCATGACTAAAAAATCTGTTTACTGTGAACGCTCCTGGAGAAGAGTTTGCACGCGTGCAATATCCTTTCGGATTTTGCCGATACGTGTTGTGTCTTCTTGTTGCCCTAAGATACTTCTAAATCTTTGGTTAAACAGGCTCTCCTTTAGCGTCATCAGTTCACCTTCCAACTCTTCGGTTGTTTTCCCTCGTAGTTCATCCGCTTTCATATTTCCGTGCCTCCTTAGGTGTTGTGAAAAACATGATGCTGCGTTTGTGCGTGCCTAATTTTTCCAACGCTGGAGTCGTAGCCGAAACTACACATTCCGTGCGACGAATTTAGTTTTGATTGGCAATTTATGGGCGGCTCGAGCCATCGCCCCTTTTGCATCTTCAAGCGAAACGCCGCTTAATTCAAAAAGGACTCTGCCGGGTTTAGCCACAGCGACCCAGTATTCGGGGGGCCCTTTCTTGCCCTTGCCCATGCGGGTTTCAGCAGGTTGTTTACTGAGTGGTTTGTGCGGAAAAACCTTGATCCAAAGTTTTCCACCTCGGCGTACATACCGGGTGATAGCGATCCGTGCGGATTCAATTTGGTTGTTTGTAATCCAACCGGCTTCCATTGCTTGCAAACCGTATTCACCGAAGTTTATTTTCGAGCCGCGGAGGGGTTTTCCACGGCGTTTTCCACGATGCACATAGCGGCGCATCACGCGTTTCGGCATTAACACCTTAGATGCCTCCTTAGAATAAATCAGTGAGTCGAGTTACGACTCGTGCTTGGATCCCTGATTGCCCTGATTGCCCTGATTGCCCTGACGCTGCCTGCGTCGGTTTCTGCCTCTGTCTTGTCTTCCAGATTGTCTGGATCGTCCCTCTTGAGAGCCGGAACGCCTGTCGCCTCGTCGCCGCTCAGAACGCTGGGAGCCCGTATCTTCGCGCCGTCCAGATTGGCGGCGGACGGTTGCTTCGCCCTTTAATTTGTCAGGGACTCCGATAATTTCGCCCTTGAAGATCCAAGTTTTGACTCCAATTTTACCGTATGTTGTATTTGCTTCGGTAAAGCCGTAGTCAACATCAGCTCTAAGGGTGTGAAGGGGGACGCGTCCCTCAATACTGGATTCGGCGCGGGCGATTTCTTTTCCGTCTAATCTACCGCTGACCATAATTTTGACGCCTAAAGCCCCTGCTTGCATTGAACTGGAGATGCTGCGCCGCATTGCGTGTTTAAAACCAGCTCGGCGTTCTATTTGTGTAGCGACAGCTTCTGATACAAGTTGTGCATCAAGTTCAGCGACTCTAATTTCCGAGACATTAATCCGGACAGGGCAGCCGACCTCTTTCTCGATTAATGCTTGTAGTTTCTCAGCTTCAGCGCCGCGACGCCCAATGACAATACCAGGGCGCGCTGTATGGATGTTGATGCTACACCGGTCAGCGACGCGCTCGACTTCAACGCGCGAAATTCCGGCTCGCGCGAGCTGCTCTTTGACGAATTTCTGAATTTTAAAATCTTCATGGAGCCACTTGGCGTAATCCCGTTCGCTGTACCACTTTGAATCCCACGTCTCAATGATTCCTAAGCGTAATCCACGGGGGTGAGTTTTTTGTCCCACGCAAACCTCCTATCAGATTTTCCCGCTTGTGACGTAGGGGCCGAGGCGTTTGGTAGTGCTTTATAAGCGTGTGCGCCGTTATTCAGCATCTTCGGTACTCTCCTCGTCAACGACAACAGTGATATGGCTGCTCCGTTTTAGGATTCTGTTTGCCATACCGCGTGCCCGGGGACGTATCCATTTCCGCGTAATCCCTTCATCGACGCGAATTTCTTTGACGTATAAGCCTGCAATATCAATACTTGGATCTTGATATTGCGCATTCGCGGCTGCTGACTGAATCAGTTTATAGATGATAGGAGAAGCGGCTTTATGCGTAAAGCGTAGTTGACTTAACGCATCTTCAACATATTGATTACGGACGAGATCGGCGACCAAACGGGCTTTCCGCGGTGCGACCGATGCATTCCTAATTTTAGATTTGGCTTCCATCAGTGTCTCCAATAAAAGCGAGTTTCTGGTTCATCGCCATCATTGACGAAGCGGTGAATGTATTTTCCCGAAAAAGAGATGAATACAGTGTCAATTTGCGCTGAAGCTTATCGCAAAACTTATCTTCTTGCCCCACCCCCCGCGTGAGAACGGAAAGTGCGGGTCGGTGAGAATTCGCCAAGTTTATGTCCTACCATGTTCTCTGTGATATACACCGGAAAAAACTTTTTTCCGTTGTAAATTGCCAAGGTGTGTCCGACTAACTCAGGTGTAATAGTTGAACGCCGGGACCAGGTGCGGATCACACGTTTGGTGCCGGAGCGTTCCATAGCGGCTACCTTCTTGGCGAGTTTGGGGTCTATATAGGGTCCCTTTTTAATAGAACGCGCCATTATGTATCTCCTTTCCCTTTTAAACATTATTCGCTCGCTCCGGGAACGAGGCATTCATGAAAAGGGCTATTTGCGTTTTCCGACAATATAGCGGCTCGATTTCTTCTTCGGGTTTCGGGTCTTATACCCTTTAGTAGGAACGCCCCAAGGCGTGACTGGATGCCTACCGCCGGAACTTTTTCCTTCACCGCCGCCGTGTGGATGGTCAATCGGGTTCATTGCGACCCCTCTGACTTTCGGGCGTTTTCCGAGCCATCGTGAACGTCCTGCTTTACCGATAACGATCTTGCTAACATTGCCAACCTGACCGAGTGTAGCCATCGCTTGCACTGGGATAAGCCGAATCTCACCCGATGGTAGCCGGACACGTGCGTATTTTCCCTCTCTGTCAACCAATTGGGCGGCACCCCCGGCGCTCCGTACAAGTTGTCCGCCTTTGCCCGGTTTCATCTCTATATTATGAATAGAGGAGCCGAGTGGAATTTTTTCAAGTGGCAAAGCATTTCCAACGCGGATTTCTGCGTCTTCGCCCGAGGTAAGCATGTCGCCTACTTGAACACCAACGGGTGCAAGGATATAGCGTTTTTCGCCGTCAACATAGTTGAGGAGTGCGATATGCGCGGAACGATTCGGATCATATTCAATTGCGGCAACTTTAGCAGGGATACCAAATTTATCACGTTTGAAGTCAATGACCCGGTATCGGCGTTTATGTCCACCGCCGCGGCGTCGGACTGTCAAGCGTCCGTTGGAATTCCGACCGGCTTTCTGCTTGCTCCCTTTGACGAGCGATTTTTCGGGTTTGCTCCGCGTAATCTCTTCAAAGGTGTACCCTGTCATAAATCGACGACTGGGGGTGATAGGTGAATACGTTTTAGGCACTCTGATTTCCTCTTTTAATAGTTGTAAGTTATAAGTTTTTAGTCTGGTTCTTGAGTATCGATCATCTCTTTGTCCACGTCGTTGCTGATTTTAGCAACACCCGTGTCAAAAAAAACGTTAGTGAATCAAATGCTTAACTGACAACTGACAACTGATGACTATATAGTCTCAAACGCTTGGATAGTCGCACCTTCTCTTAGGGTAATAATCGCTTTTTTCCAATGCGGTTTCCGCCCGCGTTGATACCGCAACATTTTACCTTTTGGCTTACCACGAACGCGCATTGTTCGGACTTTAAGGATGTCGCCTTGGATGTCGAACAGTTCTTCAGCAGCACGGCGAATCTGTGGTTTTGTCGCGTTGCGATCAACAACAAAAGCGTACTTATTATCTTCGCGGAGAATTGTGCTTTTCTCTGTAATCAGCGGTTGCAGTATAATCTGATATCCATCCTTCATCAGTCTTGTCCTTCGGTATCTGAACCGGTGTTTACGAACTTGGATTCGAGTTTCTCAGCGGCTTTCTCGGTGATTATCAACGTATCATGCCACATGACTTGATAGATGTTGAGCGTATTCCATGTGCAGCTGTGAACTTTCGGAATGTTCCTGACGGAGAGGTGGATATTCGGGCTATGCTCATCAAGGATGAGGAGTACCTTTCCATCAGCGTTCAGTGCTTTTAACATGTTGACGATGTCTTTGGTACGCGGTTGTTCAAGCGTGAAATCTTCAACGAGAATGCACTGCTGATTCTGGAACCGGTCTGCGAGTGCGCTATGTAAGCCGAGTCGTCTTAAGCGTTTCGGGGTGTGCTGCCGATAACTCCGGGGTTTCGGTCCGAAGGCTACACCGCCGTGGACTCGATGCGGTGCCTTAGCGTCTCCGACGCGTGCTCTGCCAGTTCCTTTTTGACGGTAGAGTTTTTTTCCACTACCTTTCACTTCACTCCGGGTTTTCGTTGAAGCATCGCCTTGCCGTTGATTGGCAAGGTATGCGACGACGCACTGGTGAATGACAGGGCCATTCACCTCAGCATCAGTGAATGCGTCGGCTAATACCTTTTCGTGCAGGACATCCCCGGTCTTGTTGTGTACGTCTAAAGTTGACATATTTGTATGCTCGTTTTCTTTTGGCACTCGTTGGGTTACGACTGCCTGCCTATGCACTCGGTGCTTTAGATGCTTTTCTAATCAGAAGCAAACCGTTAGGTGGTCCTGGGACTGCGCCTTTTACCACCAGCAAGTTACGCTCAGGATCGGCTTGGATCACGGGAAGATTTTGGATAGTATGCCGTTTGGCACCGTGGCGTCCCGCCATCCGTTTCCCTTTAAAAACTCGAGAGGGTGTCGCGCTTGCCCCGATGGAGCCGGGACGCCGGAGGTCTTGCTCGCCGCCGTGGCTTTTTTTACCACCAGCGAATTTCCAACGTTTCACCACACCGGTAAACCCGCGTCCTTTTGAGGTACCCGTCACGTCAACAAGTTCACCTTCTGAAAAGACGCTTGCATCAACAACGTTTCCTACGGACACATCCTCAAGACTCTGTACCCGAAATTCGCGAAGTACTCGTGCCGAATCAACACCGGCTTTTGCTAAATGTCCACGTTTCGGGCTATTTGTGCGTTTCTCTTTCTGTTCTCCAAAACCCAACTGAACTGCTTGGTATCCGTCCTTCTCTTGCGTTTTGAGTTGGACAATTGGACAAGGCCCTGCTTGGATAACAGTAACAGGTACCGCTGTTCCCGAATCTTCAAAGATTTGTGTCATGCCGACTTTGCGGCCGATAATTCCATTAACCATTTTTTCGCTCTCCTCCTTTAGGATCTGGAAACGCGTCCGTATTCAGCAGAGATTTCCAAACCGTCGGCGTGGAGAACAATCATTTCTCCGACTACAGTAGCGTAATTTTGACATCAACGCCTGCAGGCAGGTCCAACCGCATCAAAGCATCAACGGTTTTAGGAGTCGTCTCTAAGATATCCAGCAGCCGTTTATGAATCCGCATCTCAAATTGTTCACGCGACTTTTTGTCTGTAAACGTTGAACGTTGGACGGTATAGATATGCTTTTTCGTCGGCAATGGAATCGGACCGGAGACAGCTGCCCCAGTGCGTTTTGCGGTATCAGCTATCTGCTTTGACGAAAGGTCTAACAACCGATAGTCAAAAGCCTTAAGCCGGATGCGAATTTTTTGATTGTCCATCTTTTCGTATCGCCTTCACCAAACGAGAGGAGTGTCGTCGATTCCGATCTTGGCGTTGATGTCGGCGGTCCTCTGTATTGATGTCCTTAAAAAGGCGGAGTTTAAACTCCGCCAAATCTCATCTTATTCAAGAATTTTAGAGACAACACCGGCCCCGATAGTCTGTCCACCTTCACGAATTGCGAATCGAAGTTGTTCTTCCATTGCGATCGGCTTGGACAATTCGACGGTAATCTGTGCATTATCGCCCGGCATAATCATTTCGATGCCTTCAGGGAGATCCATTTTTCCGGTTACGTCGGTTGTTCTGAAATAGAATTGGGGTCTGTATCCGCTAAAGAATGGGTTCCAACGTCCACCTTCATCTTTTGTAAGGATGTAGGCTTCGGCTTCAAATTTAGTATGCGGTGTAACAGTGCCGGGGACAGCTAAAACCTGTCCGCGTTCAACTTCATCCCGCTCAACACCGCGTAGCAAAGCACCGAGGTTGTCGCCGGCCCGTCCTTCGTCAAGGCTTTTGTTAAACATCTCGACCCCTGTAATAACAGTGTCTTGTGTTTCGCGGAGTCCAACGATTTCGACCGGGTTTCCGATTTCAATAACCCCCCGTTCAACGCGTCCGGTAACAACGGTGCCGCGCCCGCTGATGGTGAAGGTATCTTCAATCGACATCAGGAACGGTCTGTCAGTGTCCCGGATGGGTTCGGGGATGTAGCTATCAACAGCCTCCATCAGTTCCAGAATTGGTTGACATGCATCGTTCGCCGGGTCTCCATCGGATTCCATCGCTTCAAGCGCAGAACCTGCGACGATCGGGATATCGTCTCCGGGGAAGTCGTAATCGCTGAGCAATTCGCGAACTTCCAACTCGACGAGTTCAAGGAGTTCTTCGTCATCGACCATGTCTGCTTTATTGAGGAAGACGACGAGAGAAGGTACGTTCACCTGCCGTGCGAGGAGTACGTGTTCGCGCGTCTGTGGCATAGGTCCATCGGCGGCAGATACAACAAGAATCGCGCCGTCCATCTGTGCCGCGCCGGTAATCATATTTTTGATATAGTCGGCGTGTCCTGGGCAATCAACGTGTGCGTAGTGCCGATTTTCGGTCTCGTATTCAACGTGTGCCGTGTTAATCGTAATGCCACGCTCTTTTTCTTCAGGTGCCTTGTCAATATCCTCGTAAGTCTGGACGTAATCTGCGTCGGCAAGTTTAGAGAGTACCATGGTAATCGCTGCGGTCAGCGTGGTTTTACCGTGGTCAACGTGGCCGATTGTCCCAATATTAACGTGTGGCTTAGTCCTTTCAAACGTTTGCTTAGCCATTTTTATCCGAGCTCCACTAAAAGTTTATTGTTGCGGGTGTTGTCAGCGCAGTTCTACCAAACTACGCATTCCCGTTTCTATGGGGTGTCCAAACGCTCTGTTGCGCGGTAACACCGTTTATTAAATCTTATATCCGCTTATGGGAAGTGAGAACACTCCCACAGTTCGGACACTTCACAACTATTTAACAATTACGAATTACGATTCGTTGATGAAACTAAGTCCTCCATCACACTTGTGGGAACTTCGTTGTAGTGTGCAAATTCCATAGAGTAGTTAGCTCTACCTTGTGTGAGAGATCTGAGGGTCTTGACGTACCCAAACATTTCTGAAAGTGGGACATCAACCTTGATAACTTGGATACGGGATTTCGATTGCAGTTCCGTCTCGCGTATCTGTGCACGACGTGCATTTAGATCACCTATGACTTTGCCGAGGTATTCGTCTGGTGCGATAACCTCAACGTCCATAATTGGTTCCAGAAGCGTTGGTGTTGCGCGCTTCAAGGCATCTTTAAACGCCATTGAACCTGCGATAGAGAACGCCATTTCTGAGGAATCTACTGCATGGTGTGAACCATCGATGAGTTTTACGGAGACATCAACAACAGGATAGCCAGCGAGGACTCCGGTATTCATGGCATTTTCAATGCCTTTCTGGACGGCGGGGATGTATTCCTGTGGGATAACACCGCCTTTAGTTCCATCAATGAATTCAAAACCGGTACCTTTTTCAAGGGGTTCAACTTCAATAACGACATGCCCGAACTGTCCTCTACCGCCGGATTGACGTACAAATCTGCCCTCAGACTTGACGGCTTTGCGAATTGTTTCGCGATAGGCGACCTCCGGGTTCCCCACATTCGCTGAAACATTAAATTCTCGGACGAGCCTATCAACGATAATTTCGAGGTGAAGTTCACCCATCCCTGACAGCAGGGTCTGTCCGGTTTCTTGATCTTGATGGACTTTAAAGGTTGGATCTTCTTCAGCGAGTTTAGAGAGGGCGAGGTTGAGTTTGTCAATGTCAGATTGTGTGCGGGGTTCGATTGCGATGGCCATCACCGGGAGCGGGAACACCATAGTTTCTAAGGTGATATGCGCCTTCGGATCACAAAGTGTATCGCCTGTTGAGAGATCCTTTAAGCCGATCGCTGCGGCAATGTCGCCTGCATAAACAACTTGGAGCTCTTCACGCTTGTTGGCATGCATCTGCATCAAACGCCCAATCCGTTCATGTTTTCTGGTTTTACTGTTATAGACCGTATCGCCTTTCTTGAGGACACCCGAGTAGACCCGTAGATAGGTAAGTTTACCAACGTGCGGATCCGTCATGATTTTGAATGCCAATGCACAGAAAGGCTCGTTCTCACTCGGGTTACGCGTTTTATTTTCCTCAGTTTTAGGATCAAAGCCTACTATGGGTGGCACGTCGGTCGGTGCGGGCAAGTAGGAGACGATTGCATCTAAGAGCGGTTGTACACCTTTATTTTTGAGAGCAGTTCCGCAGAGTACGGGGACAACTTTTCCGGCGGTTACAGCGTTCCGGAGCCCTATTTTAATTTCTTCAGGCGAAATTTCAACGCCGTCTAAGTATTTGAGGAGGAGTTCTTCATCAGAATCGGCGATAGCTTCTAACATCCGATCGCGATATGCGTTTGCCATCTCCTCCATCTCTTTGGGGATATCTGTCTCTTGAATAACAGTGCCGTCGCTGCCGGCATCTGTCCCGACATTCCAAATCTGACCTTTCATGGAGATGAGGTCAACAATGCCTGTGAATTGTTCTGCTGAACCGATAGGCAGTTGCACTGGAATTGCTGGTGCGCCGAGTCGTTCTTCCATCATCTCAACGGTGCGGAAGAAATCAGCCCCGGTTCGGTCCATTTTGTTGACGAATGCGATTCGCGGTATGTCGTATTTGTCAGCTTGTCTCCAAACAGTTTCAGATTGAGGTTCAACGCCGCCGACTGCACAGAAAACTGCGACTGCTCCGTCAAGTACGCGAAGTGAACGTTCAACTTCAACGGTAAAATCAATATGCCCCGGTGTATCAATAATATTAATGTGGTGTTTTTTCCAGTGACAGGTGGTTGCGGCGGCAGTAATCGTGATACCGCGTTCCTGCTCTTGCACCATCCAGTCCATAGCGGTGGTGCCGTCGTCTACGTCCCCGATGCGATAGACTCTACCGGTATAATAGAGGATCCGTTCGGTTACGGTAGTTTTGCCGGCATCAATGTGTGCCATGATGCCGATGTTCCGCATGTGGGGCAGTTCTAAACGTTGTGGGGCACTGTTTTTTGTATCGGCCACGGTTGAGTGACTCCTTTTATACTTTACCTTTCGGTGCTAAACCGAGCTAACATCTCTACCATCGGTAATGTGCGAAAGCGCGGTTGGCTTCTGCCATTCGATGCTGATCCTGTTTCCTACGGATTGCGCCGCCTTCGTTCTGTGAGGCTTCAAGTATTTCACCTGCGAGGCGTTCTGCCATCCGTCTTTCGCCGCGGGCCCGGGCGGATTGGATAATCCAACTGAATGCCAACCGTTGTTTGCGTTCCGCTTTTACATCAACTGGGACCTGGTAAGTTTGACTGCCGACCCGTCTGGGTCGAATTTCGAGCACCGGTTTGACGTTATTGATCGCTTGACGGAACACGGCGAAGCCTTCATCATTTGTTCGCTCTTCTATGATCTTAAAACTCTCATATAAGATGGATTGTGCGGTGCTTTTCTTGCCATCCAACATGAGACTATTAATAAACTTTGATACGAGTTTACTGTTATAAGTTGCGTCAGGGTTGACATCGCGTTTGCTGATATTTCCACGTCTCGGCATCTCATATTCCTCCGTTGTTTAGTCGGGTTTCCGGGCACCATATTTTGAACGGCCCTGGCGGCGATTTTCGACACCAGCGGTATCCAACTGTCCACGGACAATGTGGTAACGCACGTTAGAGAGATCTTTCACTCTTCCACCGCGCACCAAAACGACCGAGTGTTCTTGCAAATTGTGATCAATCCCCGGAATGTAACAGGTCGCTTCATAGCCAGTGGTGAAACGCACCCGGGCGACTTTCCGCAACGCCGAGTTCGGTTTTTTCGGTGTTATCGTTTTCACCTGTAGACAAATACCGCGCCGCTGCGGACATTCCTCAAGCACCGGCGACTTTGTTTTCTTCCGAGACTTCTTACGCGGTTTTTTGATTAGCTGGTTAATAGTAGGCATTTCATCCTCCGGGATACAGTCTATAAAGGCTTTTGGCGATAAGGGCTTTTGGCATTAAAAAAAGCCCGCGCGGGGCATCACAACTTCAGCAGAACAAATTAACGTGGAATTTGGGTACGACGTTAGTATGTTTCCGGATAATTGCCCCTTTCTCCCAAAAAAAAGATTTATTAGGGTTTCCAAAGTAAATTTATACAAGCCTAAAAAAGGGTTTGCAAAATTTTTTTGAAAAAAAATGAAAAAAACCCAGAAATTCCAAAAATCTTT
>CAZQIP010000264.1:0-3881 GCA_964593655.1 uncultured bacterium | reverse complement strand
GTATCCGGTGCGGTTCCAAACCGCACCTACCGGGCCTGGGGGTCCAAAATTGGACGAAAAAACCGAAAACTGAATGACTCTGAAACTATAGTTAAATTTATTGCTTTCTCCCTAAAAATAATATACAATATCAGTCAGATTCAGACTTTATAATTTGATAATTTAAATAATACAAAAATTAACCAACTATACCCCAAATTGCCGGTTGTAGGTCTAAGCGAAACCCAACATTTCACTTTTATCAAACACGTTTATAGTAAAGTTTAGAATTAATAGGACACTCCACACCGGTTCGGTTAGGAAACCGAACCTACCGGGAGGAGGAAAGTGTGTTTTTATTTTAGGTTTCACTATAAATTAAAGAGGCTGCGTAATGTTCTTAAATTTGATTAATACCATCATACTTGTCGGGCATATTTTAATGGGTTCATCAACTTAAGCGGCAGTAATATCACGGGAACCTGTACATTTGCTACCCAGAAGCATATAGTCGTAAATTAACTTGTAGCAAGGAGACTTTTGATGGTAGACGACAACGTTCAACTGATTCGTAGAATTTTATCCGGCGATGACGAGGCCTTCAGTATATTAATGCGGAGACACCAAAACGGTGTTCACGCCCTGATATGGCGGAAAATCGACGATTTTCACATTGCAGAGGAAATCACCCAAGACACCTTTATCCAAGTCTACAAAAAACTTGGGACATTAGAGGATCCAAACCGATTTGAAGGATGGCTTTATGTTATTGCGAATCGACGCTGCATTAATTGGATAAAGCGGAATAAAGCTAAAATGAACAAATTGAATATGCAATCCTTAGAAGCGACACGTCCAGAAGTGGTTGAAGAAGCCTTCTACATCCATCATATATTGCATCAGCGTGAAGTTGAAAACACTAAGTATCGACAAAATCTTGCCAAAAGGCTCCTACAGCAGCTACCGGAAAGTGAACGGACCGTTGTGACGCTTTACTATCTCGGTAACATGCAAGCAAAGGAGATCAGCAAATTCTTAGGTGTGTCGGTGAATACAATTAAGAGCCGACTGCGCCGCGCTCGCAAGCGTTTACAAGACGAAGGCGAAACATTGATCCGCGAAACACTTAAGGGTGTGCAATTGTCTGACCATCTCATTGAGAACGTTATGCGACACATTGCTGACTTGAATCCGACACCAACACCCGCTACTAAAAAACCCTTACTCCCTTGGGCAGCTTTCGGTGCTGCAGTGGCATTGGTGATCCTCCTCGGCATGGGCAGTCAATACTTGCTCCGGTTTCAGCAGCCATACAGTTTTGACGCGCAATCTGAACCTACCGTTGAACTCGTTGATGAACCTATCCTCATTGAGATTGTCGCAAGACCTGATACGCGAAATCAGATCGGCAGAACAATCATCCCCGGTAAAAACAGTGAGGCTGGCATGCAGATATCGCAGACCAACCTCACAACAAACGCGTGGGACGACGATGCCGCCAAGTTTTCCACTTCACAGTGGACACAATCAACCGGACCGAAAGGCGGCGTTGTCTATGACATTTTTAAAGCTGCCGATGGGACGATCTACACTGCCACAAAAACGGGTCTCTATAGGTTGACCCCCAACGCAACATGGGTGCTTATTAATACTGACATACCCATTGGACAACACCGAGTGCCTATAACAGAACACCAAGGCACCCTCTATACCGTTTCTGCTGATGAGGTACTCGCTTCAGAAGATAGTGGTGAAACCTGGAAAACCCTTGGACAGCGTCCTGAAGGTGTCACGAGTGGACTCATCGTCACCGAGGCAAGTGAGAAACACAATCCACAAGCAAACATAGTGCTGTATCTTGCACTTCAAGAGAAGGGGATCTTTCGATCCACCGATGCCAGTCAACAGTGGATGCTCTTAAACAACGGATTGGCTGGGAAACGGGTCTATACAGTCGCTGCAATTCAAAATACCCTATTCGCTGGCACAAACCGCGGGCTTTATCGCCTCAGTTCAAGTAACTGGCAACAGTTGCTCACCCATACATCTGGTGCCGTTTACGCCTTGACTGTTGACGAAAACAACCTCTATGTTGGAATAGCACGTGACATTGTTCCACCATTAAGACCTCTCAGGGACTTCGTACGAAAACGAATCCTCCACTCTGCAGATCTCGGAGCGTCATGGACTGAAATAACACCTACAGATGAATCTCAAGTTATAAACTTAGATTCTGCCATACAGGTTGTGGCTGCAGGTAAAACACTTTTAGTCCTCGGAATAACAGAATTTCGATCTATCAATGGTGGGAAAACTTGGACTGTCCTCAGATCTAACATCAGTTCATATATGGCACCCAGATTTCCAGCCGTGGTTATTGATGAAAGGACATTTTACAAAGCCGATGCATTCGGGATTAGTCGTACAACCAATGCTGGTGCGTCCTGGCATCCGTTTGTAAATGGGATGACAGGTCCGCTTACACACGACTTGATTGCCCTAAATAATAGACTCTATATGCATATCGGAGGAGACCTTGTCCGGTCAACTGATGGGGGTGAGACTTGGGAAAGTGCTCGCTTCAATACGCACGGGCCCACACCCCAATTAGATACCGATTTTTATGCGAACATAAAGTTAACCATTGTTGATAATTGCCTCTATGTCATTTCGATTCAGGAGAACAAACCGAGTATTTTCCGCACATCTGTTGCGAGCGATGAACTCATTCCCATTCACGGTGTCCCCGATTTTGAAGATGAAGCACCGCCGGACAATAACAGCACCTCGGCACATCTGTTGCATCTACTTAGAAAAAAACGCGCGAAAATCGAAGCCTTCGGTGTCGATAGTGGGGTATTTTACGCGCAATACAGGCAGCGGCTTTTCAAATGGAGACCCGGCAATTCCGAATGGATAGACACAGGATTAGTCGGTATCTACCCCGAATCCGCATTGGCTATTTCAGGTGAAACTGTCTACGTTGGTAAGCCGAATGGCAAATTGTTTCAATCCGTTGACAGCGGAGATAACTGGAAAGATATCACGTCAACGCTGCCGATCACCATTGCGCATTTCAAGGAGATGACCTTCGCAGGTTCAACGATTTGTCTCGCAACGGATAAAGGTGTCTTGATTTCAGAAAATGGAGAATACTGGCGGCTCATCACCAACAAAACCTCAATGCCCACCGTTATAAACAGATTCGCTGTAGACGGCACTACAGTCTATGGTGTCGGCGATAGCGGTGCTTACCGGTTAGATGCTCACAGCAAGTGGGAACTGCTTTCTTCAGAGGTTCCCAGCGGAATTGAATCTCTTGTTATCAGCAACGATCGACTTTACGTTGGAACCCGAGATCGTGGTATGTTTCACATTTCTCTTGAGGAACAAATAGATATAGCGAATGCGTTCTAACTTTCCGATCGCGACCGTCCATAGCGATGCTTTTCGCCCTCTTTCTGCGGATTTCCCTCAACTCGTGATCCTGCTGACGACTGATAACCGATTTCGATTTTCCCATTATGCATCCTTTTAGACATAAAACGTGTCTTTAATTATAGAACTTACGCAATTTTGACCGTAACACTTGGTTTTATAGTAAAACCTATAATTAATTGGGCACTCTCAAACAGTCTGAATGCCTATAACAGGCATTCAGACTGGCACAAACTAAAAGTTTATGCTACAAAAGAGCACGCTCGTAAGTCCTGAATTATATAGTAGATTCTGTAATTACTTATACACTTAGCATCGGTGCGGTTAGGAAACCGCCTCATAGGTGTCAATTTAGTGATTTTGACAACATTTAGCAACGGTGGATATAAACATGCCGCCCCTACAGGGCTAAGGCTTTTGCTTAGAAATGCTGCTATAAATATACCGTCCCTACGGGACTGAAG
>CAZQIP010000263.1:0-21095 GCA_964593655.1 uncultured bacterium | reverse complement strand
CAGCCGCAGCAGTCTCTCGAATCAGTTCTTGAGACCGTTGTGGTGATAGATGCAGCGCGAGTTCCTGTCCAAGTCCCTGTTTCGTTTCGACGCTATAAATGCCCGGTATAAGTTGCTTCGCTTCTATGACGGCTTTATCGTCGCCAGAGATGAAAACCGTCGGGACATTGAAAGTGCCTGCAAGTGCTGCACGGCATCCGAATTCTCCGATCAGCTCCCCATTGAGTTTGTAGTATTCAATTGACAAGGAGGAATATGTATGACTCAATGGCGCGTTTGGCGTACCTGCCATGGCGTGTTGCCCTAAGAAAAAGAGCGCGTCATAACTTGCGTCAAGATAGTACGGTGGCCGAATAGGTCCCCGCGCAATTAGCTTCGCCCTCGGATGAAAGTCGAGCACATCAATCCCGCCAGTCCCGTGTCCATCCCAGACTACGATTTCTGCGTCCGCGTCTACATCAAGAATCCCATCAACAGCCGCATTTACTTCCTGCGTCAATAATTTCATGGCAGTCTGTTTCTGGGGACCTTCTTCACGGGTTTGACTGAAGCGGGATACCATCGCAACGCCTTCAAGGTCAGTTAAAATGTAAATCTTCATTGGCTGGATCCTACCAGATTTGAAAACCGTTGAAAAGTTAAAACTTCAGACTGCGGCTTAAGTGTGTGAGCGGACCGAAGTAGAATACTTACGAATTACGGGAACCAAACGTTTGTGAGTACTATCTATTCCACGATACGTCAAGGTGTAGGGCAGTCCTATGACACAGTCCACGTTTCACCAGCGTTTAGGAGTGCTTCGAGATTACCGTCACCCATACGTTCTTTTGCAGTACGGATCTGGTTTGTCATCAGATCTTCATAACACGGATGACGGACACTGCGGAAGATACCCATCGGATGTGGCATATCAGGTGTGTCGCTCATCCCCGCGAGGAAGTTTGCCAAGGTGGTGTCCTCGGCGTACTGATCGTGAACGATGAGGTTGTTGGTAGTATATCCACCGTTTGTGGTCTCAACCACTTCGGGTTGGAAGCCGTTGAGTCGGATACCCTTATCGCGTTCTGCACCGAAGACGAGCGGTTCGCCGTGTTCAAGAAGCACTGTATTATCGGTCTTAAACTCTTTTTCTCTGTATAGTTCGAAGGTATCGTCGTTAAAGATATGACAATTTTGGTAGATCTCGATGAAAGAGGTGCCTTTATGCTCGAAGGCCGCCTTAAGCATGGGGCGCAAGTGCCCTGAATCTATGTCTACTGAACGTGCGACGAACGTAGCTCCTGAAGCCAGTGCGAGGCTAATCGGATTAAAAGGTTTATCCAACGAACCGAGTGCCGTGGACTGATACATTTTCTGCCCTCGTTCAGATGTCGGTGAATATTGTCCCTTTGTGAGCCCGTAGACACGGTTGTTGAACAGCAAGACGTTGATGTCGAAATTCCGCCGCATCAGGTGGATAAAATGGTTACCCCCAATAGAGAGCGCATCTCCGTCACCCGTGATAACCCATACGGAAAGGTCTGGGTTCGCCATTTTCACACCGGAGGCGATCGTCGGTGCTCTGCCGTGGATGGTATGGAAACCGTAAGTGTTCATGTAATATGGGAACCGACTTGAACACCCGATGCCGGAGATGAAGACTACATTTTCTTTCGGAATGCCGAGATCAGGCATAATGTGTTGTGTCTGGGTAAGGATGGAGTAATCGCCACAACCCGGACACCACCGTGTATCCTGATCGGATTCAAAATCCTTTTTTGTGAGGGTGGGTGCCCCGGCGGGGATGCGTGAAGTTCTTTTCCTTTTCATGGTGTGTTACCGCCTTTGGCGTTTGAGGCTAAAGGTGTCCTATTTCTTTAAGTATCTCGTCAATTTTGGCATGTAACTCAAAAACGTGGAAGGGTTGCCCTTGCACTTTATTTAGTCCGATTGCATCGATGAGATAGGTACCACGGATAAGTTGACGGAGTTGACCACTGTTGAGCTCAGGAATTAAAATCCGCTTGAATCTGTTGAGAATGTCGATTAAGTCGTTTGGGAAGGGGTTGAGGTGTCGGAGATGAACGTGTCCTATCGGGAGTCCTTCAGCGATGCAGTTTTCCACAGCGGTTCGGAGCGCACCGTAAGTACCGCCCCAACCGAGTAGAAGGATTTCGCCTTCCTGTGCACCGAATACTTCTGTCGGTGGCAAATCATTGGCGACGCGTGCGACTTTTTCTGCTCGGATTTCCACCATTTTCTCGTGGTTTTCGGCATCGTAACTGACGTGTCCTGTCACATCGGATTTCTCTAAACCGCCGATACGGTGCTCTAACCCGGCAGTACCGGGTTTTGCCCATGGACGTGCCAGTGTCTTTGGGTCGCGTAGATAGGGTTCAAATCCGTTACTTGTATCTGCGCGCACGGCAAAATTTGGTCTAATCTCAGGTAATTCAGAAAGTTGCGGAATCTTCCACGGCTCAGCTCCCATTCCAATGTAAAGATCGGAGAGGAAAATCACGGGTGTTCTGTATTTGACAGCAATGCGGCACGCTTCATAGACGGATTCAAAGCAGTCGTACGGACGTGATGACGCGATGATCGGGACAGGCGACTCACCGTTTCTACCGTAGAACATTTGCAATAGATCTGACTGTTCCGTTTTTGTCGGCATTCCTGTCGAGGGACCTGCGCGCTGGATATTGCATATCACGATCGGGAGTTCAGCAATCATCGCAAGATTGATTGCCTCGGATTTAAGCGCGAGCCCGGGGCCGCTACTACCGGTGACACCGAGCGCACCGCTGAAGGCAGCACCAATTGCAACGCCAACGGCTGCGATCTCATCTTCCATTTGCATCGTAACGACACCGAAGTTCCGATATTGTGCAAGCCCATGGAGAATATCGCTTGCCGGTGTTATCGGATAGCTTCCATAGACCAAAGGGAGACCTGATTGATGCGAAGCAGCGACAAGTCCAAGCACCGTTGCCATATTGCCTTCAATGTTTCGGTAGGTGCCGGGTTCAAAAACTGCGGGTTTAACATCGTATGAGACAGCGAACTGCTCAGTGGCTTCGCAATAGGTATTTCCGGCGCGAAGTGCGAGGATGTTTGATTCAATAAACTGTGGTTTTTTGGCGAACTTTGTTTTCACCCATTTCATCGCATATTCCATCGGGCGATTATAGAGCCAGAGGATCATACCGAGGGCGAAGAAGTTCTTACACAGATCCATTTCTCGTGTTGTCAGTTGTGTTGCTTCGAGGGATTTGCGAGTGAGACTTGTAAGTTTGACTGGGAAAGTTTGGTACTTCGCGAGTGTCCCGTCTTCAAGCGGATTGCTTTCGTATCCGGCGAGACGTAGATTGCGGCGCGCAAAATTGTCCTCATTTACAATAAGAATACCATTGGGTTTAAGTTTCTGGAGGTGAACCTTTAAAGCGGCGGGATTCATCGCTACGAGTACGTCACAGAGATCACCGGGAGTATGAATCTGTTCGCTTGAAAAGTGGAGTTGGAACCCGGACACACCTGCTAACGATCCAGCGGGTGCACGAATCTCGGCGGGGTAGTCGGGTAGCGTGGCGACATCGTTACCAATGAGGGCGGTGGTTTCTGTCATTTGTGTGCCAATGGTCTGCGACCCATCGCCGGAGTCGCCAGCAAATAGGATTGTCGCTTCCTCGATTTGCTCTACTGGCTTGCGCATCACAATTGCTTCCTTTTTTATGTAATAGGTGCATGCTGGGGAGGCATGCCTTCAGGATATTAAATCATCGGGTCCGCACTTGGGAACCGCACCTGAAAATATGATATGTTTTAAATGTCTACGCGCCTTCGCGGGCTTTAAATGCATCGCGAACAGGTCTCGGAGGTAGCGTTAAGACTTCTTGCGGAAATTCCTCTATGAGATAGGAGATCACATCACGAATGGATACCATGCCCAGCGGACGATTCTCAGTATCAACAATGGGGACATGTCGGTAACCGCCTCGCGCCATATAGAGAATAGCAGTGTTCAACGAATCGTCCGGTTTTGCTGTTTGTGGATCCGCTATCATGAATTCTTTAACACTGATGACATCCAGATCTCCAGCCTGTTTGTTGAGAATTTTGTTGAGTACGTCTCGCTCACTAAAAATCCCCCGGAGTGTCCCGTTTTCAATGACAGGTGCTGCACCAATTTTATTCGCTAAGAGCAGGTCAATCGCTTCGTTTGTGCTGCAGTTGATGTCAATCGTGATAATAGGACGCATCAGATCTTTTAGCGAAATCTGAATTTCTTGCGCACTCCATGCTTTCAAAGCAGCGTCTTCGTCCATCTGCTCTAATTCTGCGTCAATAGCCAAGTCATATAGCACGGTTACGCCTCCTAATCCTGATGTTCTATAAATATAGCGATATGTTCGAGAATATCACGGGTTGAAATTATGCCAATGGGGTATGCTTCGCCTTGGTCGTCCCAGACGCAGAGCGGTAAATGACGGAAATGTCCGAGGTGCATCAAATTTAATGCGAATGCAATCGGGTCACTGGCACGAAGGGTTTCTGGTTCCGGTGTCATTACTTGTTCAACCTTAAATGCTGTAGGCGCGGCGCGCTGCCCACTGACATGCTGCAGCAAGTCCCGTTCGGTGATGATTCCGACCAATTGTTCATCTTCATCAACGACGAGAACACACCCGCGTCCGCCCTCCTGCATCATATCAATCACAATAGAGACAGGGGATCCAATCGGCACCGTAGCAGGTTGTTTGTAGTCTAAGGTGCTAATCGGTAAAGACAGTGTTCTCGCGTCCATCGCATCTATTCCTTTAATACGGTAAAAAACAGATTTCAGTTTCTTATTCTCTTTACTACTTAAAAAGGATACCACATTTTTTGCCGATTTGCAAAAATATTTTCAGCGAGAAGTTCCGTCTGAATTTTGTAGTTTCGGTTTCCGTTTGTCCAGTCCCTATACCGTCAATGTAACAGCACGCGAACTCGGTGAACCCCAACCCGGAACAACGATGCTCCACCGACCTGCCGGGCCACCGGCCACCATGAGCAGTAAGTCTTCTTGCGAATATCGTTGGGTCGTGTCAGCGATATAGCGACGAATGTCGGCTTTGCTAAAGCCATTCTCAGAAATTGTCTTGGCGTGTTCAACACCGATAACGAGAAGCGTTTCACCGCTGCTGTTCCCAGGGGCAGCGATGTTTTCGGAAATCGTGTTGAGGATACCTTCAGCGGTATTGCTCCCGTGGTCATTGACGGTTTGCGGACCAGCGGCGGCAAAAACCGTGATAGTGCTATCGTCGGCTTGGAATCCACGGTCAACATGCATCGCATCCCAAGGACTTGTCTCCTCTTTTTCAGCGATGCAACACGTATACTTTCCGGCGTGTCCAAACGCTGCGCGATCGAGTTCACCGGGCAACGCGCCGCCAATATTCGTACAGATGAGCCTCAGCGCACGACCAATAGTCGCATTTGCGCGATACCCTTGACCGAAGAGATTGAATCCGTCATTAATTTCTAACTGCTTTCGGATCGGGCCATTCACAATCAGCATCGGCCCGACGTGGGAGGTTGTAACTTGGACACCGTGGAGATTGAATGGTTCGGAAGTCATCGCCTTTACCGCGGTGAGAATAAGCGGTAGATACGCAGGCTTACACCCTGCCATAACAGCGTTGATTGCGACCTTTTCAACCGTGGCTCTGCCCCATTTCGGTGGGACTGCGGCGATAAGCTCATCTGGATCCCGATCTGCTCCACTCAGCATCCGTTCAACGCGTTCAGGAGTCGGTGGAACGACAGGCAGACCGTCTGTCCAACCGTTCTCATAGCAGACCTCAATGAGGTCCTCGGTTGCATCAATTTCCAGTTGTGTAGAATGCCATTCTTGTGCCATAGATTTACCTTTCTATCAGGAATCAGTAAAAGAGGGCTCCATGAAACTGAATGTCCTGCTTTTGAATACGATTAATTTTGGATATGTCCGTTGAGATATGTTATCATATTAGCACGGATTTTTTGCGTTTGCAAGATACTATTTTTACGAGTCATCAGTTTTCGGTTGGATAAGTAGATGCGTTTCTGGCGACTGATAACTGATAACTATACTGAAGGAATAAGATGGGAACTATTAAATTTCAAGACATCATCGCTGCGAGAAAGGTTGTGGCACGGTTTTTAAAATCTACACCCCTGATTCACTATCCAGAATTGTCCGAACGACTCGGATTTCAAGCATACATCAAACACGAAAATCATAATCCAACAGGTAGTTTTAAAGTACGCGGTGGTCTAAATTTCATGCATCATCTGCCACAAGTCCAACGCGAAAAAGGAGTTATTACGGCGACGCGTGGAAATCACGGACAATCTATCGCCTATGCCGCAGCACAGTTTGGTGTCAAGGCTACCGTTGTCGTGCCGTACGGAAATAATCCTGAAAAGAATAGTGCAATGAAAGCCTACGGGGCAGAACTTATTGAACACGGTAAAGATTTTGACGAGGCACTTACGTTGTGTGAAAGGCTTCAAAGGGAACGCGGACTTTACTACGTTCATCCGTGTATGGAACCGGCACTCTTCCACGGTGTCGGCACTTATTCGCTTGAGATTTTTGAAAGCCTATCAAATGTGGACGCTATTATCGTGCCGATCGGCGGTGGCAGCGGTTCCTGCGGTGCGATCACAGTTGCGAAGGCAATCAACCCGGATGTCAAAATCATCGGTGTGCAAGCGGAAAATGCCCCTGCTATCTATCGCTCATGGGAAACCGGACATCCGATAGAAACTGACTCTTGTGATACCATCGCAGATGGACTCGCGACACGGGTGCCTTTCGCACTACCCTTTTCCATTATCAAGGACGGCATCCACAACATGGTTCTACTCAGTGAAGCAGAAATTGTGGACGGAATCCGTCTATCGTTGCGATGGACACATAACTTAGCAGAAGGCGCGGGCGCAGCACCGATCGCGGCTGCACATAAACTCACCGATACATTGGTGGGGCAAAATGTGGTGATGGTGATGAGTGGCGCGAACTTGGACACGGAGACGCTCAAGCAAACCCTTGCCTACCAGTTATGAATCACGTAGACCGGGGCAGACCCTTCAGCCAATTGGAGGGCTGCCCATTCCGCACCTTCTACAAACTCGTTGCGGAGGGCATTTGTAAGATCAGGGTGGATGTGTAGCGATGCTAAGTCCCATCGCAGGTTTTCGCTCTCTTCCACGACCACGTTCTCGGTTTCTGCAATAAGTGAGACGCGTTGCAATCCACTATTTTTTCGGGCTAATCGTATGGAGAATAGCACATAGTGGATCGTCTGTTTCGGGTCCCGCATTTCGGCACTGTAATGTTCGTCTGTGGACACACGATAATGTCCAAAGCGCATCAGTTTGAGGTTACCCAGAAACTGATCTGTCTCGTACCCTTCCGGACGCGGTAAACCCCCATAAATAATAATATGTCGGCATCCGTACTGTTCCAAGGCATAGTCCACAGCGAGCTGCCCGTCGGTATAGTCTTTGCCCGTTTTTCCAATCCATTCCTGAACGACATGTTTTGCTTGTGTGAGCGGTTGTTTTTCGGGTGGGAGCGGTTTGTAACCCCGATCCGCAACCGAATCCAGATCTCCAATGAGAACGTCAGGGACAAGCCGCCTCTCGCCACGCTGATTTAATGCATCAAATATCCAAATTCCACCGTCCGCACAGATAAGCGGTGAACGACTTTCCAATGCTGTTTCGATCTCTTGACGGTAAAAATCGAGATGCCGTGTGTCGTAGTAGCCGTTGAGGAAAATAAGTGCCGATTTCATTTTTTCTTTCCATTATACAATATTATATGATCGAAGCAGTTGGCAAGGGTGATAGGAATTTTTGACGCGTTTTAGGTTCTCTAACCCAGAATCGTCCATAGCGTTAATCCATCTGTAAGTCTCCATCAATTCCTTACAGAATTCGCGGTAAATAAACTGCGCCAACCCCTTTGTACCGAGGTCAGTAATCTCAAATAGCACACAGAACGTCCCCGCGCCCAATGGATAGCCGAAGGTATAGCCTCTAATTTCTCCATCAATGCGGACAACCCGTCCAAGGAGTCCGAGTGCATCCGCGTGTGAAACCCCAATCCGGTGTGCCGATCGTGAATCATCGAGCATTGCGTTGTAGATGGGGTCGTCAGATTTTTCTGATCGCCGCTCGCGCCATTTGTCATAAAGGGAGAGACACGCGTCCTGATCCGCCGCAGTATACGGACGCAATTTTGCTGACGGATATTTCGCTACGAAGCCGTTGTATGCATGGCGTTGTTGTTTGTAGCGATCGCCTCGCAGTCCCGCAAGTGCTTCTGTTTTGTAGAGATATTCGGTCTCCTTCAAGGTAGCACGAAACCCATTCTTTTTAAAGCAAGAAATCATTTCTTGTGGCACATTTTCGATGCGAGCGATGTGTCGGTTCCGATTTGATGCTAACATAAATTCGGACGCTTTGTTGATAGTATTTAGGTAGGTGCGACTGTTGGTCTCGTACGGTATCGGCAGTATTGGCATGAAGTAGTCATCACCCTGTTTTGCGAAAATACATAAATAATTCGCCAGCAGTGTCCAATAAAACTGAAAATGTTCTCGCCAGACATAGAGCGGCGCGAAAGCATAGTGAGACAAACGCGTACATGTCCGATGTGCATACGCGTCAAAAATCGGTTTGTCATTAAGCGTGACGGGCTGAAGTTGCATCTGTCAATTGTGCTAAAGTGTGGACGATTATCACGGTCTCTTGGTAATCACCGATCAGACACCAGTGCGCTGTAATCTGTGCGGTAACCTCTTCGGATTCAACGTAATCGATAACATCGCGGATGTGTCGTTGGAATGCTTCCGTTTCGAGATATTTCTCGCCGAACGGACAGAGGGTATCCACACCGAGTACCACCTCACTGCCGTCCTTGCTAAACATGAGAGCGAACGGATAGAGTTGACAGTCAAGCGGACGGATTGGGTAGATAGTGCAATGACTTGTTTCTGGATCAAAAAAAGGACAGATATAAAAATCGTTGTGATGTTTGAGTTGAATCTGGGTGCTTGCACCGTCTGTCTGCGGACGGAACAGTGTTGGATCGGCACCCTGTGTTACGGCTTTCTTTCTCTCTGTCTCGGTAAAGATCGGCGCAAGCCGACTGTCTGCCGCTAAAAACCGACAACAGACATCACAGGAGAAACAGACCGCAGAGGGGATGATTTGGTAGAGTGTAGAGCGCGCGGAGTTCGGTGTCTCCATCGTGTATCCAATAAACGTGTTAAGCCTCAGAATAGAAGATTCCGCTGCCTGGCTATGATGCCAAAGTCTTCCCAATCGCATCAATCACAATGTGAATCTCCTCTTCCGTTAATCCCGGATGAAGCGGGAGACTCACAACGCGTTCAAATGCCGCCTCAGCGCACGGGAAATCGCCGACACGGTAGCCGTACCGTTCCTGATAAAATTCAAAGAGATGTAACGGAATATAGTGGACACTGCATTCGATGTTCGCATCGCTTAAGGCTTCCACAAATGCGTCGCGGTTGCCGGTATGGAGTTGGATAATGTAGAGATGCCACGCATGCTCACGAGCGTTATCCGGTGCGACAGGAGTGCTTATTTGTCGGAACTTTGCCAGTTCCGTTTGATAGATTTGCGCGAAATTTCGGCGGCGTTCGTGCTGTTTGTTGAGTTTCATGAGTTGACACAACCCCATCGCCGCTTGGATATCGGTCATGTTGTATTTATAACCTTCTGTCGAAATGTCGTAACGCCATATATTGCGCTGCGATTGACGTGACCAAGCATCTTTATCGATCCCGTGGAGTCGCATCGTGCGGAGCGGTTCAGCGAAAGCGTCGTTGTTGGTCGTAATCATACCACCTTCGCCTGTCGTTAGGTTTTTATTCGCATAAAAACTAAAAGCAGACAGGTCCCCAATGTTACCGATGTGTTGTCCTCTGTATTCAACAGGGATGGCGTGCGCAGCGTCGTCAATAAGCGTAAGATTATGGCGTTGACTTATGTCCTGCAACGCGTTCATATCGCACGGGATACCAGCGATATGCACAGGTAGTATCGCCTTCGTATGGGGCGTTATTACCTGTTCAACTTTGCTTGTGTCAATATTCAATGTGTCGGGATGGATGTCTACAAACACAGGCTTCGCGCCGACATATCGAATCGCTTCAGCGGTCGCTGTGAAAGTGTAAGGCGTTGTAATGACCTCGTCGTCGCTGCCGATACCGGCGACCACCAGACTCAAGTGCAACGCCGCGGTACAAGAACTGACAGCAATCGCGTGCTTAACACCGAGGTATTCGGCGAAAGCGCGTTCAAATTCGCGGACTCTATTTCCCGTGCTAATCCATTTCGATGCAAGCACTTGACTAACGGCTTCGATTTCAGTATCATCAATCCAAGGGCGACTAAACGGTATAAACGGATTCTTTGCCATAGAGAGATTCCTTGTGTTCCAAATTATGTGATATTATACCATTTCTGATTATACCTCTTTCTTATGTAGCACAAACTTTTAGTTTGTGTCGTGTTGTCCTACAAGGCATAATAAGTCAGGAGTGACACATCAACTTTTAGAAATGGTATTATAATTCCTTACGGATTCATTACAAGTTGTATTTGATTAAAATGTTTATACGGACGGCTCCATTTTTAGTTGCAGAATGTGTATCATGGCTTCAAGTGCAAGTTTGTAACTATGGGATCCGAAACCACCAATGACCCCGACTGTGATCGCCGAGATATAAGAATGATGCCGAAATTCCTCGCGGGCATAGATGTTAGATAGATGAATCTCGATGACAGGCAGGGCAACAGTCGAAAGTGCATCTCGGATCGCGACACTGGTATGTGTATAGGCTGCCGGATTAATCAAGATACCGTCTGCCCAATCAATATTGTCACCAATGATGGAGACGAGTTCGCCTTCATGGTTAGATTGAAACATTTTGAGGACGACTGCGTGAGGCGATGCTGCGGCATGCTGGTCGAGCATCGTATTGATATCTGCTAAGGTTTCATGTCCATAAATCTCCGGTTGACGTTTCCCCAAGAGATGTAAATTCGGTCCGTGTAGGACGAGGATGTTCATGCCTATGTTCCTTTTTCGTGAAGTATTGTCTTTGCCATAGGCAGTATATAATCAATTAGAAAAACATGCAAGATTTTTTCTGACACAATCGGCAGGCACCCATCAGTTGTGGTAGGCATGGTTCAAAATTGCATCTACTGAAAATGGGATGCATCCTATATGGTCAATTGACATCTATGGTCCTTTACTTCACAACACCCACCTCTTCGCGCCAAGCGTCGAGCAGCTGCATATTGCCGAGTGTGTCGCCCCAAGACATCGCCGGTGCCTGTCGATCAGCGATATGTGTTGCGACCGTATCCGCTTCGTAAGTAAATAGATCTCTGTCGGCGGGGACTATTATTTCAGTTGTTTCCCGGTTTTGGGACGATTGAACGATCAGCTGCGTTGCGGGGAAGGTTGTATCAGGTGGCAACGGTGTCCTTGCACCACGGCATGGCGATGATGGCAGCCACGGGTTCGGAACCGTTATTGTGCCTTCTGTCCCGTAAATAATAACGTTACTTCCATAATTGCATTCAACCGCACAAATGATCTCCGCGATAATATCGTTCTCAAATTTCAGGGTCGCCGCTGCGATGTGATCCACACCTGTTGGACCGACTTTCCCGTTCCCTTTCACAGAAATCGGATCCAGAAAAAGTTCACTCGCCGCTGCACCTGCGACTTTCCGTGCCATTGAGGCGGTATAGCACCCGATGTCGAGGATACCACCACCCCCCATTTCACGGTTGTAGAGACGGCTCTGTGGGTTGAAACCTGAACGGTAACCGAAAGTCGCACGAATGGCTTGGACATCACCGATGGTGCCATCTTGTATCAGTTCAACCATTTTAGCGATCTGCGGGTGGCACCGGTACATAAAGGCTTCCATGAGGAAGACATCGTTTTCGCGCGCAGCGTCTACCATTGCAGCGGTTTCTGCGTGGTTCATGCTGATCGGTTTTTCAACCAGCAGGTGTTTTCCCGCTTCAGCACATTTTATTGCCCACTCCGCGTGTAATGGATGGATTGTCGCAATATAGACGGCATCAATAGCGTCATCTGCCAACAGATCCGCGTAGTCGTTGTATCGGCGTGGAATGCTGAAATCGTTGGCGAGTCTGTCTATGCGTTCCTGTGTACGACTCGCAACAGCAAGGATTTGTCCTGAGTCCGTAAAACGCATTCCGTTGCAAAAGACATAGGCGATACCACCTGCTCCCATAACTCCCCAGTTTAACATCTGTTGTCTCCTTCTATAATTTCTTTGCGGCTTCGCGCTGACTTGCGAGGGGATGCATAATACCTGCACCTGCAGGCCAGACCCCCGGTTCCGCCTTGATCCAGTCACACAATTTCTGAGCGTCCGGTGTCAAAGTTTCCCAAATTTCGTGAGGCATAATCCGACTGAACATTTGTCGTGTCCACCACGGTGCGCCGTACTCAACGTTTGGAAGTGCGCGAATCTCTTTTGACAGATTCGGCGTTGCGCCGTGCCATGCTCGGTTATCTCGGAATACGCCGGACCCAGCAGTTGCACCAACGAGCGTTGAATGCTTCATCCAATCCGGTTCGTCACCCGGCGGTGGCGGGTTCTGTTGCAGCGTATGTGTCCCGGGAATCTGACGAATCGGACCATTTTCCCAAGTCAAATCACACATGACGAAATTAATGGTAACCATAGGTGGGGTCATCTCCATAATCAATTTTTGGGAGGGGATGTCAAGATTACCGTTGTCGTCTCTATGGAGTTGAACGCCGAGACGTTCCGCTTGGGCGATCCGGGCTTCGGAGAGGTGTTGTGGATCTCTACCGTCAAGATGCAGATGTTGGTACTCTATAGCACCGGGGAGACAGAGATCGCCACCGGATCCCCACACGCGATAATCTGAAGACCCGAAAATCTCTGTGACAATCGGCGTGGTTGTCGGTAAGTCAATCATGCTTGCCCAAGCCGGATGGTGCAGCATCTGTCTTGAAGCGGAAGAGGTACCGTAGCTATATCGATGTGGCAGCCGTCCAGTTTCAGCTGTATATTTTCTGTTCCCTGGTCCCGGTATAGATAGAATATCACGAAGTGCCTCGGCACACCCATCTCGCCAGCACGCCAGTTGCTCTGACGTGAGCAGGTCCCGCACCACAACGAACCCGTCCCGATGGAAGATGCGAGCGGCTCTCTTAACTTCATGCGGATCACAGATTTCGAGACCACGGATGCCGTTATGTTCGCGTAGTTTTTCGCGGAGTGCCTCGACTTCCGGATCATCGTAGACCCGACGCTTCGGAGAATTCGGATCCGATACACCGAAACCTCTATTGCCGGGGGGCGGGTTTCCGTCCGCATCGACGGTTTCATTGACCGGTGTGTGCGCATCCCATCCGACTCGCGTCTCTCCATAGACTTGCATCTCTTCAAGCTCTGCAGTTAAGGTACGTCCATCATTTTTCATAGGGCTAACTCCTTATTTTCCGCAGTGTTGCAATCGTCAAACATCGGCTTTAATCTATCACGTCCCTTCTTTTTTAGCAATGAATTAATTTACTTGAAAAGAGATTTTCGTATCTGCTATGATAGTATGTATTAGATCCTCGCAACAATTTCCAAGGGATGGTAATCACACGAAAATATGAGAATACTGCACACTGCCGATTGGCATATCGGTCAACGGCTCCACGAACGTCAACGTACGGATGAACATGAAAAATTTCTGGAGTGGCTGCTCAATACAATCCAAGAACATCAGGTCGAACTCCTCCTCGTTTCAGGCGATATCTTTGATACGGCACTCCCCTCATCCGACTCGACGAACCTCTATTACCGATTTCTCTACCGCCTTTATAATGAGACCAACGCTTATGCTGTGATTACCGCTGGTAACCACGATTCACCACGCCACTTAGAAGCACCACGAGAGTTTCTTAAGATGGGCAGAATTTACGTCGTCGGGCTTGCCCATGAACCCAACAACTGCGTCGTCACCTTACCCTCTGACAAGCCGCGGGTTGCCGTCGCGGCTGTCCCGTTTCTCTCAGAAAGCGATCTCCGTCATCTTTCTTATGAAACAGAAGTCGATCGGAACGAACGGTATCGAGAACGGTTCAAGACATTCTATGCCGATTGCGTTGCCGCCATGCCAGCGGAACTCCCAAAAATTTTGATGGGGCACCTCTTCGTTCAAGGTGGAAAAATAGGCGATTCCGAACGGAATGTCCAGATCGGCGGCGCGACTGCTACCCACGCCAGCGATTTTCCGAAAGATGTCAGTTATGTCGCTCTTGGACACCTCCACAGACCGCAGACAATCAAAGGCACGGACTATCCAATCCGATATTCAGGTTCCCCAATTCCACTGAGATTCAACGAAGCAGATTATCGCAAGAAGGTGTATCTGCTGGAGTTATCTGACGATGGGGCACTGATACAGGATAAAGAAATTGAGATTCCTATCTTCAAAGAGTTATATACTGTTGCAGGTGATGAAGTTTCGGTTTTGTCGGAAGCGATGACAGGGGATTGGGTTGGAAAGTATATCCAAGTCAAACTGAAATTAGACACACCAAGGGTCGGCATTAGCGATGAAATTCGGAAGCAATTCGGAGACCGTGGCGGCGATGTCCTGAGCGTTGAACTTGAGCTGCCGGAGGTGAAGCAGGGAGCGACGATTCCTGTTGAGGAAATGGAACGTCCCGAAAAAATCTTTGAGCAATTTCATAGGACAAAATTTGATGGTGAACCGCCGGATCAGACCTTGACGCAAACATTCAGTGAATTAGTCCAACTTGTTGAGGAGACGCAATGAAAATATGTAAGTTGAAACTTAAAAATCTAAATAGTTTTCGTGAGCCAGTTGAGATTGATTTTCAGAAATCACCGTTGAATGATGCGTCGCTTGTAGCAATTACTGGTCCAACAGGTTCAGGAAAAACGACGTTGTTGGATGCGATTTGTGTCGCACTTTACGGGAAAACGCCTCGTTTGAGTGGAACTATGAATCAGCATCCGAGGCACCTTATCAGCCATGGTGAAACGGAGGGTTTTGCTGAGGTATATTTTCAGGCAAACAATACGCGTTATCATGCGACGTGGTCTATTAAAGGCAAAGGAGCCCCTAAAGGACAGTTGTTTGATGGTTCCGGTGAGTTGATTACTACCAAAGTTGCGCAAGAGGTAGAATCGATCTTAGGGCTTGATTTTGGGGCATTCAAACGGTCAGTCATGTTGGCACAAGGCGAATTCGCAGCATTTTTGAAGGCAAGCAAAGAGGATAGACGCACAATTTTGGAAGCGACTGCAGGCATTAGTATCTACGATATACTCAAACAGGCGTTAAATGACAAGGTTAGTGAGGTTGAGGCTGCAAACGCCGAAGTCTACGATAAATTAAATAAAATCCCTGAAGCTTCTCGTGAGCAGCTTACAGATGCTGAAGCGGAACTTGACAGATTGCAAACAAAAGTAGAAGCGTTAGGTGAGAAGAATCAGCAAATCCAGCGAGAAAAAGATCGGGAAACGAAACGTAAAGAGGAATTTGAAAAACTCCAGTCTTCAGAAAAACGGCAAGGAGAACTTGCAGATCAGCAGCCAGAGATTGACGCACTTAAATCGGAGCGGGAACTCGCAGAGAAAGCCGAGCGGCTTCTGCCTGAAAAACAAGCACTTGATAGTGCAAAATCAGAACTTGAAAATGCAACAGCGGCACTAAGTTCGGCTGAAACGGAGAAAACAGAGGCAGAGGAGCAGGTTAAAACTGACCAAGCCGTTTTTGAAGAAAAGGCAAAGGCGCATCAGGATGCCTCTGGTGAATGTGATCGGAGAGTGGAAATTTACATTGAAGCGAAGTCAGATGTAGAATGGGCGGAAGATCGATTTACAGAGGCAGAGAAACGGACTCCAGACTTGGCGGATTTGAGTAATCAGATTGACGCATTGGAAAGTCAATTAAACGAGCGGCAGGATGAGAAAGCACAGCTGCAGAAACAGATTGATGGTGCTCAGCGTTTTTTGGCAGATAATCCACTGCCCTCGGATCGACAGCAACGTCTCAACCGAACCACCGGTCTTCTGGCGCAACTTGATTCACAAGAGAAGCAATTGGAGACAGCATCCACGAGCAAAACGCAGCACGAAAAAAAAGTGTCGTCGTTAAAGCAAGAAATCAAAAAGTTGTCTAACACTCACGCCGGATACCTTTCGGAAAAGGCGGATGCGGAAACTGCATTAGAAAACGCTACTGCTGATTTGAACGCATTGTTGAAAGTAGGCAGTCGTGAAGAATGGGCTGCCCGAACACAGCAGGCAGCTAAGGCACAACCCATCGCACAGAAATATGAGGCGACGCAAGACAATTTGGTGGATGTCGAAAACCAACTGAACACATTAAATGAGACTGCCGCGGAACTGGCAGCAGAACTTGAGCAAATCGAAACCGATTGGGCAAGCCAAACCGATGTGTATCAACGTGCAGCAGAAACTGTTCAGCGTTGTGAAGCAGAACGAGAATCGGCAAAATGGGCAAACTCAATCAACCAACTTCGACAACATCTTCACGCTGGAGAACCGTGTCGGGTCTGTGGTGCTACGGAGCACCCGTATACCGCTATCATGGAAGATGAAAATGAAGATTTGCTCCAGAATGCTGAAAACGCTTTAGCAGCTGCGAAAGTCGAGTTAAAGAAAGCAGAAACAGAACGAGAAACTTTGAAGACGAAGCGGATCCAAATTGAAGAGAATAAACGCAATACTGCTGATCAAATTGAAACAGGCACAACAGAGGTAGAGACGCTGCAAGAGAATGCAGCGGAACTTCTCACTGAATGGCAGGCGATCTATCCGGATGCTGATGTTTCGTCAAAGTGGGCATCCGAACAGTTTATTGAGGCGAATACTGCTATCACGGCAATTGGAGATGCCGAGAAGGATCATACGCAGACATCCCATGCTTATCAAACAGCATCGCAACAACTGGAAACCTGCGAAAACGACATTGCTCGCGAAACCGAGTTACTGATTGAAACTGAACAGCAGTTGGAAGATGTTGGTGATGACGTTGAGAATTTGAAAGTTACCATCAAAGATCTTGAAACCGGTTTATCGGATTTGTTGCCCAAGGTATTTCATGGAGTTCCACCGAAAGAGGCTGTGGATCAGTTTGGTCATAAGATTGAAGAGGTTGCATCGCGTGAAGATGAACAGCGTAAGGCAGAAACACAACTTCAGCTGGTTGAAACCAATATTGAAGCGGACCAAAGCAACCTTAAGAACCTTACGAAACGCAACGAAGTCTTACAAGTTGAGATAGGCGAATATCGGCGCGAAGGTGAAGCGTTCTTAAACACCGTCCGTGAGAAAACGGGTGGGTTGGAAACGGAAGATGAAATTAATACCGCTATTGATGCGTTAGCATCGCAACTGCAGGCGAAAGAGAACGAGCGCGATGCAGCCGAACGCCAATTACAGGAAAGCCAAAAGTTGTCCACTCAAAAGCAGACTGCTCATGAAATTTGCGAGAAGCAGCATGGGAAAAGTGATAAAAAGTTTGGAACTGCGCGCCAGACTTACTTTGATAAGTTAAGGGATATAGGCTTTGACTCACCAGAAGAACATGACAACGCTTTCCGAGACGAGGATCAGACGCAAAAACTAACCGACCAAATTAATGCACATGCAACTGAAACGCAACAACTCGCGTTAGAAATTACGGAGCTGCAAACTCGATTTGAGGAAACGCCTTTTGATCCAGACGCATTGGGACAGATTGAGATTCAACTCGAAGCAATCGAAGCGCAGCTCCAAGAAGCACAGCAAGGGGTTGGGGCACAACAACAGAAAATCGAGGACTTAAAAGATGCCCTTGAAAAACGCGAGGCTCTCGGTGATCAACTCGGTGCGGTGCAGCAAGACTTGGAACGCTGGCAGCGGTTACAGGAAACAATTCCTGCCAATGCTTTACGCGATTTTGCACTGGAGATTATGTTCAAGCAGATGGGCAGTTTAGCCAATGAACAACTGAAATATCTCACCTCAGAGCGCTACCAACTTAAAGTTGAGACTATCGGTGACCTGACTGTGGTCGATCGGTGGAATGCGAATGAAGAACGTCCTGTTGAAACACTCTCCGGTGGAGAGTCGTTCCTGACGAGTCTCGCTCTGGCACTCGCACTTTCGGAACTCAGTCGCGGACGGTCACAACTCAATTCCCTGTTCCTTGACGAAGGGTTCGGCACGCTTGATGCTGAGACGCTTGATATCGCTATCGCAGCACTTGAAGGACTCCGTATGCAAGGGCGAAACATCTTCCTCATCAGCCATATTCAGGAATTAACAAGACGTTTACCCGTCAAAATTAACGTTAGGAAACAAGGAAACGGCAGTTCATCTGTTGATATTCGAGGTTAACCTAACAAAACTGGAGGCTTTACATGCAATTTGGATTTATGTCGTCTGTCTGTCCGCCGTTAACATTGACGGAACTGATTGACAAAGCGAAACAGTATGATTATAAACACTTGGAACTCCGCGTAGAGTGGGATCACGGACACGGTGTCGAACTGGATTCAACACCGCAACAACTCCGAGATGCGCGCACCCAACTCGTTGATAGCGGGATTGATCTCTCCTGCATCGCAACGGGTGTGAGATTCATTGACCCCGACGAGAACAAACGCACTGAACAGGTTGAACTTCTTAAGCGTTACATTGAGCTTGCGGCAACCATGGGCGCGGCGAATATCCGGATCTTTGGGGATAGAGTGCCGAGCACGCCAGTTGAAGTGTCTCAAACTTTGGATTGGGAAGCGGACGGCATTCGTGAATGCGATGGGTTAGCAGGCGACGCAGGCGTTGCACTCTGTTTAGAGACACACGGTAACCTCATTGGCAGTTACGTTGCGGAGACACTGCATCGCGCTGAAGCGCAAAACACTTATGTGAATTGGCATGCAGCACACCACGTCCGCCACGGAGAGCCGATCGATGTAGCGTATGTCCATCTACGTGGCAAAGTCCGACACGCACACGTCAATTTCGGAGACAGCGGCCCCATGCCAGATACCGAACGGGATTCACTCACGCTTCTCGCAAAAGACGGATATAACGGGTTTATCTCCATTGAGGTTATCAATCCACCGGATTCAGATGCCGTACTGAAACGACACGCTGAACTCTATAACATGTTATAGCGTCTAAACGCTAAGAATAGAGCGTCGCCATTAAGTGTCGTCTACCGCCGCGATTCCGAAATTCGCATAGATAAATACCTTGCCAGACACCTAAATTGAGGCGATGGTTCGTAATCGGAACGGAGACGGTAAAGCCAACGAGCGACGCTTTAATATGTGCTGGCATATCGTCGTCGCCCTCTATTGTGTGTTTATAGAACGGTTCCCGCTCTTTGACGAGTTGATCAAAACTGTTGGCAAAGTCTTCGCGAACCGTCGGATCGTCGTTTTCGTTGATAGTCAATCCTGCCGAAGTGTGTTTGATAAACAGGTGCAGGATACCTGCTCTCGGCAATTCCCCAAGCGATTTCACAATCTCATCTGTGACGAGATGAAAACCGCGCGGGTATTCCGGTAAAGTTATTTCAATTTGTTGAATCACTTTCAGTATGCTCCGAGTTTAATGATTGATTCCGTTTATTATACGCTATTTATTCTATTTTTCAAGCGAATTTTTGGCGATCGGGTTGTTACGCGATATAATAATTCGTTTTTAAACGTCTCTCATGAAAGGAGGCACACATGGCAACAGCTCAAGTTGCTCAAATATTGGAAGGCGAGCACGGAGAAACTTTTACGCTTCTCCTTGAACAAAAAGACGAAGCGTGGATTGGTTGGATAGAAGAACTCCCCGAGGTGAGTTGTATAGAGGCTACGAAAGAGGATGCCCTAGTAGTCGTTCAATGTTGAGTTTACGATAAAGTTGTTGACTTTTTGGAGATTTCGTGATATATTCTTGCTATGATTTGAATCCTATCTCCAAGAGGTCTGTGATGAGAAAACAAACACATAAAGTTGAGCTGACATCTGAAGAACGTCAGACGCTCGAAACGTTAGTTCGCAAAGGAGAGCATTCTGCGCTGAAACTCATGCGTGCCCACATCTTGCTGAAGGCGGATCGCAACGGTCCCAGCTGGACGGATGCGAGAATCTCCGAGGCGTTTGGCTGCGATGCGCAAACGGCCTACAATGTTCGCAAACGGTTTGCCACCGGCGAGAGACTCGCTGCCTTGGAACGCAAACCCCAAAGTCGCCCCTCTCACGTGCGGAAACTTGACGGTCAAGGTGAGGCACGTTTGATCGCCTTGGCTTGTAGCGATCCGCCCGAAGGGTTTGCCTGCTGGACACTACAACTCCTTGCGGATGAACTCGTTGAACTTCAGATTGTTGAAAGTATCTCTATTGAAACCGTCCGACAGACGCTAAAAAAAACGAACTCCGTCCGCATCGGTCGTCGTATTGGGTAATTCCACCTGATGAAGATGCGGCATTCGTTGCAGCGATGGAAGCGGTCTTAGAGGTTTACCAGCGCCCTGAAGACGAGAGGTTTCCGGTTGTCGCTATGGACGAGCGTCCCGTGCAGTTGCTCGCAGACCTCCGGCCCCCTATCCCGGTGAAACCCGGACGCATCGCACGGATAGATTACGAGTATAAGCGGATCGGGTCGGTTTCTGCTTTCTTGTTTACTGCCCCCTTTCAAGGCTGGCGACGGGTCTCGGTTCGCGAACGTCGAACTGCGATAGATTGGGCAGAGGAAGTCAAACACCTTTTAGATGAAGTCTATCCCGATGCCGAGCGAGTGACGTTGGTGTGTGATAATCTCAATACACACAGACTGACCTCTCTGTATAAAGCCTTTCCTGCTGAAGAGGCACTTCGGTTAGCTTCAAGGTTAGAGATCGTCTACACCCCGAAGCATGGGAGTTGGTTGAACATCGCTGAAATCGAGTTGAGTGTCTTTTCAAGACAGTGTCTAAACCGGCGGATCCCGGATATAGAG
>CAZQIP010000262.1:0-9146 GCA_964593655.1 uncultured bacterium | reverse complement strand
AGATTTTGGATGCCTACCCCTATTTGGAAGAGGAAGATATTCGTCAGTCCCTTTCTTATGCTGCGTGGCGAGTTCAAGAAATTGAAGTGCCACTGGTTATCTATGAAAATACTGATTGATATGAACCTTTCTATGAAATGGGTTCCCGTTTTTGAACAACACGGATGGCACGCAGTACACTGGCGGGATATAGGGGAACCGCACGCGTCGGATAACACCATTATGGCTTGGGCCCGTGAAAATGATTATGTCGTGTTTACGCAAGATCTTGATTTTGGAATGTTACTTGCAACTACCTACGCTCAAAAACCTAGTGTGATTCAAGCCCGCGTCCAGAATGCTCTACCCTGGAACCTGGGCCCCTCGTTAGTAGATATTCTTTATCAACACGAATCAGTCCTAGAAAGGGGGGCGTTACTTACTATCACTGAAGACCGCACACGGGTACGTATTCTCCCCTTTGAGGCAGACGATGTATAGTCTTCTCACATCCGACTGTGTCCCTCCTGCTGAAATCTCTCCAGCAACGCTGTCAGTCGTTCCACAATCTCTGGATACGTTTCCCATACGTTATTCGTTTCACCCGGATCGTCGTAGATATGATACAGTTGCCCGGGCGTATCCGGTTGGGGACCGCCATCGCGAGGTGGGGGCCAGCCACCTGAACCTTCTGTTCCCAAGATCAATTTCCAATCACCGTGCCGGATAGAGAAAACGCCTGTGCTGGAATGATGCACAATAGCTTCCCGCAACGGACGTTCTATCTCTTCACCCAGTAGCGCGGGCAAAATGTTGCAACTGTCCTGTCCAGCATCCTCTGGCACTTCCGTCCCGACAATCGCTGCGCAGGTCGCCATCAGATCCGTAAGACAGGTTAACGTATCGGTCTCGGTATTCGGCGCGATGACACCGGGCCATCGTGCTATCAGCGGTTCACGATGACCACCCTCCCAGATATGTGCCTTGTAACCACGCCAGTCGCCGCACGATTTATGATCGTAGAGATGATACGGCATTCGGCTGTTATCTCCCTGAATCCTGTCACCCGGCAATGCACCGTTATCACTCGTGACAAAGATGAGCGTCTCATCGGTTTTGCCA
This sequence comes from uncultured bacterium, assembly GCA_964593655.1. Classification (GTDB taxonomy): domain Bacteria; phylum Poribacteria; class WGA-4E; order WGA-4E; family WGA-3G; genus WGA-3G. The sequence goes on along the minus strand of CAZQIP010000262.1, from coordinate 8,045 downwards.
GTGCGTTCTAACGCATCCATAACTTCACCGACCATCCAATCCACAAGCCATACCAGATCACCACGCGGACCAGCACGACTCTGCCCGCGTGCAAAATCTGGCACGACTGCCTCTGTGCAAGGTTCGTGCGGGGCAGAAGGCGTCAGATAGAGGAAGAAAGGCGCATCCGCGTCAGTTTGCCCTTCAATATACGCAACCGCCTTCTCGGCTATAATCGGATCCGCATCCTTATGTGCCCACCCGGGGGTCATCATCCCCGGACGGCTTGTAAACTCAGGCACTTCGTGATAGACATTCGGGATTTCCACAAATGTGTCATTCTCAATAAAACCGTAAGGCGGCTGACAGGTCGGGCAACCGGAATTCCCGTAAAAATAGTCAAACCCAATATCCACGGGACCACCAGTCAGTGGCGCGGTGAAATCAATATGCTCTTCGAGTTCCGGTCCCGCATTCGACCAAGGCAGCGGCGCATTGAAATCGAAGTCGTATCCTGGCACCGTCGAAAATCCGAGTCCGAGATGCCATTTGCCGATACAGGCGGTATTGTACCCCGCATCTTTCAGTAATCCAGCGACTGTCAAGCGTTCAGGTTCAATCAGCGGGGGTTCGTAGCCGTAAAGCACACCATGTTTGAGACGGCTTCGCCAGCAATACCGACCTGTTAAAACCCCGTAGCGTGTCGGTGTGCAGACGGCGGAGGGCGAATGTGCATCCGTAAAACGGATACCCTCCTGCGCGAGTTTATCCATATTCGGGGTCGGAATCTTCGCGTCTACGTTATAGCAGCCGACATCACCGTATCCCATATCGTCTGCCATGATAAAGACAATGTTTGGAGAGGTCTGTGTGTCCATTCTAACAACTCCTGAGTGGGGTATGGCGATAAGACATCGCGCCTATTGTAATTTCGCCTTTAATTCAGCGAGGTCTTTGTCAATGGATGCGTCTTCTGCGTAGTTTGAGAATTCACGATGCAATTTCACATCTTTGAACTCTACATCCACCTCAGAAGCCGCGCGTGCTAAGGCAGCAGCTTCCGTTACGTTCTGTTCTACTTGCCGCAGTATCTCAAAAGCCTTGCTATCTTGGAGTTCGGTCAATGCTTGATGCAGATGTTCGTGAGCATCAACATTTGTGTGCTGTGCGATGACCTGATCCCTTTTTCTTTCTGTCTCCTCCGTTTTTTGCTGTAGCGTTTCAAAGAGCGTTGTCAGATGCGTAACAACCCGTTTCTGGTCATTCCATTGGGCTTTATAACTGCTGGCGAGTCGTCGGTATTCATTCCGTTGCGCCAAATCTTCGCGGGCGAGATCCTCGCGTCCGGCTTCGATAGCAATCATTGCCCGCTCCTCACACCGTTTTGCCTGTGCAATCGCGCCCTCGTGGGCGTTCTGAAACTGTTTTTCAATCCCAATCGAGGCATCAACCTTCTGTTTCGCTTCCGAAAACCGATTTGTGATTTCATGGATGACATCGCCTAATACCTTTTCCAGATCGGTTGTTGCGGCTTTGACTTTAACCGCAGACCCGGTTTCATCTTCAGTTACAAATTCAACCTGTTTGGTGTCTAACTTAACAACAACGGTCTTGGCAAGCTTATCGCCCATCCGCTGTTTCTCTTTTCCCGTTGCAAACAGCCAGTCAACGGGTTGGAATATGCCTGCAAAACGACGGACGAAGGCATCTTTAAAGTTCGCCGGTTCTCCATCCTCTAAACGGATTGTCTGTAGAGATAGAAGTCGTTTTCCAAATCCGCCTCCTTTTTTGACACCATCCATGAAAAACAGACCGAATCCCCACAGAATAAAACTTAGAGTCCCGATACTAACTGATGTCATCTCTGAGGCGTCATGAAAACTTCTAAAACTATCAAAAATCTCAAATAGCACAAAACCGCTAAGAATCAAAACGGCTTGGCAGAGCCCCAAGAATCCTATGTCTAATAAAAACGCGCCCAGTCGCGTCCATCGGGATGCCAACTTGAACTTTTTCCCCGCAACCTTAATAATGGACATCGTTGGAAACTCCTTCTTTTCTATGAGAATCTGCTCTTACTAAAAAAGATAGTTAATGAGTATTATGGGTCAGTTTCAGAGGAAGAATAAGTTATGTATGATCAGACCTCTTCTTCATCCACATCTGTTGGGGGTTGTGATGGCAATTGCGGCGGAAAAATAAGCGTATCGGTTGTCGACAATTGTTTATGCGTTTTCAATACCGATTTCAGTTCAGCGTAGAATTGTTCGCATTCTTCTTTCGTGCCAATCAACTCTATGCTCGGCGAGTTTGACAGATTAATGTGTAACTCATACTGACGATGTCTCCCCCTAATTATTTTAATCTGATGGACATACTCAATATTCACCATCCCTCGGTAAGAGTTCTTATACCTTTCATCCGGATTGATGATCTCAATAAACATTATGAAGCTCCTTTAGCCTTTTTTATTTTTACTGAACTTTTGCTTTTAATTCGGCAAGGTCCTTGTCGAGCGATGCCTCTTCAGCGTAACCCGCGAATTCACGCGCTAATGCCGTGTCTTGGTATTCAACATCTACCTCAGCTGCAGCTTTCGCCAAAGTGGCTGCCTCCGTCGCGTCCTGCTCCATCTTGGCAAGCGTCTCAAATGCCTTACTGTCTTGTAGCTCTTTCAGCATCTCTCGCAGATGGGTTTCCGCATCAACGTTTCTGTGTTTCGCAACGATAGCCGTTTTTTGACCTTGTGCCTCCGTCATCTTCTGTTGGAGATGTTCCAAGAGATCACTCAGTGATCGAACGATCTGTTCCTGTTCTTCCCACTGTGTTTTATATTCGTCTGCCAGTCGCCGGTATTCATTCCGTTTTTCCAAATCTTCGCGTGCCAAATCCTCACGTCCGGCTTTCAAAGAAATAACGGCGCGATCTTGCCATCGATCCGCTTGCAGAACTGCGCCTTCGTAAGCATCTTGAAACTGTTTTTCAACGCCAATAGAGGCATCAACCTTCTCCCGCGCTTCCGCGAGACGGTTTTTCATTTCAGCGATAGCATTCTCTAAAACCTGTTCTGGGTCTTCGGGGTCAACTTCCATCTGTTCCGGTTCCGGTTCAAATTCCACAACAACTGTCTCTGCGAACTTATCTCCGAGGCGTTGCTGTTTTTTACCAAGGAACCAGAGTAAGTCAAAGGGTTGGAGGAGACCCGCGAAACGGCGAAGAAAAGCGTCTTTGAAAGTACACGGTTTGCCATCTTTCAAACGAAGGACCTGTAAGGACAACAACTTCTTTCCTATACCCTGCCCCTTTCTGAAGCCATCCATAAAAAACAGACCAAATATCCACAAAGCAGCACTGAACAGAGCGACAAACGGGATGAATCCAACAATTGCCCAAGCACTTTCATTGAAAAACAGGACTGCTACCAACGAAAGAAAAAATGTTAAAATTGATTGTGCGGCACCAATCAGTGCGACATCTATGAAGAGGGCATATAGCCGTGTCAGTCGGGATGCTAATTTGAATTTTTTTCCTGCAATTTTGATAGACTTCATCTTTGAATCCTAAAAATCTTTTGCGTTTGTCCGGTGCCCGCCGGATGAACTTTTATTGCTATAATTTGGCTTTCAATTCAGTGAGGTCTTTGTCAAGTGATGCTTCTTCAGCATAACCTGAAAATTCACGCTCCAATGCCGCATTTTGGTATGCGACATCAGCTTCAGCTGCCGCCTTTGCCAAAGTGGCTGCCTCCGTCGCTTTTTTCTCCATATTCGCAAGAGTCTCAAACGCTTCGTTGTTTTGTATCTCTTTGAGCATCTCGCGGAGATGCTCTTCGGCATCGATATTTCTGTGTTGTGCCACGACAGTCGCCTTTTTCCCTTCCGCTTCCATGGTCTTCTGCTGGAGATGCTCAAGGAGGTCACTAAGAGTTTGGACAACCTGTTCCTGTTCTTCCCTTTGCTTTTTGTACTGGTCTGCCAATCGTTGGTATTCGTTACGTTTTCCGAGGTCTTCCCTTGCCAAATCCTCTCGTCCTGCCTTGAGGTTAATAATAGCACGCTCTTGCCATCTTTCCGCTTGGGCGATAGCACCTTCATAAGCATTCTTAAACAGTTTTTCGACACCTACAGAGGCATCAACTTTCTGGCGGGCATCTGAAAGCCGGTTTGTCATCTCAACGATAGCATTCTCTAAAATTTTCTCAGGATCTTCGGTTTCGGTTTCCAACGCTTCTGGCACTGGATCCAGTTTTACCACAACCGTCTCTGCGAACTTATCTCCCATCCGCTGCCGTTGTTTTCCAAGCGTCCAGAGTGAATCCAGGGGTTGGAAAATACTCGTCAGACGGCGAACAAAAGAATCTTTAAAGGAGCAGGGTTTACCATTTTTCAGTCGAAGTACTTGTAGGGACATCAATTTTTTGCCGGGGCCCTGTCCATCGCCGAAGCCATCTATGAAAAACAGAACAGCTGCCCCTATTGCTGCACCGCCCCAGAGTAGAGTGTCTAAACTATAGTTCAGCCACGGTCCGAAAAGACCAATTATAGACATTTGCACGAGAGGGAATACATCTTCATCTACTTTAGTTTTAGGACCTAATGTCCACAGCAATGCACTGAGCAATCCAATCCGAATAAGACTCGGGCCAATACCGGAACCCATTGCATCAAACAGAAAAACCAAAATTGATAGCACACCTGCTACGAGCATTCCATCTATGAGAAACGCAAATAACCGCGCAAATCGGGATGCCAATTTGAGTTTTTTACCCGCAACCTCAATAAACTTCATCCTGCAAAACCTCTGTTATAGGTATATATATTAGAGTCAGCAAAGGCGAAAAAGGATAGCAAAATAGCATCCAGAGGAAAGTGCGAAGCACAGCGACCTCGCACTATTATAATTCTACGTTCACTACAGGGTCGGTACTGTTACAGCGACTTCGCGTCCGCCTGCATTTGAAGAATCAATAACGCCTTGGATGATAACATTCGTAAGCATAACGCCGTACGGATCAATCGGCGAAGGTTTCCCCTCACGGACAGCATCAATAAACGCTGAATCCTCTTCGTGGAAGACACTTACAGATTCAAACTTGGTGAACTCTTGATCAAAAATCTCACCATCTTTATCGCCATAGACGCGGACGCCTTCCTCTGGGCCACGGACCTCACCAATACCGAGACGTAATCCCGCTTTTTTCCCGAGGAAAATCGTCCCGCCCAGCGAATCCATATTCATGCACCAGCACGTCTTGAAGACCATACGCGCCCCGTTTTCAAAGACTACCCAACCGACACCGAAATCTTCGACCTCGGTCTCTTTAAGTGCAGGGTTCCATGTATTGTGCAGACTCAGATAGTTAGAGGTGATACCAGAGACCGCAACCGGTTTCGGGTGTCCCATCAGATAAAGCGCAGTATCAAGCGCATAGACACCGATGTCCGCAGACGCACCTAAACCCGCTGTCGCCTTTCGGATAAAACTGCCGCCGGGGTTCCCCCGCCGCCGATCCGCGACGGTCTCAACGTAGTAAATATCGCCGAGTGTGCCAGCGTCAACGATCTCTTTTGCCTTAATCACCTGTGGCGAATACCGGAGTTTCAAGCCGACCATCAATATCTTATCGTTTTCTTTTGCAGCGCGCCACATTGAAGCCGCAGCGTCCAACGTCGCTTCCATCGGCTTTTCGCAGAAAACATGTTTGCCTGCGTTCAGTGCAGCGACTGTCGGTGCTGCATGTACACCTGTAGGCGTACACACGTACACCGCCTCAATTTCGTCCATTTTGAGCATTTCGTTGTAATCGGTGAACGTGCGTTTAATGTCCCACCGTTCTTTCGCGCGCTCCAGGTTTGCTGGGACCAGGTCGGCGGCGGCAATAATTTCAGCACCTTTAATATCAGCAAGTGTGCCGCAGTGCGCCTGTGCGATACCCCCCGCCCCAATCAAGCCTAATTTAACTGTTCTCATTTTCATCTCCTCGTTATGTATTGTATGCTTTTGATTTTAATGCATTTTGGGCTTAGAAGTCAAGAGATTTTTCTAATCTGCGATGCATCAACACCCTCTTATGGTAGGAGCGAGTTGTGCTCGCGATTCTTTTCTGGTAGGAGCGAGCTGTGTTCGCGATCTTGAATAACCAATTGACACAATTCACCATCTGTGCTATATTCCAAACAGACTACTAATTTTTGAGGAGTTTGTTGTGAAAGCTGCACAATTTTACGGTGGAAAAGACATAAGGGTCGAAACGGTTCCAGATCCTACGCCTGAAGATGAACAAATCCTTGTCCAAGTGGAAGCGGCAGGAATCTGTGGGAGTGATCTGCACGGGTATCATCACCAACCTGAGCAACCCCAATCGCCGCGCATCGGCGGACACGAGTTAGCGGGACTCATTATGGATACGGGCAAAGGTGTTACGGGGTATGAAAAGGGCGCACGTGTGGCGGTTGAACCCATTAGCCCCTGTAACAATTGCCCAGAATGCTATAACGGCTACTACAATATCTGCGGAAATTTACGGCACGGCGGCGGCGGTTTTGCAGAGTTTATGGTCGCACGGACAGCAAACGTATATTCATTGCCAGAGAGTGTCTCCCCTGAAGGTGGTGCATTAGCAGAAGTCTACGCCGTGGCTGTTCATGCTGTTAACAGAGCGATGGTATCGCCGGGGGATCGCGTCGCTATTATCGGCAGTGGCCCTGTCGGATTGACGATTGCCCAAGTAGCAGATGTCGCAGGCGCGACTTCTATCGCTATGTTAGGAAAACCGGATGGACCGATACAGATTGCCCACGAAGCGGTGGGTGCTGTACCCATCAATGTGGATAAAACAGACGCTGTAGAGGCTATCAAGGACTGGAGCGACGGCCGCGGGGCGGATGTCGTTTTTGAAGCGGTCGGTGGCACAGCGAACACACTGGAACAGGCAACGGAGATTGCCGCAAAACGCGGTCGCGTCTGCATGGTCGGTGGACATCGGACACCGCTCACTTTTTCAGAGCGATTCGCACGGAGCCGAGAGCTGACAGTCATCTGGTCCTTCTGTTACGGGAGGCGCGGCGGGAAAACCGAGTTCCAAGTCGCTATTGATCTACTCGCCGCTGGCAAACTGGATCCGAACCCGCTCGTCACGCACCGGTTCGACTTAGACAATATTAACGAGGCATTCGCTGTCGCCGCGGGACGCGATGAGCACGGTTCTGTCAAAGTTCTCGTGATGCCCAGCAATTAAGGGAGACGAAATGGAAACACTTAAATTACTCATATTTGTCGGGACAGAAGGTATTTATCACGATCACGCCGGGAACGGGCAGTTCCTCACATCAATGCTTAACGGCACCGACACCATTGAAGCCGATTTCTCACAAGACTACGATGTGCTTGCAGATGGACTTGAAGGCTATGACACTGTGCTTTTCTACACCGATGTTGGAGAACTCACAGAGGCACAGGAGACAGGGTTACTCAACTATATCCGAGCAGGCGGTGGATTCTTCGGGTTACATACTGCAGCCGCTTCGTTTAGAGAGTCTGAGGGCTACCACGGTATGCTCAACGGGTTCTTCAACGGACACAGCCCGTATATGGACTTCACCGTTAATGTCAGCGATCCGAACCATCCTATCACCGAAGGGTTAGCCGATTTTCAGGCGACAGATGAACTCTACTATCTCAAACACAACCCTGATGCATCGCACCATCTGATGCACGCCTATGACGAAACGAAAGATGAAACCCACGTCATGGCGTTTCACCATACCTACGGCGACGGGAGAATCTTCTACTTCGCACTCGGACACGACATGGCAGTACTTGAAAATCCAAGCTTTCAGACAGTCATCCGCCGAGGCGCATTGTGGGCAGGCAACCGGCTTTAAAACGAAATAGCCCTGATCCAATCCGTTTGTAATATTGACAAATACTGCTATCGCGGTGATTCTCATGGAAATATAGGAAGTTGCTTGGGAAATTATCATGTTGGTGAAAAGACTGTTTGAAAAGCTTGAGCACCGAAGGCTCGAAAAAGCGCGTTTAGAAGGGTTAGCTGAAGGCTTATCCGC
>CAZQIP010000261.1:0-8831 GCA_964593655.1 uncultured bacterium | reverse complement strand
TCGTTTTCAGCAGGCCCGGTTATAATATAGCGAACGCGTTATGCGGTTCTGACCGCGCCGAAACTGGTAAATATTTATGGCGCGATTGCTAACGAAGCGGCAATCGCGCGCAAAAATCTCTTATTAGGATTGCCGCCGTGGGGGTCTACGTCTTTGTCGCTGGCGAGGGGCCCGCGCTTGGCGTTGCTCACCGTCCCCAATAGCTTCAGGTTCTGCGGACAGCTGTGCCTCTTCAAGAATCGCGGCACTCTCTTCCTCATGTCGTTCGGCTTGAAGCACGGCATCAACAGGCGCGACGGCATCGGGTTGCGCTGCCTCATCTGAGACCTGTTCGCCTTCTGACGCGCCGCCGCGTCCTTGAATGACTGCCTCCGCCAAAACAGAACAGATCAGCCGGATTGAACGGATCGCATCGTCATTTCCTGGTACCGGCAGATCAATAGGGTCGGGGTCGCAGTTCGTATCCACAATAGCGATAATAGGGATGCCCAATTTATTCGCCTCGGCAATAGCTGTATGCTCCTTACGTGTATCTGTCACAATGACGGCTTCAGGGAGCCTTTTCATTTCTCTAATCCCACTGAGGTTATTGTCGAGTTTGCCTTTTTCGCGTCGCAGGCGTATCACCTCTTTTTTCGGCATCTGCTCAAAGACCCCATTCGTTTCATCGGCATCCAATTTGTCTAAACGGTTGACACTCCGACGGATGGTCTGGAAATTAGTGAGCATCCCGCCAAGCCATCGATTATTCACGTGGTACATCTCACATCGAGCAGCCTCGCCTCGCACGGCCTCTTGGGATTGCCGTTTTGTACCGACAAATAGTACGCCGCCGCCCTTCGCAGCGATGTCTTGCACGAACTCTGCCGCGGTTTCAAGCATCCGTAACGTCTTTTGCAAATCAATAATATAAATCCCGTTCCGCTCAGCGAAGATGTACTCTGCCATCTTCGGATTCCAGCGACGGGTCTGATGTCCAAAGTGAACTCCACATTCAAGGAGCTCTTTCATTGTAACTGCCAAAAAAACCTCCTAAGGTTCGCAGAAGCAACACTGCCTCTGCTGGGTTTCCGCGTCCACCTCCTTCATATTTGCATCAGACTCTCAGTCTGAGAGAACCCGCTGTGCAAATCGAGAGGTGTGTTGTATTTACGATTGAAGTTTAAACGCCCGATGAACACCTATTCATCGGAATTGATACAAATATTTTACCACAGAAACGGTTGAATTTCAAGTTTAAAGTTTTATAACACACGTTTTAGGTGGATGTCAAGGAAAATCAGGAGAGCGTCGGTTATCAATTATCGGTTGCCACTTATCAGTGTCTGTGGTATAATTTGAAGGGGGCGAAAAAGGTGGAATATCTGATTAAACCCATCGCTGCGCACTTGAAAACGGATGCTGATGCTATCAAACTTGAACGCATCCAGCACGGGCTGCGGCAAAAACACAACGTCTGCCATCTGAAACTCGGCACCGAAAGTTATCTCCTGAAACAGCACGATATTACTACGTCCGTCGTTGACGCAGGCTATACACCGCTCCAAATTGAAGCCGCCGTGCTTTCACTGTTACACGAAAACGGTTGTCAAGTCCCGCGACTCATTTGGAAATCAGACGACCAGCACGCCTTACTCATAGAGTGGTGTGGCGAACGCACGCTTGACGCGCTCGCGCAAAGCGAAGAGAAATCCATACAACACCTGACCCCACTTTTGAACACTATACTCCGAGAATTATGCAAGATTGAGACCTGTTTCACGACCCATGCGGCACAGTTCGCGCCATACATCTTCCCTTTTGATGCGCACACAACCTTGCGAGATTTACTCGAACAGGGGAAAAAAGTCGTCGGTTATCTCTCTCATCTCAGCAGCAGTCCGATGTCATCTGCTCAAACAGAGATACTTGCAAACGCGTGGCATGGATTCGCCAACCGCCTACAGAACGCGCCGACGACACTCGGGAATCTGGACAACAACGCTCGAAATATCGTTATTCGGGACGCATCGGCGTTTTTTATTGACTTCGCGAGTATCGGTTGGAATTGGCAAGAGATGCGCCTTGTACAGTTGCTTAATAGTATCGGTGCCTTTCTTGTCTCGCCATCAGGAAATGCGAACTTCGTGTCTCTCTTAGACAGAGAACTCGTCAACACTTACGCCGAATGGGTAAGCACACACCGTGAAACCTGTCCCCCTGCAGAAGTCGCCGCACGTGTTGACGGCCATCACCTCTTGTTTTACCTCTCGGTGATTCATCAACTCTTGCGAGCGACTGTGCACCCCGAAGCAACCGAAAACAGGATGCTTCTCCATGCGTGGGGCGATGCACGGGCGAGGTACCAAAGTGCACTTACACATATTATTCATACGCGTTTAAGCGACGATGTTTCTACAAACCAGATTCGAGAGATAATAGCCGATTTTTCTACTAAGGCGGTAGAGGCCTGAATCATCAAGTACCCGCGTTTGAAAGTAGCAGCTACTGTTTGCCTGAAGTACCCACCAAAATTGTGCTTCCAAGCTTTTGGAGGAACTCCTGAATCTCTGGTGTTGACGGTTTTTTTTCATTAAACTCGATCTGATACGATTTTAGCACCTCATGGAGTGAGGTCAGATTAACCCGCCGTCTTTGAGTCGCTTCACGGACGCGTCGAAAGTTTTCAACAATCTGTTCCTCTGGAATGCCATCAGGTCTTTGATCTTCGGACTTAAGGTGTTTTTCGACACTGTTCAGTGCTCGTTCTGCCATCCAATAGCGCGCGCCTTCAGGGCCTCCAACTTGCCAGTAAACCACAGCTATAACAATCAAACTGACTGCTACAATCGCTAATAAAAAAGCCAGAACTCGTCGATAACACCCACTGAGTTTTCTGCTTATTATATTCGCCATATTTATTTTTTCGCCATAGATTCTGTATCAGGGTCTTTTAGTTTTAAATAAATTAAATGATCGGCTTAAATTTTTCCTTTGCGTATCGTTAGTGCTGCTTTCAACTTTTGATGCCCGATAAACTTTTTTCCGTGTGCGTCAAAGTATTCAAATTCACCCTCAAGGATTTCAAAAACCGCGACATCTGCGACAGTGCCAATTTTCAGATTACCGAGTTGTGCCTCACGTTGGATAGCCTTCGCAGCGCTGAAGGTCGCCTTGTCAATCACGTCTTCAAGCGATAAACCTAAGTGCATCAATTTCGATAGTGTTGTCGGTAGATCATAGACGGGACCATTGATATTTCCCGTGTGTAGATCGGTACTGATAACATCGGAGATGAAACCTTGCGCCATAGCCCGTTGGGCAATTTCGTAATGGAAGCTGCCAGCACCGTGACCGACATCAAAGATAATACCATCTTCGCGCGCCTTCCATGCCTCCGGGATGACCCTACCTTTTTCGTCAACGATGTTATCACCGTTACCTTGGAAGCAGTGCGTAATCACATCACCGGGACGCAGTAATTTCAATATATCAGGGAGCGGCACGCCTGCCCCGATATGGCACATGACAGACGTTCCGGCGCGCTCGGCGGCTTGGATCGCAAGTTTCAAGGGTTCAACCCCGTTCTCACCGACTTGCCCTTTCCCTTGACGCACCTTCACCCCGACGGTAATGTCGCGATGCTGTTGTAACGTTTCCGCAACGCGTCCGGGATCGGCGTACGCCATATCGAACATTTCGCCCACAGGTCCGTAGACGAGTCCGATACCGGAGATATGGATGTAGGTGAGGATATTTGTCTGCGCGGGTTCGGCAATAAATTCTCGGAAACCGGGGAATGTTACCCAACTCGGGCTCCCTGCATCCACAACGGTGGTAGTCCCTGCCATCGGGCAGATTGTGTCGGCTCTGATGCCCCATGTGGTTACACCGTAATAGACATGCGTGTGGATATCAACCAGTCCCGGTGTTACATATTTATCTTTAACAGAGACGGTCTGTGTCGCTGCGTTATCGGGGATGTCGGGTTCAATCGCTGCGATAACACCGCCAGCAATTGCGACATCTCGCACGGCGTTCAAACTCTGAGCGGCATCAATGACAGTGCCACCTTTCAGCAGAATGTCATACTTCATTTTAGTTATAAGTTATTAAGCTGCTATAGACATAACGTCCCTACGGGACTCAAGCGGGTTTTGAAGACTTCAAGGTTTTCGCGTAAAATCCGGTTCGGTTAGGAAACCGAACCTACCGGGCCGGGGTCTGAGACGGTTGTTGTTTCTAAAATTGACACTTATGGTTAAGCCCCGGAGATCATCCACAGTGAAGTTAGACCCCGCGTTTATCCCCCCAAATATCGACATGTACACGTGGGGAATAGCGATAGCCGTTCTCTTTGCAAAGGTTGACCAACCACTCCTGTTTCTGTTGTAGCACAGCAGCCGTTGTGCCTTGGGGCATCAGCAGAATCGTCTCAGCCGGGATACCGATTTCTGTCTGCAGCGCCTGGATCTCCGTTAAATCTTCAGGCGTATCGACGACAAATTTCACTTGGCACGGATACGCATCTAAAAACTGACGAATAACATCCGGACAAATGCGTTCGCGTTCGTGGCGTTTGAAAAAGCGGTTATCTTCCGGTGGATTGGAGTTGCGTAACTTCGGACTCATCGAGATGAGATGCGCTGCAACCTCGGCGAAAAGTGTGGCGTTCGTTTCAATCGTAATGTGGTGTCCACGTTTATCGAGTTCATGACAGAGTTCTGTCAATTCCTTGGGTTGAATAAACGGCTCACCGCCAGTGATAACGACATGTTTACACCTGTACTGCATGATTGCAGCAACGCTTTCAGCAACAGTGATGTCCCGATCTTCAGGTTCCCAAGATGTGTAAGGTGTATCACACCAAACACATCTCAGATTACAGTAACTCGTTCGGAAAAAAACAGAGGGAACACCAATGAGTTGCCCTTCACCCTGAATTGTATGGAAGAGTTCGCTGAATTTCATTTTTTTAAATATGAACTTCTGCTCGGTTTTGTCCGCCCTTTCCCAGTAACGGGTAGGGCCCCTTGTCCAAAACGGGTTCTCGATTAAACCTGCTACATGGATTCAGTCAAACCCACCAGACACGATGCATACGCCGCAGTATTCGTAGTAAAGAACTACGCCTCAATGAGTTCGATCTGAACGTTATCAGGTCCCTTGAAAAACGCCATCATTAATCCTTGGGGTTTCAGGTCTTCCAGTTCCGCGCCTTTGGCTTGGAGTTTCGCGACTTCCGCGTCCAGGTCCTCTACGGTGAAAGCGAGTTGGTAGACCCCCCAACGTGGATTGCCGCTGGTGTCTTCGACTTCCATATCCCCTAACTTAGGTGAGAGGAAAATCCGTTCGCCGCCGATTTCCATTCGGACGATTTTTAAGCCCCGGACTTCAACGGTTTCATCAACTTTCCCATCAAACATCTCTTCATAGTAGCGAACCGCGCCTTCTAAATCTTCACAACGAAGATGAACGTGGTGAAATGTAACTGCCATTGTCAAAACTTCCTTTCTTTGTCTTTGAAAAAGCGCGTCGGACAAACGCGCCTGGCAAAAAATGATACAAGATACAGAATTATGGCATAATCTTTTGATTCTGTCAAATTGTTTTTTCGGGATTCAGTTGAATTAGGAGTTGGCACGGAACTTGCGACACATTAACGTGATTTGATTGTGATTTGATTTTATTTGAACAAAACTTCATGGAAAGTGTTAAACTTTGTAGTAGATGTTTAGCATTCTTGATTGCAAATATGGTAGAATATATCTCAATGAAGATTAGAAAATTAATTCGGTAATTTATTGGTGAAGCCCGGTGCGGTTAGGAAACCGCACCTACCGGGCCTGGGGGAAATATAGAATTACCGAAATTTTTTTGAAACTTCATCAAACCGCACCTACCGGGCCTGGGGGCGAAATTAGAATTACCGAAATTTTTTTTGAAAATAATGCACCCTTTTTGTCTGCAAGCTGCGTCATTAACAATTGAACGCAATTGGAAGGAACGAAAAACATGCTGGAACCGAGATAGACATCTGTACCGAAAAAACGAACTTTTTTTCATTGTCCTGGATTACAAGTAAAAAATACTTCAATTAAACGTTTAGATAGTATAGAATTGAGAAAAGAAGTGGATTGATATCTGAAGTGTTTTAGCATAAAAAGAAGGAGAAAATTATGGCAATTGAAATTCGCCAGCAAGATGGCATCACGATTGTGGAACCCAGTGGAAAAATAGTTGGACCTGCCGTATCCGAATTCCGGGAAGCACTTGCGTCAGAGATAGAGGCTTCCGATGTGCCCCGCATCCTTATCAATTTCGAGCATGTCAATATGATGGACAGTTCAGGACTCGGTACCCTTGTGGAGGCACGTACGCGTGCATCACGAAAGGAGGGTCGTATTGGGGTCGTTAATGTCGGTAAACACATTAGAAATCTGATAGTTCTGAGCCGAATCGTGAGTCTCTTTGAACATTTTGACAGCGAGGCTGATGGGGTCTCAGGGCTATCCACCTAAAGTCCACGGTTCAGTGAACACTAAGAGGGGACGGTCAAACCCTCCTCTCTTTTTTCAACAACACGCGACACCTATTGAACGCTTATAACTGAAAACAAGATAAAAAACGAACTTTTTCTCAACAGTATCAGACTAAAGTAAACGAACACTGAAATTAAACGTTGAAAATTGTGTAAAAATTCAAAAGAGAAGTCGATTCATATTTCAAAATAACCATCAAAAAAAAAGGAAAAAATCATGACTACTAAAATTCGCCAGCAAAACGGCATCGCAATTTTGGAACCCAACGGAAAAATAATGGGACCCGCAGCATCGGAATTATGGGACGCGATCTCGCCGCAGATAGCGGCTTCCGATACACCCCGCATTCTCATCAATTTCGAGAACGTCAATAGAGTCGACAGTTCAGGGCTCGGTGCCCTCATGATCGCACGTGCCGCTGTAGCACGAAAGAAAGGTCGTGTTGGGGTCATCAATGTCAGCAAACACATCAACAACCTGATAGTTCTGAGCCGACTCGCGAGCCTCTTCGAAAGATTCGACAGCGAGGCTGCCGCGGTTTCCGCATTATCCGCCTAAAACTCAAAATTCTGGACATCTCATAAGGGAGTGGTTTTACCACTCCCTTTTTTGTTTTGCACATGTCCGTAGTTATTCGCTTAATCCTCCAAATCGCGATCTACGAGAAAAAACGCTAATTTTGGCTCAGATACGTCAAAAAACACTATTTTTTACGATTTTTCTAAAAATTTTGTAATTTTTCTAAAAATTTTGCACCCTTTTTGCTAACGAAACGCGTCATTAACAATTGAAAGCCTCACTAATCGACAAATC
The DNA here is from genome assembly GCA_964593655.1 of uncultured bacterium. GTDB lineage: Bacteria > Poribacteria > WGA-4E > WGA-4E > WGA-3G > WGA-3G. The sequence goes on along the minus strand of CAZQIP010000261.1, from coordinate 1,497 downwards.
AATCGGAACAAAACAGATGTCCGTAGCATTTGTCGGACAAAAGAGTGGGTGAATTAAATAGCGGGACTTAACGCAACACCTGGATATCTATGAGATACTCTCTAAAAAAACGAACTTTTTTTGATCGTATCTGACTAAACTATCAAATACGTAAATTGAATCTTCAAATAGTGTAAAAATTGAGAGCAGTGAATTGACAACTTTAATGCTTTAGGAAAATGAAAAAGGAGTAAATCATGCTTACTAAAATTCGTCAGCAAAATGGCATCACAATTTTGGAACCCAACGGAAAAATAATCGGACCCGCTGTATCCGAATTACGGGCAGCACTCTCGCCGGAGTTAGAGGTATCTGATACACCCCGCATCCTTATCAATTTCGAGAACGTTAATAAGATTGACAGCTCAGGACTTGGGGCACTCATGGGAGTCCGTGCCGTAACAGCACGAAAGAAAGGGCGTATCGCGGTCATCAACGTCAGTAAACAGATCAAAAATCTGGTTGTTCTCAGCCGACTCGTTCGGGTCTTTGAACATTACGATAGCGAGGCTGCTGCGGTTTCCGCACTATCCGTCTAACATCCAAAATTCTTTAGAATCTCAAACGGGGGTGGTTTTACCATCCCCGTTTTTTTGTCCGCGTTCAACAAAGGTCGCTCCTACAGCAATTAGCCGTCAGCCATCAGTGGTTAGCAAAAATCACGACCATAGGTTGCTCCAACTACTTCGTCAAATTTGAACTTGTGTGTAGGTTGGTAGTAGTGCGATTCATCGCATTTCCCAAACGGGCAATGAATTGCCCTACTACGAACCTGATCACCCGCAATTTGAAACTTGATAAAGCACTACAGGAAAGAGTTTATATCATGTCGGTTGACAAACCGCTTTATCATTGTTATTATGTCCGAAACCGCCCATCAAATTGAAACATAGAGGCACAACATGCTGTTGGAAAAATGGACGACGCTCCGAACTGAACATATCCAATTACTGGCAGAAGAACTCGCGAAGCAGCAGATACCTCTCATTGCACAGCTTGAACCGATAGCGGATTTTGAGGAGCTGCTGACCTTCTCGGAAGCGAACCCGACACCGATTGAATTTACGCCACAACATCCGGCATGGCGATTGGAATCCGTCGCGGCGCGTGTCATTGAGGGTATCGCAGCCGCTGCGCACGAACGGCTTACCGAGTTCGGATACCGAGAACTCGCGCGTATCCTGTTAGAACATGCCGTTTATCTCTACGCCTATCCAGATGGCGAACCGCGTCCGAGACTTGAAGCCGGAAGCGCATTGGCATTGGTAGGTAGCACCTGTGCATCGCTTCCGCAGTCCGAACTTTGGCGACTCGCTGGATTCGGAAGGGTTTCCACAGCACTTACGGAGATTACGCCTGCACCGACAGATTCGTATCTTACCCTACCGATTGATGTCGCCTTCTCGCTTGCAAACGAACAAAACCTCCCGATTCTGGCATCTGCAATTGACACTTATA
>CAZQIP010000260.1:0-1788 GCA_964593655.1 uncultured bacterium | reverse complement strand
GATCATATCAATATGTACGCCTGGATTGAGTGTCATCCGTCCTTGATCGCGGGCAGTTGGATCCCCTAACATGTTTGCGGATTTGGCGTGTCCCCACTCATGAAAGGTTAGCAGAACAATGAATTGTGCAACTAAAAGAATTGCTCCGTATATTTTTTCCGGACTGAACATATTTTATCTATCTTCCATTCTATTTTTTAGTTTACAATGTTTTACGGGGCGAGTGGTCTTTGAATCCCCGCAAGCGACAAAATGCTTCCGATTTTGTCACAATTTTTCCATCTAATTGTGCAGCAAATGACTCCCAAAGCACTGTTTCAAAGGCTTTCCCCGGATTTTCTCCTAACGCGATCAAATCGTCTCCTGTAATAAAGGGTTGAAGCTTGCGAAGCACGAGAAGATAGTCTCTTATTTTTTCCCGTTTCCATTTCGGCACGGTTGTATCCACATAACCAAGTACTAACGCTTCGATCGGATACGACTTTAGCAATTGGTAAACCTCGCTCGGTTTTACTGTTTCCTTTAATGGTGTGAGTGTCTGTTCCAATTGCCTATAAGCAGTGAGCGGTGTTTGTACCTGATAGAGATGCCCTTCTCCACATACATAAGTGTTCATACTGTCCGCATCAACGGTGCACCACATGCCGTTCTGGTGTTTGATAGATGTGTTCTTCGACAACGGAAATCCCAATTTTTCAAAATTAGATGCTGTTACCTCTTCAAGTGAAACCCCGCGTTTCATCGCTTGTGTGTGGCTTATCAGTCGCTGGAGTTGATGCTCTAATACCAGTCTGAAACTGATGGCTTCAATTTGGTGTATTGGCATATCAGTGCCGAAGAGTGTCATCCATCGGACCCGTTCTGGCTGAAACGTTTCATCTGCGAGGTGCGTTGATGCCCAAGAGGCTGCCTGTTCTGCCTTCTGAGAATCGTATGTGAAGGTAGCCGATATATTCCAGTGAGTAGCGATAATTTCCCATACACCGAGTTGTGTGAGGTATTCTACAATTTTGGCTGCGTGCTTCTCAAGAAGTACCCTGTCAATTTCGTTGCGTATCCGTTCACCGCTGAGTTGTGGTAATATCGGGAGTGCCTCCTGAATCAGCACTTTATCGGTTTCAGCGATCTGGAAGTTGTAACGTCCAGCATACCGAGCCGCGCGGAAGATACGCGTCGGATCGTCTATGAAGCTCCGATTGTGGCGTACCCGAATGCTCCCTGCCTCAAGATCTTCCAGCCCACCTGTCTCATCAACGATGGTGCCGAAAGCATTTATATCTAAGCGCATTGCAAGCGCGTTGATTGAAAAATCCCGTCGGTGCAAATCGTCGGTGATTGTCCCGCTTTGCACTATAGGTAACGTGCCTGCACCTTGATAAGTTTCACGCCGTGCGGTGACAAAGTCTACTTTGGGCAGGTCGATATTTTCAGGTGTGACGGTTGCAGTGCCGAATTGTGGATGCGCTTCCAATGTCCCGTTCCACCGCTCACACATCGTTTCCGCGACTCGGATTGCGTCTCCCTCTACAACGATGTCGATGTCAAGACTCGGTCGTTTGAGCAGGAGGTCTCGGACAAATCCGCCGACGAGGTAGGCGTTTTTTCCTGCAACTTCACCGATTTCATATAACAGGTTTAAGATCGGTTCGGGGATATTGGGTATCATTTTTCTCATGTCAAACGAGGTTGCAGAACCGCATCCTATCTGAAGGAGAGGAACATTTTTAAAATACCTATACTATTTCCAAATAATGATATTGCATTACCGGTTTCCATGAAATGTATGGC
>CAZQIP010000259.1:0-7412 GCA_964593655.1 uncultured bacterium | reverse complement strand
GAATGGTAACCAAGGAGGCAATATTATCAATGAAATGGTTGAATAAATTCACAGCACTCAATTTCGTCTTACTATTTGCACTCGCGTTTAGCGTTGCAGGTTGCGGTACTTCCCTCAGCAATTTGTCACCGATTCAGCCTGTGCATAATATAGCGAAAGCGAAGATGGAACAGAGTAAAAACCCAAACGAAGATGTGGTTGTCCCAGCTGTACCTGCTGAGTCACTCGCGAAACCGGTGTTGGACAAATACGGTATGGAGACTGTCGGATTCTGGATCGGGAAAGCACGAGATGCCAATATGGAAACGTTAACCTACATATTCGCGTTCGATGAATATGCACATGTCGAGGACCAATGGAGTAACTTCCTCAGCGAATGGGCGGAGACGCAAAATCAGATTGAACTCGGAACCGGTGAAGATCGGAAGGTCGTTGATGTCATCATGATGTCTGATCATCCACAACTCTTTGAGGTTCAGTCAAGACAGCCGATTCTAACCAAGACAGTGGATGGGATTACCGTTTCTATCGCATATTGGCGACGACCGGACTTAGACCGGAAGTACAATCGTGGGAACGCATTTTCACCTTTTTATGAGACCGAAGCCCTTCACCAAGGCGACAAAACAGATGTGTTTTACGTGAAGATTACGAACAATCGGAGCGAAGATATCATCTTTGATGTCAAAAAATGCCAGATCATCGATCAAGGCGAGAATATCTATCACGGGCTGAACTACAAGGATTTAGACGAACGTCTTCTCTACATGGCACGTGCAACAGGGCTCTATGTCAAAAATGGAATGGCAATCGCACGGCGGATTTTGATCGAAAAACGGATGCCCATTGTTGAAAAACAGGTCGGTGCACACCGTACAGGTGTACCGCCCGGCAAAAGTGCGGAAGGGTTCTTGCCGTTTGTACAAACCAAGTATAACGCTCTGGAATTAAAGGTCATCCTACCGATCGAAAAGGCACCACCGCCGGGTGCGGCACAACGTTATCAAACCATAGAATTCGAGTTCCCTTTCACACATGATCGCGGAATTCGCGTTGCCCAACCATCACCGAGGCGTTATTAGATTATTCGCGGTACACTCCCGTGCTGTGCCAATTGCGAGGTAGCTGCACTACGCTGAAAAAGAAACGACGCGTACATATTTAGATGCTCGCTGTGACCTATACGGCGAGCATCTTTTTTATTCTTCCACAATTTCGCAGTCTGGTAGCGAACCGAGAAACTGCCTCCCATAGCTTTTTGTCTTGATGCGTGGATCAAGAATAACAACAATCCCTTTGTCGGTTTGTGTGCGAATCAAGCGGCCAAAACCCTGTTTGAGGCGTAGAATTGCCTCCGGTAAACTGAACTCAAAAAACTCATTCCCGCCACTTTCCTTGATCTGTTTCACGCGCGCTTCCATCACTGGATGTGTCGGCACCTCAAACGGCAATCGAGTTATGATAACATTGCTGAGGGATTCGCCGCGGACATCGACTCCCTCCCAGAAACTGGACGTTCCGAATAAAACGGAGTCCGTATCCTCACGAAAAGCTTGCAGCATGTCCGTCCGAGAAAGTCCACCCCCTTGTTTGAAAGTACTAATTCCCATACCCTCTAAGTCGGGAGCGACAGCATCATAGACTTCGTCCATCATCTTGTAACTTGTAAAAAGGACGAACGCTTTGCCGTGGGTCAACTTGAGGTAATGTTCAATTTTAGCAATCACTGCCGGTATAAATTCGCTGCTTTTCGGGTCTGGCATCCCCTTCGGAATATGTATTTGAACCTGCTCTTTAAAATCGAACGGTGAATAGGCAAGCAGTTCGCGACACTCACTTATCCCGACCCGTGCTTTAAAATAAGCAAAGTTACGGTTCGTGGAGAGCGTAGCACTTGTCATCACGACGCTATTTTTTTCTCTGAACAGGTGATCTTGTAGCAGCTGGTTTATATTCGCCGGTGTGGCGTTTAAGAGGATACGGGGGCTCCGACCGCGTGTTGATATTTCTGTCCAATAGACATAATCTGGATCGTTTTGCCGGATGATCATATCTAATTCGTCCCGAAGCCGTTGACAGTTGCGGTGATGCGCGATGATCTCCTGTTCGTCATCGTCTGTTGTAGCGTTTTCCCGGAGACGTTTCAGTGTTCGCTCAATGTCCAGAAGAGGGGCATCCAATACGTTTTCGACGAAATCACCTTTGTCAATACGCTGCGTGAGCGTGCCACCGTGGCCTCCACCCTCAATTCCCCCGATAGCACTAACAATACTGTTGAAAAGCTTATTCGTCTGTTCACGTGCGTCTATAACTTGGTCCTTCAAGGGTGGCGAGTTGAAATGGGTTGCCAATCCATCTTTGCTCCGTTCATTGTAGAGAGAATCGAGAAACCATTTAACACGCGTATTGTTGAAGTTGACGCTTGCGTGGCTGGTTGCTGTCGCTTCGAGATGATGCGCTTCATCAATGATGAGATAGTCGTAATCAGGCAAGATACCGGTCGCTGTGTCGCTGTCTTTACGGATTGTGAGATCGCTAAAAAGGAGGTGATGGTTCACAATGAGCAGATCGGCGTTGTGCATCTCTCTTCGGACTTTGAAATAGAAGCAAGTATCGTAGGTTTCACAGTTGCGTCCGAGACAGTTGTCCCTGTCAGAAGCAACCTTATCCCAAACCTGAGAGTTAGGCTGCCACGGCAAATCTGCCCGGCTGCCATCCACTGTTAGGTCTACCCATTCTTTAATTTCTGCGACTTCATCTACTTCTTCAAGCGTGTCAAACAAACCCCGTTCATAACTGAGTAAATTTTTGAGTCGTCTTCGCGAGAGATAATTGCGTCTCCCTTTTGCGAGTACTACGTTGAAGTCGCGAGGGAGGACCCGCTGCAGAAACGGAATATCTTTTGTGACGAGTTGTTCTTGTAAACTGATGGTGTTCGTCGAAATGACGACTGTTTGTTCTGCTCTAAGCGCAAGGGAAATCGCGGGAATCAGATAAGCGAAACTTTTGCCTACGCCTGTTCCAGCTTCAACAATCAGGTGTTCGGCATCTGTCAAAGCTCGAGATACTTCGTGTGCCATCTGGAGTTGCTCTTGCCGGAATTCATACCCGTCAAGATGTTCTGAAATAAGACCACTCGGACTAAAAATTTCTCTGAGCGTCAGGGATGTTGATGTTGTCATGTCTTTGCATCTCACGGAGCGAGGTTTAGCACAGGGCAGTTTGAAGTGTGGTTCAATCAAATTGAGCAGATACTCGCGCTTTAGTTTCCGTATCTTTCTGAATCAATGACTAAGGTTTTAGCTGCATAGTTATCTTTTCTTCGCCGTGGTTGCTTTTGACATCAAGGACAAGTTGTTCGAGTTCTTGCTGCTTTTGGAGGAGTGCCTCAAGTTCTTGGACACTGTTGATATTTTTCCCATTAACAGCAGTAATGAGCGTGCCTATCGAAATCGGACTGTTTACTTGAACCATGTCAACGATAACGCCGCGATCTTTATCAGTCAGATAGGTGTAGCTTTCAAAATCACCCTTTTCTAACTTCCGGACTGATAGCCCGAGTCGTCTCCAAGCGACGGAGTTGATTTCAACAGATCTTCCTGCGTATAGTGCCGGCATTTCCTCTATGGTTACATTGAACATCCGTTCATGTCCGTTGCGAAGGACTGTGATTTTCGATGCCTTCCCGACTTGTGAGTCAGCGACCCACATTTTGAATTTACCGGTATTTTCTACTTTCCGGCCGTTGTACTTAATGATAATGTCGCCCTGCTTTAGCCCACTGAGGTGTGCCGGCGTGTTTTTGTAGACAGACTCAATGCGAATGCCTCGCCGAACTTCTTCCATTGTAATCCCAAGAAAACCTCGGATGATCCGTCCCTTTGCAATCAGCTGGGTTCCAATCTTTTCAACGAGATTACTGGAAATAGCGAACCCAGCACCCGCTCTAACTGCACCAGTCGCTGGCGAATTGTCAGCACGCCGAATTAAGGAGTTAATGCCAATGACCTCACCGTGGATATTCAATAGGGGACCACCGCTGTTTCCAGTATTAATCCAAGCATCTGTTTGGATAAAATCCTGATACCGAATAATACCCCTGTCGGGCAGGAATGAACGTCCTTTGCCACTCACAATACCGGTCGTCACCGTATGATTGAGTCGGAACGGATTCCCGATAGCGATAGCGAACTGTCCAACTTGGACCTCTTCTGAATTTGCCAACGGAAGGATAGGCAGATCTTCTTTAGCATCAATTTTTAAGACCGCAATATCCGTATTGCGATCTACGCCGACTAATTTCGCGTCAAATTCGCTTTCATCAAGCAGCTGCACTTTGATAGTTTTCGCCTTCCGTATCACATGTTCATTTGTGAGAATGTGTCCATCCTTGCGAAAGATGAATCCGGAGCCTTCTTGTCTGTGATCTTCGCCATCTTCTGAAATTACACCGACAATCGCAGGCGTGCTGCGTTTGGCAACACCCACGAAAGCGTTTTCGATTGAACGCAGCAGTTCAACATCGGTCGGTTGATCTTTTGTGAAAGCACACGAGGAGATGCTGCTTGCACTGACGAGGAAAGACAGTAAAGCAAAACAAGCATAGATATTTTTTTTCATTAGATTCCCCTTTTGGTTGGGTAACCTCTGATTTGTTTTTAGCATTCGGTTCTTTTCGTTTGGTGCAGTTTGACCGCTGGAAGTCTACCTTTGTGTAGTCTATTTTAACATAGTTATTCGCAATTTGTCAAAATATTTTTCCTCACCGCAGAATCGCCAACTTCTCCAGATAGGTATACGTCTGCCCCTTTGAAACAACCGAAATATGACACACATAAACACCCGCGGATACCGCCAACCCATAAGATGTTTGCTGATTCCACCATGTGCGCCAGAGTCTTTGATTGAGTCGATCCGCGACACCTTCAATGCGTTTTATTAGGTTCCCGTCCGAATCATAGATGGCTATCCGCATTTCGGATATATCAGCGTTCGCCTCAACGCGAAATTCGGTTAACGCATCTGAACGTGCTGGGTTCGGAAAAACCACAACATCCTTCCACGCGAACGCTTGTGTTAAAAGAGTGGACTGCGCAGCTGAGACTGCACCCAGCGGGTACCGTGCTATCACTCGCAGTGCATTTTTCCCCGGTTTCAATGGCACCGTTGCTGTCCAAGTCTGTGTTTCGCGATCCAGCACCGCCCCTACTTGGCTTGGATGGACAATGATGTCGATTGGGAAACCTGAACGGAACGTTCCTGTGATTTCTAATTCATCCGCCTTGGTCGTTGGGGGCAGTTCTAACGTCACTCGCGGAGTTTGCCGCATTGGATCAAACATGTCTGTGAGAAGGCTGTCTATTGTAACAAGCACGAGTTGTGTCACCTTTCTTACCAATCTGAAGTTCACTTTATCGGCGGTATCGGCAGAGGTGTGGTAGAAAGTATTGGCAACATAGTTTTGGGAATCACGCCACGGTGTTGAGCTTTCAGTCAAAGTTACGGCGTTGTACCCATTATCCCAGAACGACTTGTGGGACGAAATATCAATGAACTCATCTTGCGTGCGGCGAATTTTCAAACCGATGTTGTACCAACTGTTCGCGATGATAAGTGCTCGGCTGATCCATGCCGAATCATTATTGCTAACAATTTCAACGAGGTCGCTCCGCCAATTAAAACCGAACATGTCCAGATTAAAAACACAGACAATAGGCTCTCGGACTCGGACGATATCACCCATATTGTTGTTTGCCTCCATAGTAGCAGCATTCCGAACGTAGAACCGACTGCCGAGGGAACCGAGTTCTTCGCCGCCTAACGCAACAAATCTTAACTCGTGGTCGTATTCGTAGCGACTTAAGAGACGGGCTATTTCCAGCATCGCGGCGACACCCGTTCCATTATTATTTGCACCGGGAGCCGTAGATGCTAACGGATTCCAGTTCGGTTCGCGTCCCGCTTGTGTGTCGTAATGCGCGCATATAATAAAGATACGCTTGCTGGACGCGTTAGCGCGCGGCGGCAGAACGGCAACGATATTCTTAATCCCTCCAAAAATCTGTTCACTGACTTGTAGGCGCGAGGAACGGCGAAATTGATTTGAAATGTAACGGACTATGTTCTTTGTTGCTTCGCGGTGATGCGCGCTCCGGGTTCGGTGTGCGTGCAAACTACGCCCGAGTGAGACGTTTTCCTGCAGGGCAACGACTTCTGCTTCAAGGGCAGCGGATTGCACGAGCGTGAGGAGTTCATCGCCACGTTGCAAAAAGTTACTGCTATCTTCAGCCATAACAGATAACGGAATACAGAGGAGCGAGAGAAGAACGACGTGTTTTTTTATTTCGTCTTGAAGGGTGTGTCTTAATTGCCTTGACATACGTGCCAAAATTTTGTATCCTATTTAAGAGTTTCGTTCATTTTAACAGATTTCATCCGGATTGTAAATAGAGGAATTAGCCATCAGCCATTAGTGGACGAGAAAATGCCAGCAAATCTGCCTCCGACCTACTACAAACTCAAGCATGAACATGAAGCTGCCAAGACGGATGAAGAACGATTGCGCATCTTAGAGGAGATGTTGCGCATTATTCCTAAGCACAAAGGCTCAGAAAAGGTAGTTTCGGATCTCCGTCGTCGCATTGCTGCACACAAAAAAGCACCTTCAGAGAAAGGGAATAAGGGGGGCGGTAGAAAAAGTTATAGCGAGCATATCCCAAAACAGGGAGCAGGGCAGATCGTCCTCTTGGGACCACCGAATACCGGTAAATCACAGATACTTGCGAAGTTCACAAACGCCAAACCGGAGGTGTCCGCGACACCTTATACAACGACCACGCCGTCAGTCGGAATGCTCCGTTATGAGAATATCCAATTTCAACTCATTGATACCCCATCTATCATGCAGGATTTTATTTCCCCGACAGTGCTAACACTCACTCGGAACGCGGATATTTCCCTACCTGTGTTAAGTCTCGCAAGCGATAATTTGTTGGATGATCTTGATGCGGTAACAGCACTCCTTAACGAAGCAGGCAATGGCACCCCAGAAAATGGGCAGCTTATCATCGCAAACCAATTGGATATAGTCGGTGCAGACGAGAGGTTGGAGATTCTCAAAGAATTTTATGGCGAGACGTTTCAGATTTACCCGATTTCTGCCGAAACAGGTGAAGGCAAAGATGTTTTATTGGAAGAACTCTATAGAGCGTTAGACATCTTACGAGTTTATCCCAAGGCACCCGGTAAAGCAGTAGAACGTGATGATCCGATTGTGCTCCCTATCGGCTCAACAGTCCTTGATGCCGCCGTCGGTTTACACAAAGATTTTCAGGAATTCAAGTTCGCACGTATATGGGGACCGCAATGGCACGATGGACAATCTGTGAGTCGCAATGATGTTGTTTATGACG
>CAZQIP010000258.1:0-7054 GCA_964593655.1 uncultured bacterium | reverse complement strand
GTTCAATTCGTGTGGCTGGCACGTTTCGATGGATAACCATTCCGATGTGCCGCGTAAATCCATTATTCTGATTTACGAAAAACGAACACCCGGACGGATTGGACCGCAACAGTATGCATCTATCTCGGAGTACTGCCAGACCCCGGAACGCCGTAAACTGTTTAGTTTGGATGGCTAATCAAAGGAGGGTTACCATAATGCCACGAATCGATGCACATCTGCACGTATTCACAAAAGCCTCCTCCGAGTTTCCGCGGGAAATATCAGACGTTTGGCCCGCGGAACGGGAAGAACCTGTCGAAAAACTCTTAGACGAGATGGAAAAACATCAGATCGATCAGGCAGTTCTTGTCCAGATGGCAGGCGCGAGCATAGCGAACCATCGTTACTTGCTGCGCTGTCTCGAAGAATATCCGAACCGATTTTTAGGGATTGGATTGGTCCCAGAGGGGCATCCGAACCCTGCTGACCACATGGCAGAACTCACAGATAACACCGGAATTATCGGATTCCGGTTTTCTACGTTTGGGGGACCGCGTGATATTTTTGCGAAGATGGATGTCCGCGAGTTCTCGGCATATCCGATTTGGAAGTGTGCTGCCGAGCGAGATTATGTCTTATGGCTCTATCCGAACGCTATCAATGCCCATCTTCTACCATACCTGATACAAGCATTTCCACAGGTGCGCGTTGTGCTAAATCATCTCGCCGTGTGTCCAGGAAATGGTAAATTCAGTTGGGACGAATTCGGAAGACCTCAGGTACAGGTGACAGGTTACAACCTCTTTATGCACACCACTTATCGACTCGCGCGCTTTGAAAATGTTAATGTACATCTCTCTGGTCAGTATGCTTTTAGCAGGGAAGAATTTCCTTATAAAGATTTGGCAGGATGGCACAGCGGACTTCTCAGCGGCTTTGGCGCGAAACGATTGATGTGGGCAACCGATTTTCCATGGATTTTGGAAGAACCCGGTTATGGTAAACTTACCACAGTTATAGAAGAATTACTCCCAAACCTATCTGAAGCGGAGTTAGCAGACATTATGGGTGGGAATGCGAAGCGGATTTTGCGTTTTCCTGACTTGTAAGGTCTTGGAGTTGACGGAAGGCAGTTCAGAATCTGCTTTTGGCTTGAAATTCAAACGCACTCTCAATCTGTTCAAGTTTTAGCAACTCAAGCTGCGGAGACAAATGAATCGCGATGACATCAAAACGACAGGGGGCGTCAAAAAGATGCTTGGCTTGTAGATACGCCAAGGCAACTTTGGAAATTTGTCGCTGTTTTTGCGTCGTTACAGCCGTTTGTGGTAACCCGAATTTGAGACTGCGTCGCGTCTTAACCTCCACAAAAACGATAAAATCGCCATCTTGTGCGATAAGATCAATCTCACCGCGGACGGCTCGGTAATTCCGTTCAAGGATATCATATCCGCGCGCTTTGAGATGCGCAACTGCCAACGACTCACCCGTTTTTGCGATGTCCAAGCGTGAATACGCCATTTGCACTTTTCCTTTCCAAGCCGTGTGTGTTAAAACACGCAAGCACCCTCATTCTAATCATCAGAAAGCAGTTTAAAGGTGTGTCGATGAATATCGGAGGCACCAAACTGAGCAATCGCATGGCGATGCTGTGATGTGGGGTAGCCTTTGTGTTGGGAGAATCCGTAGTCAGGATAGGTACGATCCAGCGCAATCATGCGTCTATCGCGGGTCGTCTTGGCAATAATGGAGGCAGCCGCAATAGAATAGCTTCGGCGATCACCTTTCTTAATTGTTTCACCTTGGATATGTGTTACAGGAAAATTGATGCCGTCAACGAGGAGGTAATCAGGTTGGGGGGTGAGTTTTTCTATCGCTTGCCGCATTGCCAATAGGCTCGCTTCAAGAATATTCAACTTGTCAACAAGGTGGTTGTCCACGGAGCCAATCGCGACAGACACAGCAATACTGTAAATTTCATCGGACAAACGGTCGCGTTGCTTCGATGTTAACTGCTTTGAATCCTGCAAACCCTTGATACTGCAATTGATCGGTAAAATGACTGCAGCGGCAATGACGGGACCGGCCAAGGCACCTCGGCCCGCCTCGTCAATGCCCGCAATCAGTCTATAACCGTTTTTTTGGCAAGTACGTTCAAAAACGTCCATCTGTATCAGGTTATTGTCTGCGTTCTCTGACGCGGGCGGCTCTACCGGTACGCTCGCGTAGGTAATACAACTTCGCTCGCCGGACCGCGCCGTATCGGACCACCTGAATGCTTTCAATATTAGGTGAATGAAGAGGGAACGTCCTTTCACTTCCTGCCCCAAATGCGACACGTCGGACAGTAAAGGTTTCTCGGAGTCCACCGTGTGCGCGCCGAATAACGGTCCCTTCGTACGCCTGAATCCGTTCCTTCTGGCCTTCGCGGATACGTGTATTTACCTTAACAATATCCCCAGGACCAAACTCCGGAATATCGCTCTTCATATATTGATTCTCAAAGGATTCGATCAAGTTCATCTTTGTTTCTCCTTTTCGCTAACGTATAAAATCGATTTTATAATTCCGCCTAAACGTAAAATACACTATTTTTGCTTTACTCCGCTAACCCTGCCGATTTAAGTATTGCGATATCTTCCTCGCTGAGTTCCAGTTTCTGGAGTAAATCTGGACGATGTTTCGCTGTGCGTTTGAGTGCCTCGGCATACCGCCACTTTTCAATATTTTCATGATGCCCACTCACGAGCACCTCAGGAACACGGATGCCAGCGAACTCCGCAGGGCGTGTGTAGTGCGGATGGTCAAGCAACTCCTGACTGAATGAATCAACGTGTGCAGACGCGTAATCCCCAAGCGCGCCCGGCAGTACACGACCAATAGCATCAATCAAAACAAGGGCTGCAATTTCACCGCCACTCAAGACATAATCGCCGATGGAAAGTTCAGTTGTTACCAATCGGGCACGCACCCGTTCGTCAACCCCTTTGTAACGCCCGCATAAAAGCACGAGATGTGTTTGCAAAGAAAGCGATTCCGCGACCCCTTGGGTCAAAGGGGTGCCTTGAGGGGTCAGATAGATAATATGCGCCGTTTCTCCCGAGTTCAACGCTTCAACCGCCGCGAAAATAGGCTCAGGTTTAAGAATCATTCCTGCGCCACCGCCATAAGGATAGTCATCCACCGACTTATGTTTATCAGTCGCCCAATCGCGAAGGTTATGAAGATTAACGGTGAGTTTATCCGCCTCCTGAACGCGTTTGAGGATTCCCGTCTCTAACGCCGGGGCAATTATCTCTGGAAATAGGGCGAGCACATCAATTTTCATGCGTCCACATCTGATCGAGGTTCATCAATCAACTCAAGAATCACCTTTTTATTCGCTCGCAGTCCGGCGGTATAAAGGACACTCCTAATGGCTTTCAGTGTTCGTCCGTATCTACCGATGATTTTTCCCAAATCTTCCTCTGTGACAGTCAGTTCAATAATAACCACCGTTTCGCCAGTGACTTCACGAACCACCACCTCGTCAGGATAATCAACGAGAGATTTTACGATGTATTCAATCAAATCTTTGAACATAGTACACTTTCGGATTTCAGTAGATATGCCCACCGCCTATATTTCCAGGACCTGTCAAGCAGCTGCTATTCTTCTTCATCGGCGGATGCGTCAGATGTTTCTTCAGTCAGCGCGGTTTCTGCTTCAGCTGCTGTTTCTTGTGTTTCGGTGGGTTCGGTATCATCCGTTTTTGCGACTTCTTCGGCTGTTTCAGTTCCCGGCATCGGTTTCCCCAATTTTTCGTATTCAAATTTCATCAAAATTCCACTTTTGGAGAGTAAACGTTTTGCCGTATCCGAGGGCTGTGCCCCCCGCCTCAACCATTTCAACGCTTTCTCTTCATCAATGAAAACATCTGCCGGATCCGTTAACGGATTGTAATGACCGAGACGTTCTAAAAACACGCCATCTCTCTGCGCTCGTGCGTCAGCCGCGACGAGCCGATAAAAAGGACGTTTCTTTCTACCGTGTCGTTGTAATCTAATTCTAACTGCCAAAAAATACCTCCTAATGGTATGTGTGCCGCTTTCTTTTTTAGACAGGCGTTCTCACCTATCGCTATTTACGGCGTTTGCGCTTCCGGGGCTTTCGTGATGCCTTCCGCTTCGGACGAGGCATCGCGCCTATCTTCCGCCCCATCTTTTTGTTTAAGGATGCTCCCATTTGCGGCATTGCCATTGCCGCTTGCTGGTTTAACATACGATTCATCATCTGGAGCTGTGAAACCAGCATATTTATCTGATTTACTGTCGTGCCGCTCCCTTTAGAAATACGGAGTTTGCGACTTCTATCTAACAGTCGCGGGTTCTTTCGTTCCTCAAGCGTCATTGATTGGATGATCGCTTTTGCGGTTCGCAAATGGCTCTCGTCTGGTGTAAGATTCTTGACAGGCAACTGGTTCTTAAAGGGCATCAGATCCATTAATTGGTCCAAAGGTCCCATATTTTTCAGCTGCTCAAGTTGTGTGAGAAAATCGTTAAAATCCAGTCCTTTGTTTTCTACGAGCTTACGCTCAAGTTCCTTCGCCTGATCTTCGGTGAATACTTCCTCTGCCTTTTCAAGCAGCGTTTGGAAATCACCTTGTCCGAGGATCCGAGAAGACATCCGTTCTGGATGAAATTCTTCAAGGGATGCTGCCTCAATCTTCTCACCGACACCGATGAATTTAATCGGTTTCTCTGTGATATGCCGAATCGAAAGTGCCGCACCGCCGCGAGCATCTCCATCCATTTTCGTCAGGATAACCCCGTCAATGTCCAGGTCGTTGTTGAAGTTTTCTGCTACATTTACGGCATCTTGTCCGGTCATCGCATCAACGATGAGCAAAATTTCAGAAGGATTGACTTGCGCTCGAATCTGCCGAAGTTCACCCATCAATTCATCATCGACATGCAAACGTCCCGCAGTGTCAATAATAACGCAGTTATGTCCGTGTGCTAAAGCCTCTTTGACAGCTGCCGCCGCGATCTCGACTGGAGAAACCTCGGTTCCCATTGAAAACACCGGTGTTTCCGTCTGTTCGCCGAGCACTTGTAACTGCTTAATAGCGGCGGGGCGATATACATCGGCCGCAACGAGGAGCGGCTTCCGTCCCTCTTTGCGGAATCTAAGGGCTAATTTCGCTGCCACAGTCGTCTTACCCGCACCTTGTAAGCCGACAAGCATCACGACTGTCGGACCGGTGGGCGCGATTTGAATCTTTTCCGCCCTGTTGCCCATCAAGTGGGTCAGTTCTTCGCCGATAATTCGGGCGATCTGCAACTCAGGCGTAAGGCTACCTAATACCTCTTGACCAAGGGCCCGCACCTTAATCCGCTCTATAAACTCACGTGTGACTTTATAGTTAACATCTGCCTCCAAAAAAGCGCGCCGCACCTCACGCAAGGTGTCAGAGATGTTGTTCTCTGTGAGTTTACCTTGCCCTTTGAGTTTTTTGAAAGTGCTTTGCAACCTATCGTTTAAGCTCTCAAACATGCTTTCTGTGTCCTTTTTCTGTAGGTGCGGTTATGCTCATGAGTTCCGCTTGGTGCCTAAAATGGGCAATTGCCGATGTATCATTTGCAGCTCTTATCAAAGCAGTCTATCAAGATGCGAAAAAATGTGTAAAGACACACTAATCCCTAATTATACAATTATAGCAAATTTAACTACTGATGTCAAACTTTTTTTCAAGAAGCCGTCAGCCATTCGTAAACGTTACAACCAAAAAATCGTTTCTACAAGAAAGATCCGACGATTGGAAAACCTACATTACGGAAAACTGAATGGCTTTGGTTTCTTTGATACTTGACAGGAATCCTTGCCTATGGTAAAAATATAGCATGAAAATAACACCTATGAAAAAACAACATAAGAAATTCGCGCCTTATACTGTTCTAATTTTCCTGATCTGTGTCCTATCAGGATTTTATTGCGGATGCCAAAGCGAGATGTTTAACTTCAACATAGACGGTGCGAGTTTTGAAATTGTAGAGAAATCCGGCGAGTTGACTGAGAATGAAGTCTGGGACGGACGCATCTATATCACCAGCACCGTCGTGGTGCCGGAAGGCATAACGTTGACGATCCGTTCGGGAACCATCGTCGGTTTTGAACCGACGGATACACCGAGCGAACTCATCGTGCATGGCGAACTCTATGCTGAAGGATCACCAGAGCGTATGATCGTCTTCGGTTCCTTAGGGAAACAACGGAAAATCGAACAATCACCAATAGCAAAGACAACGACGCCTACATTTGCAACAAACCCCTCTGCAATGAGGGGACAGGGGGATACCGGCACCGGAATTCCAAAAACTGTAACAGCAGATCCGCCAAGAGCGGGAGATTGGGCAGGCATCCAGATTGAAGCCACCAGTCCGAATAGCCGTCTAACATATTGCCGGATTCAACACGCGACTGTCGGGATCAGTGCTCGAACGGACGCCGTCCAAATCGAAAGCTGCCTTTTTAGCGAGAATAATACAGGCGTACTTTGTGAAAGCACCAATCCGACGATTAGCCGCAACGAATTTAACAGGAACGGTATAGGCACAAAATTACAGGGCAGTGCTTCACCGGAAGTCGAGTACAACGAATTCACCGCCAACGAATACGGAATTTCATGTGAAGATGACTCCCGACCGCGTATCCAGTATAATATCCTTCGCGCTAATTATCAGAACGCGATTACTTGCTATTCTACTGCCTCCCCAGAAATCGTCTCTAACAACATCACGCTGAACATCGGTTGGGCGGTCTATGATGGTGGTAGACTCCGGGACAATTTCATTCAAGGCAATAAACAGGTTGGACCTAATATAACAGAACTCGGCATCGGGACACAGAGCGATCAGTTTTACGGCGTAGAGGAATCATTTGAACCGAGAAATTCTCCAGTGACAGAGGCTGGTGTGCCGCGAGAAAATTTCTAATGGGAAATTGATATATGAGCCACCTCAAAGCCTATCTTGAACTCGTCCGCTATCCGCTCTTTGCGATTCCGATTGTCGCGACGCTTCCGGGCGCGCTC
>CAZQIP010000257.1:0-2003 GCA_964593655.1 uncultured bacterium | reverse complement strand
GGATGCGACCAATGAATTAAAGGATGTCTTCGGGGTCCACTTAGGAAAGCTTGATTTTGAGCAGGCGGTTGATTATGAATTTGATACCACTGAAGCACGCGAATTTTATGTTCGGTTCATTTCAGAGAAAGCGCGTCAGGACCCACACGCGACACTCAACAATTTACACCTATACGGGAGCCTTCCAGGATTTTTCAGACGGATTGTCCCCGATACCCGATTGAAGTTAGGATTAGATCTCAAAGGCGGTGTCCATCTTGTACTTGAAGTAGATTTAGAAACCTCCAAAGCTGAACTTTTCCGCCAACATGCCTACTCTATTCCTGATCAACTCCGTGCAGACGAAGTTTTGTGCCGTGAAGTTAAACAGGTAGAGGGACAAGACGCGCTCAATGTATTTATTGGTATCCCCTCTCGACTCCGATCCGATGCGGATCAAAAAGCACAATACTTGGAAAAAGCGCAACGGCTTCTTAACGAAATCGAATTTTTTGAAGATGCACAGGTCAATAACGAAACAGAAACACAATCCATATATCAGTTGAGACTCAGCCAAAGCGGGATTGAAAAATATAGTGAGCAGGCGATTGAACAGGTCCTTATCGTCTTACGAAATCGTGTGGATGCTTTTGGCGTTTCTGAACCCTCTATCCGACGCGAGGCGAATCACCCCAGAATTATCGTCGAGCTTCCGGGGGCTGAAGACTCCTCAAAACCGCTACAGATCGTTAGGGAGATGGGTAGACTTGAATTTAAACTTGTCAGGAAGTCGCCTGCTGGCGGCAATTTCTGGAGCGGCACCGCGGATACACCGCCACCGGATAATATCCCGGAGGATAGTGAGGTTCGCTATCACCGCGAGACCGGCAACTGGTATGTTTTGGAAAGTCCTGTACTCCTAACGGGGGACCGGATTACCGATGCATTTCCTACTACAGGCAGAACCAGTTTTGATATTGTCGTTTCATTAAGTTTCGATGGTGCTGGCAGGCGTAAGTTCGCGCAAGTCACAGGCGCCCATGTCGGCGAACATCTGGCGATACTCCTTGATGGGAAAGTTCAGTCTGCACCCGTCATCCAAGACCAAATCATCGGAAACGCTGTTATTCAAGGCAGTTTCACTTATGAGGAGGCGAGTTATCTTTCTAATATTTTGAAAGCGGGCGCGTTTCCTGTGGGTGTCCAAATCGCCGAAGAACGTACCGTCGGGCCCACCCTCGGGCAAGAATCTATTGACAGTGGCGTTCGCGCTGCGCTCCTCGGCTTAGGATTTGTTTTAGTTTTCATGATAATCTATTATCGTCTCTCCGGGTTAATCGCTATCGTTGCGCTTGTTTTTAATATGGTGATTCTTCTGGGGGCTTTGGCAGGCTTCGGTGCTGCATTGACGCTTCCGGGTATTGCTGGGCTTGTCCTTACAATCGGAATAGCTGTTGATGCGAATGTCCTCATCTTTGAGCGAATTCGCGAGGAATTACGGACCAACAAAACCGTCTGGGCAGCTATCACAAGCGGCTATCAGCGCGCATTTATAACGATTTTAGATGCCAACCTTACCACATTCTTTACCGCACTTGTGCTCTATCATTTTGGGACGGGTCCGATTAAAGGGTTCGCGATAACGCTCGGTATCGGTATCCTCGCGAGTATGTTCACAGCTATCGTTGTTACACGCGAAATTTATGGCTTAGCGGTCGGAAACCGAGACGTGCAGAAACTTAGCATTTAATGGCTGTCAGCCATCAGTCTTCGGCAGTCAGGTAAGAGAGTTTCTTGTAAAAATCTATCCATCCTGGCGTACTCTAACGGAGATGGTTTGTTTAACTATATTTGTGAAGGAGTGGTTGTCAGAGAAATGGTTTTCGGTTATCGTAGGGGTGTTTTTGCTGGGGTATTTCTTCTTAGGTAACCCAACCCCTATTGACTGACAACCGAAAACTGACAACTATTAAAAAATTTGGAACTACTTAGAAATCCAAACTTTGATTTTATTAGCAAACACC
>CAZQIP010000256.1:0-10803 GCA_964593655.1 uncultured bacterium | reverse complement strand
ACGTACGAAAGATGCTTCTTACACTTAAACAGGCAAGCCAATGGGCTTCAGAACGCCTCAACAAAAACGTTACACCCGCAAATATCACCTATTTAATCCAGTACGGGAGAATTGACTCCGTTGTTAGCAACGGATTAACATTGGTTACTAAGCAAAGTCTTGAAGATTACTACAGTTTGAATCGTCGAGAAACACGATGGAAAGATGAACTCGGGGACGATTTGAACTGGACGTTGTCTTTTGAGAAAGTTAAGGAAGCGGAAACAACAAAACACGTCCACCGGTTACATCCGTATAAAGGCAAGTTTATCCCGCAGTTAGTTGAATATTTTTTGGATGCGCATACCGACAACTTTAAACGAGAGGTCTATTTTCAACCGGGGGATATTGTGCTTGATCCGTTTTGTGGGAGCGGGACTACTTTAGTCCAAGCAGGTGAACTTGGTATGCACGCCGTTGGCATTGACGTTTCGGCGTTTAACGCTTTTATTGGCAATGCCAAAGTGGCGCCCTATAATTTGACCCATTTGTATGAGGAATGTCAGAAAATCACGGTTGCGCTCAAAAATCTCGTTGCTACATCTGGAATACTTGAATTTGATTCTAAACTTGCTGAATTGCTTGTGGCTTTCAATAATCAATATTTTCCAGTAGCTTTCAAACGCCAAGTCAGAACAGGTGAAATTGACCAGAAGCAATACGGGAATGAGAAGGAAGCCGTTTTTTTAGAAATATATCATAAACTTGTTGCTGAGTATCAAATTGACACGCAGATGCCAGCCGACTCCGCTCGCTTTATGAAGCAGTGGTATCTTCCAAGGGTTAGAGCAGAGATTGATTTTGTCTACAACGAAATTCTTAAAGTAGAAGATACATCAACCCAAAAAGCCTTGATGCTCATTTTAAGCCGGACTATCCGTTCGTGCAGAGCCACAACGCATGCGGATTTAGGCACATTGCGAAAACCTGTAACAACAACCTATTATTGCCGAAAGCACGGGAAAGTCTGTAAACCGCTCTTTTCAATCCATAGTTGGTGGGAACGATATTGTAAGGATAGCATCCAGCGATGGGGCGAATTTGGCAGACTAAAGACGGACACCTTTCAGCACTGCATAACCGGTGATTCACGGACTATTAATATCTTCGCGATGCTGAAGCATGCAGACCTTCAGTTCGCAGAGTTAGTCCAAAAGCAGCGGATTAAGGGTATTTTCACGAGTCCACCGTATGTCGGGCTCATCAACTACCATGAGCAGCATGCTTATGCCTATGATCTCTTTGGGTTCAAAAAGGTTGGATGAACTGGAAATCGGACCGCTGTTCAGAGGCAAAGGACGAGAGGCAAGGAATTCTTACGTTCACGGTGTAGCGGAAGTTTTCAAAAACTGTAAGCGGTTTCTGGCGGATGATTACGATATCTTTGTTGTTGCAAACGATAAGTTCAATATGTATCCGGCTATCGCTGAAATGGCGGGGATGTGTATTGTCAATCAACACAAACGCCCAGTCTTGAATCGGACCGAAAAAAATCGGAATATGGTGTATCCTGAAATGATATTTCATCTCAAAGAGGGATGCCAGAAATCAGAGCAATTTGCCCAAGCAAAAGTTTAAACAAAGTCTAACTTGCGAGTGTTGTATCGCTTATGAAGGTTGACAATACTTTTGATAAAACGGAATTACTGCAACACCTCAGCACTGCTTACGGTTTACCTTTACAGTCCATAACCTTTTTCCCAGAAGGTGAAGACAGTTACGGTTATGTTGTCGCGTCCGAAACAGGTGAAAAGTATTTTGCGAAAGCTTCAACTTCCGTGCCAAATAGGTGCTTGCAGGTCGCATCACTTTTACGGCATCAGGGCAATATATCCGGTATTGTTGCGCCTTTGAAAACGCTGGAAGGGACACTAAACGTTCCGTGGCACAATTTTCAGGTCTCGTTGTTTCCGTTCATTGAGGGCAAAAGCCGTTGGGATTTGTGGAAGGTCGGCAAAGATTTCACGGATGCAGAACTCTCACAGACAGCGGCATTACTCGCGACAATCCATGGATGCACAGATGCAGTTGCCTCTAATAACCTGACAGTCGCAACGTATGACTTGCCGCTACGAAAAGAACTTCACAGGGTACTCGAGGCACCGCGGAAGATACCGCCTCAGAATCGATACCAGAAGCAGTTAATCGAGGCGATTAGGCAACACAGATCAAAGATTTTACAGGCACTTGAGAGATACGATAGTCTCGGCCGTTCGGCATCGGCACTACAAACGCCTTTTGTCATTACACATGGCGATCCGACGCCCGGCAATCTCATTATAGATGCTGAAAACCGACTTCACATCATTGATTGGGATGGTGTCTGCTTAGGCCCCCCTGAAAAAGACTTGGTCTCTTTCACAGGCGAACGGTTTGAGGTGGTTTTAGAAAGTTATCTTGCGGAACGGCGGAACGGGGCTGCCCTACACGCGGACATTTTCGGGTTTTATATTTACGAATGGACGCTCAATGAGATCCGAGATTACGGCACCAAAATCCTTTTTAAAAACAGTGACACGCAGCAGAACGAGTATGATTGGGAGAGTTTGCAAGACTATCTTCCACCTGATAGGAAGTCAATGGAAGATGGTATTGCGGCTGTCCGAGATACACTCGGTAGGTATAATCTCCTACCGAAAAACAGTGGAGGTTAGATGATGTCTCAAATTAAATCCGTACTACTTTGGGAAAACCAAAGGCGTTATGTCCGTGAGGCGATTGATGCTGGCACACTCAAAGGTGCGATTATCCCCACGGGTAGTACAGAGCAACACAACGAACATTTGGCGATGTATCACGATACGCAAAGCGCGGTCTATGTCTCCAAATTAGCAGCTGAAAAGTTGTTTCCACAGGTGATCGTCACAACGCCTTTAGCGATTGGCGTATCCGAACACTGGATGGATCACAAAGGCACGCTCACACTTCGTGCCGAAGTCTTCGGCGAGGTGCTTTATGATGTCGCCGATAGCATGCGTCGGCATGGGATCGACAACATCCTGATTGTCAACGGGCATGCGGGCAACGCAGGTCCCGTGCATGAGCGGTTGGATGGCTACCGAGAGAAACTCGGTATCAACATCGAATTTCACTCCTACTGGGAGGCATACACCGCAGAATTAGTCAAGGAGCAGATGGAATCTGGGGTCTGTCCTGGACACGCAGCGGAGTTTGAGACGGCGTTTGCCCTCGCTGCCTTCGCTGAAAATGTTGATTGGAACGGCGTGGATTATGACAGCGCGAAACTCACCATCTCCAATGAAGGTCAAGCGAAATCCGATCGCGAATATCACCATCAAGCAAAGTTAGCGACGACTGAAAAGGGGCAAGCGATGATAGATGTCGCTGTGGACTGGGTCGCAGAGAAAATGCAGGGGATGCTTTAGTAGTTGTCATGCTTTGCAGTGAGAACAGTCGTCAGTTAATTTTTTGCAAGTGTATCTAAGGTTGCGAAGTGTGCTAAAGTTGTTGACCACTTTACTAGGGGAAACACCCAAGCAAAAACACTTTAGCACACTTTACGGACTTTAAAACTTTCCGACAACCGACAACCGTTCTAATGTCCGTCAAGAGCTTTCCTTACCCCGTCACCTTGTTCACGCCACCAGCTGTAGAGGATGGAAATATCGGTGCCGATGCAGAAATGCCGAACCCCCATATCCAGATAGCGTTTCGTGTCGTCAGCACTTCCAATTTCTGCGCGCGGTGGCACGCCCATTTTTATGGCGGTTTTAAATACCTTGTCGTGTGCCTCTCGGATTTCAGGAGCACCGCGCTGACCGACCATCCCGATACTCATGGAATAATCTGAACCGCCCCACTGAATCATATCAACGCCTTCAACAGACAGTACCTCTTCAAGGTTATCAACGGTGCCTTTTTTCTCAATCATAATGACGTTGACGACATCACGGAGGGCTTGGACGTATTCTGGACCGCCGCCGTAACCCATATAGGAAAATCGGCGGGTTGCTACACCGTAGCTGCCTCCATCTTCGGGTGTATCTGCGCGCGTGGTACGAACGCATTCCTTGACATCTTCAACATTCTGACAATCCGCGTAAAGCACACTTTGGAAACCTGAGCCGATTGCACGCTGTGCGATGAAGCCTCGTGGTTCTTGGTCAACCTTAATCATCGTAGAGATGTTGTGCAGTTCTGCTGCCCGACACAGGTTATCCAGATCATGCAAATCAAACGGACCGTATTCCCCGACGAATTCCACGTAGTCGTACAGCCCTGTATGTCCAATCGCTTCAACGATGGAGGGCCAAGTGGTATGGATATGTGTGCCGACTGTCGGTTTATCAGCATTGAGTAGTTCTCTAAACGTATTTTTCCTCATGAAATGCTCCTCTATTTTTGGGTATAGGATGTAGCGTTCAAGCCTCTATTAACTTACCAAATATCTGCACTTTTTACAACAACTTTTGGCTCGAAGGGTTATCAAAAAACGCTTGTTTATTGACCCGATTTCTGTTAGACTTATAACGTCTAACTCGGATTTATCAATTTATCCAAACCCCCTTCCTTCAAGACACAGATAGAGGTTTCTCATGAAAGACTTAATTACGCTACCCAAAAATTTTGATGACTATTTGACGATTGAAAATGCCGATCTCCGTTTCAGAGAGGCGACCGAGGTTGCAGAACGCGTCATCGGTGCAGGTGTAGACATCTATCCGAACATGGATCACGCTGCGATCTTCTGTGACCCGCCTCACCTCGTTGCAGACGGTTTGAAACAACTCGGTTATGTCAACGGGTGGGATGCGCGGTGTTATCCGTCGCCTGTTGACGGTTGCGACTATATCAATGTCTCCGCACAATTGTCCGCAGCGAGTCCGGCACACAGCGAAGGGTGGTTTGACTATGTTGCTGTTGTACACCCCGTTGACAAACTGGCACTGCGGCACATGCTCGGACAGGGATACGGCAACCCGTTTATCCATCACCTGACGTGGGGACTTGTACCCCCTGAACGCGCCGGTGAGGATGATTTTGAATACGCCAGCTGCGTTGTGCCGTTTATGGTAGAGAAGCGGAACGTCATCGGCGATGCAATCGGCGATGCGCCTGGGACCTTGATTATTGCTTTACCGGAGAACGTCCTTGCCCATCCGAAATTTGAGGAATCTCTGCCAGCGTGGCTTGGTAACCTTGACGCAGAAGCGTATCAGGTGGAATCGATGCAGGGTGGCGGTTTCTTAATCCAGTTCTTCGTGCTAACGGGTGGTAGGATTGAGGTAGCACTCCGCGTAGATACAACACAGACCTTTAACCCGAAAAGTGTCCACAAGATTTCTGAAGACGAAATCAGTGCTGTGCAGGGGGAATAGCGAAAGTTAACCTCTGTTTCCTTTACGTTGACAATAGAGATTTTAGGTGATATACTTAACATAGTTTTGGAGGCACCGACTAAAATGGAAAACAAGGAAACTATAGAATGCAGTATAATGGAGGAAGTCCGCGAAATGCGGCGTAAAATCTCCGCGGAGTTTGGACACGATATCAACCGATTGGTTGCGTATTACCAAGAGTTAGAGAATGAAATGCGGAAGTCTGGGAAATATAAGTTTGCAGCTCCACCAAACGAAAAGCCTGAATTTGATAGACATTTCGTTGAAAGGAGGAAGTAAAAAATGGATACAATCAAATCCAGCCATCATGATGGGAAAACCTGTCATTATCAGGACCTGTATCCCTGTTGAGTTGATTTTGGAGAAGCTCACGGTGGGTGAAACGATTGAGCAATTGCTTGGGGCATATCCGCGCTTAACTGAAGAAGGTATCCGTGCAGCTTTTCGTTTTGCGGCGCAAGCTCTTCGCGCTGATGTTGTTTATCCTATTCACGAATAAAGTTTGATACATAGGTGGTATTGTCATAATGGCGTATAGCAACTTTACCTTAGCCGAGGTGAAGAAGGTATTTCAAATAGCAGAAGCGGTTGAGATGGAGAATCTTTTTTCGGACATAGAGCCGATAGTTCCGAGTTCGGTGCTAACAGCTGTATTGGAACGAAACATGTCGGTAGCACTTGCCGTCAATACAGAGAAGGCGAAGTCGGAATTGATTGTTGCTAATGTTCTCATTGAACTCCGCGAGAAATTTGAGCGCCGTATTAGCGTATTCTCGGGCATTGATTTCAACGTTGATGCTGAAAAGGGATTAACGGGTGTATGTGATTTTTTAGTGAGTTTGTCCCCAGCACGATTCGTTTTAGAGGCACCTGTCATCATTCTTGTTGAAGCAAAGAAGGATGATCTGACGGTTGGGCTCGGGCAGTGTGTCGCCGAGATGCACGCCGCCCAACACTTTAATGCCGAAAATGGAAACGATATCCCTAACGTTTATGGTGCTACCACTTCTGGAACAGAATGGCTCTTCCTCAAATTGGAGGGGCAAAGACTGTACATTGACACGGAGTTTTACTCGATTCACGAGTGTGATAAAATCCTCGGCATCCTCGCGAGTATGGTCAAGCAAAAGGCATAAGGAGGATAGGAGGTTCTAACAAATGGCGTACAGCAATTTTACTTTAGAGACTGTTCGGAAGACATTTCAACTGGAGACGGATGAAGCCGCAGACATTTCTTCGGGTATAGAACCGATAGCACTGAGTGAATATCTCACAACGACATTGGCGCGCAAAGTGCCGTTGGCACTCGCTATAGGCACAGAAAAAGCAAGTTCGGAATTGATTGTCGCGGATATTCTTGTTGAACTCCGTGAAAAATTTGAGCATCGTATTAGTTTTTTTTCAGGTATTGATTTCAGCGTTGATGCCGAAAGCGGCTTGACGGGTGTCTGTGATTTCTTGATAAGCCTCTCACCGACGCAATTCCATTTAGAGGCACCTATTATTGTTCTTGTTGAGGCAAAAAAGGATAATCCGGTGCTCGGTTTCGGGCAGTGCGTTGCTGAGATGCTCGCTGCACAACGCTTTAATGCCGAAAAGGAAAATGATCTCCCTTGGATTTATGGAGCTGCCACTACAGGCACAATGTGGCAATTTCTCAAACTGGAGGCGCAGAAACTCTACATTGATAGGGCAGTCTATTCAATTGGACAGTGCGACAGAATCCTCGGTATCCTCTCAAGCATGGTGGAACAAAAAGTGTAGTCGTTCTGAGATGGCTGTAATCTCGGAAACTTGATGTTGCTCCTACGGAAAATAAAATATTTGCAATTAACACACAAATATGGTATAATATAAAGATAAATGGAGCGTTCGTGTTAAAACCTTTTTAATCCAATCCAGAGAGGTTGAAAAAAGGATGCCAGATCACAATTGGAATCGGACCCAAAGTTTAAATTGTCCATCGGAATTGATTGGATGATGCCTTTCTCGTCACATCAGACGGGGGAGGCTTTTTTGTTATTAAAAGATCATATAGGACAAAAAAATGGAAATGCGTGAAAAGACACAAGTGATGAACGCCGAAGAAATTCGCCGCGCTTTACTCAGAATCGCTCATGAGATTTTAGAGCAGAACCATAAACATATTGAAGATCTCGTATTTGTTGGTGTTAAAAGTCGTGGGGATTTCATCGCCCATCGCATCGCCGAGAACCTTGAACGCATCGAAAATATTGAAGTCGATGTCGGTGCCATTGATGTCACCCTCTATCGAGACGATCTTAATCTCCATGAGACGCAGATTCAGGTCAGTAATACTGAACTTCCCTTTGACGTTACCGGCAAATGGGTCATTTTGGTAGACGAGGTCCTCTATACAGGACGTACGGTTCGCGCAGCAATGGACGCCCTCATGGATTTCGGTAGACCCGCCGCAATCCAATTGGCGACCCTGATCGACAGAGGCCATCGCGAACTGCCAATTGCTGCCGATTACGTCGGTAAAAATGTACCCACCTCACGCAGAGAATTTGTTCGGGTACAGCTTGCCGAAGAAGAACCGGGCATAGACGCAGCAATCATTTATGAGAGGGAGGGTGAATGAACGACGCGTGTATCATTAACGGACGTATTATCGATCCGACTAACAACATTGATGAAGTTGGGAATCTCTCTATCACCGATGGCAAGATCGCCAAAGTCGGTGGTAAGGAAGTGTTACCCGATCTCCAAAACGTCAATGTGTACGATGCGAACGGACAGGTTGTCGTACCGGGCTTAATCGATATGCATGTCCACCTCCGAGAGCCCGGGTTCGAGCATAAAGAGACAATCGCTACTGGCACGGCGGCAGCGGCGATGGGTGGATTCACCTCCGTTGCCTGTATGGCAAACACATCACCTGTAATAGATACGCCTGAGAAGATTGAACAGATTTACCACATCGCGGATAAGACTGCGAAGGCGAATGTATTCCCTTTCGGCAGTATTACGAAGGACCTTGCGGGTGAGGAACTTACCGATATGCGTGGGATGCGTTCCGCGGGCGCGGTCGGTTTCAGCGATGACGGTGTTACCGTCATGAACGCTGCCCTCATGCGCGATGCGCTCACCTTGAGTGCGGAACTCGGTTTTCCGATTATGGTTCACTGCGAAGAGCATAACCTCAACGCCGGTGCTGTCATGAATCTCGGAGAGACCTCCCGAAAACTGGGGCTTATCGGTAGTCCGAACGCTGCAGAGGACATCATCGTCGCGCGCGACATCATGTTAGCGGAGATGACAGGCGGTCACCTCCATGTACTTCATGTTAGCACTGCGGGTGCCGTTGCGTTGATACGCCAGGCGAAAAAACGGGGCGTTCATGTGACTGCCGAGGCGTGTCCACATCACTGGATCCTCACCGATACAGAGGTCGAAAAACAGGGGACGAATGCCAAGATGCATCCACCGCTCCGCACACAGACCGATATTGAGGCGGTCATTGAAGGTTTGTGCGATGGTACAATTGACGCAATCGCTACCGACCACGCACCGCATGCACCTATGGAAAAGGCACAAGGTATGCTTGACGCGCCTAACGGCATTATCGGTTTAGAGACCTGTCTACCACTTGTGTTGACCTATCTCGTTCAACCGGGACACCTCACATTGGGCGAGGCGATTGCAAAGATGACGGTTGTTCCGGCGGATATACTCGGTATTGACCGCGGGACACTCTCTGTCGGTGCTGTCGGAGATGTCACTGTCATTGATGTTGATTCGGTTCATCCGGTCAACGTAACAAAATCTCGTTCAAAAAGTCAAAACACACCTTTCGCAGGATGGGAACTTAAAGGTTGGCAGACGATCACACTTCGGGAAGGGGTAAGGATATGACAATGGAAGAAATAGCCAAGAAACTTGAATTAACAGGAATACCATTCCACACCATCAGAAACCCGTTTTTACGGAGAAAAATGGAGCGGAAACGGCCATGATTAAAAGGGTGATTTTGGCGTTAGCCGATGGCACGGTTTTTGAAGGCGAACAGTTCGGGGCGACAGGCGAAACTGTCGGTGAGGTTGTCTTCAATACGAGTATGACAGGCTACCAAGAAGTTTTGACCGATCCGTCCTACAACGGACAGATCGTCACGATGACATATCCGTTGATAGGGAACTACGGCTGCAACGAAGCAGACGTTGAATCCATCGGTCCACAGGTAGAAGGGTTTGTCGTTCGTGAATATAGTGCGTACCATAGCAATTGGCGTTCAAAATGGAGTTTGGATACTTACCTCGCCGAACATAATATCATCGGCATCCAAGGGATTGATACCCGCGCACTGACCCGCCGTCTCCGGGTTCACGGTGTCATGAATGGTTGCCTCTCTACGGAGGACCTGAATCCTGAAAGTCTCGTTGCGAAAGCCAAAGCGTGGCGCGGATTAGTGGGTTGGGACTTGGTGCAACGCGTGACATGTCCGAATCCGTACGCATGGCATACCAGTCACCAGTCACCAGTCACCAGTGGCCAGTTAAAAGAGGTTTTTGATGGAAGACGAAGAAACACCCAAGCAAAAACACCTCTTTCTGGGAACTGGAAACTGGAAACTGGAAACTGGTACAAAGTTATCGCCCTTGATTTCGGTATTAAATACAATATCTTGCGTCAACTCGCCGAACACGGATGCGAGGTGCAAGTCGTGCCGGCGCAGACAACTGCTGAGGAGATTCTCGCAGCGGAGCCAGATGGTGTTTTTCTGTCAAACGGTCCGGGCGATCCGATGCCGGTCGGTTATGCAATCGAGACGATTCAAGGGTTGATGGACAAAAAACCGCTTTTCGGGATCTGTTTGGGGCATCAACTGCTCGGGCTTGCGCTCGGTGGAAAGACGTTCAAACTGAAGTTTGGACATCGAGGCGCGAATCAACCTGTCAAGCATTTTGAAACCGACAAGGTTGAGATTACCTCACAAAATCACGGATTCTGCGTCGATATTGACTCACTGCCGAACAGCGTTGACATTACGCATATCAATCTAAATGATGACACACTTGAAGGGATACAGCATCGCGAGTATCCCGTTTTTTCTGTCCAGTATCACCCGGAGGCATCCCCCGGTCCGCACGATGCGAGTTATCTCTTTTCACACTTCACAGAAATGATGGAGGAAGAGAGTTATTAGTCGTTAATCTTTCATCCAAACTTCTTGATTGACGACTGAGCAGCAATAACCGAAAATTAATCATGCCAAAGCGAACAGATATAGATAAGATTTTAATTATCGGATCCGGTGCGATTATCATTGGCCAAGCGTGTGAGTTTGACTACTCTGGAACGCAGGCATGCAAGGCACTTAAAGAGGAAGGGTACGAAATTACCCTTGTTAATAGTAACCCTGCTACTATCATGACCGATC
>CAZQIP010000255.1:0-3574 GCA_964593655.1 uncultured bacterium | reverse complement strand
GGGTTATGAGGCGTTGCTCACCGACTACCACAATGCTGCCTTTATATTCGACGAAATTCACGCTTACGAAGTTAAGCGACTAGCGATGATCCTCAAAACCATCGAATACCTCAGAGTGAATTTCAACGCACGTTTCTTCATTATGTCCGCAACCTTTCCAAAGCTTATCCAAGAGTGGCTATCCGAAATCTTAGACGCACCAACTATAATTGAAGCTGAACCAGTGTTGTTTCAAAAATTTATCCGTCATCAGCTGATACTGCACGATGGTGAACTATTGACCGATTCCGGGCTAGCAAATGTGGTCAACGACGCAAAGGCGGGAAAATCGGTGTTGGTTGTCTGCAACCTCGTCGATCGTGCACAAGAGGCATATAACCGGATTCGTGAGCAATTGAATGCGGTGAATATCCGAACGGAGCTTTTACATGGACGTTTCAATATGCGTGACCGTTCTGCGAAAGAAAAACTGATTAGGGATGCGACGGGAGCAACGAGCGAGAAACGTCAACCTATTGTCCTCGTTGCGACACAAGTGGTTGAAGTCAGCCTCGATATTGATCTGGACACGATTTACACAGAACCGGCACCACTAGAGGCACTAGTACAACGTTTTGGTCGTATCAACCGTCGCAGACTACAGAAAGGCCTCGCACCCGTTCACGTCTTTCGCCAACCTGACGATGGACAAAAGATTTATGACCCCGAACTGGTGCAGCGTACCCTTTCAATTCTTGAACGTGAAAACGAACGTCCAATTAATGAGGGCGCAATCGGCGCATGGTTGGATGAGATCTATAGTGGAGAGGTTGCGGTACGCTGGCGGGAAGAATACAAAAACGCCGCTGCAAACTTTGATAGAATGTGTATACGTCCAATGCGTCCTTTTGCAGCGGACGACGAACTTGAAGATATGTTTTATAAGGCGTTTGATGGACTTGAGGTGCTACCGGCTTCTCTCTATGATGAATACCAAATTCTAAGCGAGAAAGATCCAATTCGCGCCGGAGAACTGTTAGTCCCAATCAGTTGGGGAAGGTTTCATGCACTCAAAAGCAACGGTCAAATTCGGAGAAATGGACGAGAACCTTATCGCGTCACCGCCGAATATAACTCGGAGGTAGGGTTGACATTCGACTAACAGGTGCTAGGAAAATTCAACTTATAAAGTTTAAGAGAAACCGAGTTTTCAAGAAAAAACTCGGTTTCTGGTTTATCCATTCGTCAGAAACTTTGCACCTCCGCACGATACATACACGAAAGGACAATCCTTATGCAATCCCTAATCGTTGATGATTTTGGCACATACCTCGGCAAACGCTCCGAGCGCGTCAGCGTCCGATACCGGGACAAAGATCGCGAAAAAGAGGAACATGCGCTGATGGATCTCGACCAAATCGTTATCACCTCACGCGGCGTCAGTATGTCCTCGGATCTCATCGAAGCCTGCACCGAGCGCGGCATCGAAATCGCATTCCTCAACTTCAGCGGCAAGCCGTATGCGAAACTCAACAGTCCGTCCTTGACTGCGACCGTGATCTCCCGCCGCGAACAACTCGCCGCCTACCACGACGAGCGTGGACTCGAAATCGCCAAACGGTTCGCTGCGGGCAAGCTAAAGAACCAGATCAATCTCGTCCGCTATTTCGGCAAATACCGTAAGAAACAGGCACCCAAAAAATATGCCGAACTGATGGAACGGCTCACAAAAATCGAGGGACTGATTGATGAGATTCAGGGTGTTCAATCTCCGACCGTTGTGGCAGCCGCCGAACCACCGATCGACAGCGCGCGCGGGACACTACTCAACCTCGAAGGACGCGCCGGTGCGCTCTACTGGGAATGCGTCCAACGGTTGTTGCCCGCCGGACGGTTCACCACCCGAAACCATCAAGGCGCAGTTGATGATGTGAACGCCCTGCTCAACTACGGCTACGGGATACTCTATTCACAGGTCTGGAGCGCGCTCACATTGGCGGGACTTGAACCGTTCGCCGGATTCCTGCACGTCGATCGTCCCGGTAAACCCTCGCTGGTATTGGACTTTATCGAAGAATTTCGCCAACCGATTGTGGATCGGGTGGTGTTCGCGATGATTAACAAACGATTCAAAGTGGAGTGGGAAGACTCCGATAGCGATGCCGCCAAAGCCGCGCACCAGTCCTCAAGACCCGGTGCGGAAACCGAAATCCCGACACAACGTCGCCTCAGTCAAGGGACCCGACGCGCACTTGCGGATCGTGTACTGGGGAGGTTGCAGGAAAAGGAACGATTCGAGCGAAAAGACCAGAAACTCTGCAACATCATCCAACTCCAAGCGCGTCACCTCGCCATGTGTCTGCGCCGCGAACGGGATTATCAACCCTTCACTGCGACATGGTAAAAAGTTTATGCACACCTATGTCATCTACGACATTGTTACAGACCGGATTCGCAAAAAAATCGCCGATGTCTGCCTCGATTACGGCTTAAAGCGCATCCAATACAGCGCATTCCTCGGCGACATCAACACGACCCGGCGGCGGGCGTTGGAGGAAAAACTGACCGACCAACTCGGCAAAGCGGAGGGGAAGATCGAAATTCTCAGTGTATGTGCGAAAGATTACGATAAACGGACTGTTATTGAGGAGAATGGAAAATGAACATACGCGTCAGCGACATCAAACAGTATTTCTACTGTCCACGGGTGGTCTACCACACCTACTACACCCCTGTGACCCGCCCGACGACGCACCCGATGCAACTCGGCGCGGTCCAACATGAGGTGTTGAGCGTCTTGGAACGGCGTCGAACCCTCTCTCGGTATGGACTGGACGCTGGCAGCCGTAGGTTCCACATCGCACTGCACGCTAAGTCTCTCGGACTGAGTGGTGTGCTGGACCTACTCATTGAGACCAAAGATAGCGCATTTCCTGTCGAGTTTAAGTCCACAACCCAACGGCTGAACCTGAATGCAAAATATCAGTTGACCGCATACGCGCTGATGGTAGAGGAGTGTCTCGGTCAATCGGTTTCTCAAGGGTTTATCTACCGGATCCCCACAGGGCGGATCACGTCAGTTCCGATTTCAGAGGTACTTCGGCGCAGGACCCTTGATGCTATCCGGCAGATACGGCGTATGCTCTCAGACGAGTGGATGCCCGCACCCACACCACAGCGCGGAAAATGTGTCGAATGCGAATTTCGTCGATTCTGTGCCGATGTGTTGTGAGGAAGTCGCAAATCAGGTTTCTGCGGAAAAGATGGGGTAATTTGCGAAAAAGTCGGAAACGTAGATTTGGGGTCTCTATGCTGTATCAGATCCGCTTGTAACGCGTTTCGACCGCATTCCGACGCAACCAGAGACTAACGCCCTCTGTAGGGGTAAGCGTTGTGCTTACTGTGCTAAAAGGAGAGGGGAGATGAATTTGCGACCGACGCCTCCTGATCTCCGCAAGCACAGGAGTGGAGGGAAGCACAGAAACGGGATTTGCGAAATCCGTAATAACAACCCCACGGATGGGCATGAACACAAGGTGCGATGGCGATGTGCACTTTTTACTTGAACGGGGAGAAGTTTGATGCGATGATACAC
>CAZQIP010000254.1:0-5543 GCA_964593655.1 uncultured bacterium | reverse complement strand
GGCGTACTCGCCCAGATGCGACGTGCATCATGCTACAAAGATGTCCACTTATTTATAGACTCCACCATAAATGACTCTATTAGGTTGATGTCAATTCTTCTTGAATCCATGCGTGAAGCACGTGATTGAGAATTAAATGGACATCCTCAACAGGACCATAGCGATCGCTATCTACGACCACATTTACATCGCAAATGGTTGCTAAGGTGCCGCCGCCGAATCCGCTCCATCCGATTGTTTTGCACCCTACCTCCTTGGCGTGACGTATCGCGCGGATCACATTCTCAGAGTTTCCACTTGCACTGATACCGATAACGACATCTTCGGGGTTCACAAGATTTTTTAGTTGTTCAACAAAGACATCTTCATAGGATACATCGTTCGACCACGCGCTCATTGTTGCGACGTTGTCAGTCAAACTGATGACTCGGAAACGCGGTTTCCCCGGAATGCTCGTGCCTTTTCCCAAATCACAGGCGAGGTGTGAGGCTGTGGAGGCACTTCCGCCATTGCCAATCACAAAGATTTGTTTTTCGGCGTAATATGCCTCCATAATAACATCTATGGAACGCCGGACATCCGGCAATGTCAGTCGTTCTAACACACCCTGAAGGTGTGAAATGTAGTTTTGAATTCTGTCCATCAAGACGCGTTCTCCAACTGCGTTAGCGACTTCTTTTGTGCCTTGAAATAGGCGTTCGGATCATGATACAAGGCACCTTCCGGGAGCCACTCCCATAAGGGTCCCAAACTTTTTCGTATCCGCTCAATATAGAACTGTGGAATTTCTGTTGTCTTCCTCTCAAAGAAGGGGCGGAACTGAGGGTCTTCGTCAAGTCTGCGTCGGATTTCACGGTAGTACTTGAGTTGTTCAAACCAAGGCAGGACGCGGATAACATTCACCCATCGGGGCATGAAGGCATCAATTGCCTTGTAGCTTTTATAGAGATTTCGCAATGAAATGTTATGCTTAATAAGGTCAATGACGTTATCGTAAAACTCATCCCAAGCATAGTTTTTCGGGGTGATGTTCATCCCGCGCTTGCTATCAAGAAAATAAAATGGAAAGGGTAAAACCCTGCCTTCGCGTTGATACTCAAGGTTGAGAGGTGCCGCCTGCCCATAAGATGTGAGTAGCAGATAGGCGGGATAGGCACCAGGTGTCATATCGAGAAAGAGTTTCGTGAGTTCAAACGGTTCTGTCCCTTCATCAATATCAAGTCCAAATACGAAGTTAGTTTGAACGTAAGGGACGTATCTCAGAATCATGTTAACCTGCTCCGAGACCTGTCGAACTTTGTCAACCCCGTTATTCTTTCCTGTTTTCGATTTGTTCCCGAAGTCCTGCCAGGACTCAACACCCGGCAGGAGCATTTTAAATCCGTTTCGCTGTAGCCGTTTCATGTGTGGTTCCGAGAGGAGAGCCAGGCTGCTTTCGGCGATGAAATCAACGCTTCCTGGCGGCACTGCGTCTTCAATTGTAGAGAGGTAATCATCGAATCGGACACCAAAATTCGGGTCGTGCCATCCAACAATGGGTCGTTTAAACTTCCCTAATAGGAAACGTAAATCTGATTTAATGAAATCAAAGTCGAGAGGTTGATAGGGAATAACTGAATCAATACAAAAGCTGCAGGTATAGGGACACCCCATACTGCCGAGCATCGGTACAGTTTTGAACCATGGTGCTTTGCGGTGGGTGAGTTCTATAAATTTCCAACGCTCTTGCACGCTGGGCAGTGTCATAGGTTGTCTGTCCGCTGAGAGTTGGATGCCAGTAGGTCGGTGCGCCGAGCAGTCTTGTAAAAGATCTCGGACAACATCCTTATCAGTGAAACCGAGTACATAATCGAAGTATTTTTGGGCATCTTCAGGATAACAGCGGGCATGCGGCCCTCCAAGTGCAGTAACTGCGCCTCGGGAGCGAAAGAGGTTACTCAAGGCGTATGCCAGTTGGGCGCCCTGAGAAAATGTTCCTATAATAACGAGATCAAGCGTTTCAGGAAATTCTTCAATAGGATCTTCAAGACCTGTGTAACAGACAAAGGTGACATCATGTCCCTCTTCTTCACACCATACAGCGATGGTTTGCGGCATGATGCTTGCGAGATTGGCGTGCATTGTCCGTGCCCACAGATTTCGCGTAGGTCCTTTAGCAACAAGGTCAAGGATACCAATTTTGAGTTTTCGCATGGTCATTCCTTTTTTGAGAAATCTTCTCAAAATAGAGTGAATTCTGAAAATAAACAGACACTTCAGTGAGTGGCGGACGGGGAACGTCCACCCACCACTGTCGAAGTTTCTTAACCTCGACCCTGTCTTGGTGTACAAGTAGCTGTATATTTTACCCTAAACGTAGGCTTAATGGTAAAACAAGCGTTTTTGATAAAAAGAAAATTCCTATGGTAGAGGTAACCAGAATCCTAACACAAAGGAACATCCGTGCTTATTATACTACTTTTTTGTTAGATTGACAACTTTTTTCATGTTTTCGCCCAAGACTATTCAGACGACTAATGCGATGGCGGCGAGGTCCCCTAAAGTTTCGCCCAATTGTGCTGGGGCGATTTTAACGGCTTCTGCGGGGCGCTGCATCGCGAGTTCCGACACCGTTTTCCGAATTGGATTGAGTAAAAGGTCACCTGCAGCGATTGCAATCGTTCCCAATAAAACGATGTCTGGGTTCAAAATGTTTACCAAATTCGCGATGCCCCATCCCATGTAATATGCAGTTTCGTTAATGAGCTGCAAAGCCAGCGCGTCCTCCATCTGTGCCGCCGTGAGCACATGCTCAGATTTGACATCTTCAATATGTCCACCGGCAAGATTTAGGAGCGTTGTGGCGGATGTCTTTGCCTCTGTAATTTGTGCTTGTATTGCCGCTTGGGCGCGGCGTGCAATTGCGGGTCCCGAACAGAGTGCTTCAAGACAGCCGCGCTTGCCACATCCACAAGGCGGTCCGTCAGGTAGAAGGATCTGATGCCCAACCTCTCCAGCACTATCGTTGGCACCACGGTAGATATGCCCATCAATAACAATGCCGCCACCGATTCCAGTGCTCATCGTCATATAGAGCAGAGCATTGTAACCGCGTCCACCGCCAAACCTGTATTCTGCGAGGGCACTTGCATTGGCATCGTTTTCAATGGTCACAGGAATTTGGAATTCGGCTTCAAGTTGTGCTTTAAGGGGGAGAGCATCCCACCCTGGCAAATTCGGAGGAGAGTAGACGACCCCTGTTTTCGTATCCAACGGACCGCCACAACTCACACCGATTGCCGAAACCGACGACTGCTCCAAATTTGCCAGTTCAATGGTCTCACGAACCATCTCAAAAAGCAATTGGCGCGCGTATTCCGGTCCTCTTTCTGCGAGTGTCGGTTTTCGCACTTTGCTAAGGATGTGTCCGGTGCTATCCGCGACAACAGTGGCAAGTTTAGTGCCGCCGATGTCAATTCCGACAACGTGGTTTTTCATTGGTCTCTCTGAGCTGGTGTGTTTTTATAGTAGAGCCTATAATTACTTACCCACGCCCATGATTATGTAAACGTGTGAATGTGCGTCTCACGGAGCCACAGGCTAACAGCCTATGCTACGAGTGTAACATATTTTCGGATTTTACTATCAACAGTGTTTATAACTTGTAATTCAGGTCGCGTAATGCGGGATAAATCTGTGCGTATGCCTTCAATTTCTCATCGTACTGTTGTGCGAGTTCCTCACGTGGGTAGTATACATCGCGTGGCGTGACTAACTGGTCAACGGCTGTTTCAATGGAATCGTACTTGCCTATTGCCGTTCCAGACAGAATAGCAGTCCCAAGACAGACGCCCTCGGATATATCAAGGGCGATGACCTTTTTGCCAAACATATCGGCTTTGAGTTGCAGCCACTTCTGAGATTTCGCGCCGCCCCCGATAGCCCGTACCTCGTTTATAAGAACACCTGCGTCCTGCAACATAGCGAGATTTTGTTTAATCTCGTAACTGATGCCTTCCAATACCGCTTTGACGAGTTCACCCTTGGTTGTTGAAAGCGTTAACCCGACAATTGCGCCTTTCGATTCCAGATCAAGATAGGGGGTCCCTGAACCGGTAAAGTGTGGTAGTACCATCGCTGTTCCTGGCGCATCGGGAATATTCTCCAACAGGATGTCATAGACATCGCGTCCTTCGGTTTCTGCTTGGGTGACCTCTGCCTGCGCGAGGGTGTCTCTATACCATCGTAGTACAACGCCGCCGCTTGACACGAAACCGAGTGTGACATACAAACCGTCAACGACGTGCGGATAACAGGCAAAATTCCCGTCTATCATCTGCTGGTTGATGACAGGTTCGGTGAAGGCGGGTGCGATACATTCAACGGTGCCGGTTGCGTCCATGACCTCACCACTGCGGATGATCCCTGCGCCTAATGCCCCACACGGTTGATCGTGTCCACCCGTAACACAAACAACACCCTGCGGGAGTCCGAGTTCATCAGCGGTCTTGGAACTTACTTCACCGATGACGGTTCCTGACGGTGCGGTTTTTGGAAAAAGCGTTGCATCAACATCCGCCAAGCCGAGCATTTTCTCTGACCAGCATTTGTCGATAATGTCAAAAGCCATCGTGCGTGCTGCGAGGGAATAATCTACGACAGGCGGAATACCAAGTTTGAAGTAGACAAAATCCTCAAAGCCGAGGAATTTTGATACCTGCCGATAGATGTCAGGTTGATTCCGCTGTATCCAGATCAGTTTCGGAAGCGTATGAATATCGCTTATCGGCATCCCGGTGATTTGCATGACTTCGAGAGGCGTTATGTGTTGCTTTAATTCGTCACAGATGCCTGCTGTGCGAGCGTCGAAGGTTGTGATAGCGTTCGCTAAAATTTGCCCAGTGGCGGATACTGGTGTCACCGCTTCACCTTGGGAGGCAACGCTGATTGCTTCGACTGGATCGGCTTTTGTTTGCGTGGCAACCTGTTGAATGCCGGTCGCGATATTCTCCCAAACGACATTCGCGTCGAGTTCCGACCAACCGGGTTGCGGATGGATCAACGGATATTCGCCATACGCCTGTGCGAGGAGCGTCCCATCCTCACAAAATGCGATGACTTTGCACCCTGTTGTGCCAACATCAATGCCCAAAAAGCTCATTGCTATGTTCTCTCCTTGATACAAGATGCGGGTATCATATAACAGATTGTAAATTAATGCAAGATTTATGGTGCATTTTAGAATTACTTGGACATCTTCTGCCAGTAGCCCCCCTAACCGCTTTTTATTTTCACTGTTAAATTGTTCTGTAAGAATCCCAAATTCTCCAAATCTGCCTCCAACTGTGCAATATGTGCGGTGATAACCCGTTCCTTCGCCTGATTCAGGGTCTCAGATATCCAAGCTGCCAAATCACTGAGCGTTCCATATTGATCTACATTGAAACTATACATCTCGCCCCCAATGACGAGTTCCAGTGGTCGCCCGCCTTCGGTATTTTGTAGAGAGATATCTTCAGCAGATGGAACAGCAGCTGCCTCCGTGTTCGTTGGTTTAAATAGTG
>CAZQIP010000253.1:0-27144 GCA_964593655.1 uncultured bacterium | reverse complement strand
TACCGGACCTGGGGAAAATCGGAATTACCGATTTAAATTCTTAAACTTCATCAAACCGCACCGATCGGACCTGGGGAAAATAATGACAGCGATAAAAAAAGCGGTCTGGTGTATGCCACTGCTCGTTTTCCTAATCAGTTGTGCCGCAACTCCGAAAGAAGAACCGTTTTCATGGAAGGTGACGTTTTTCTCTTTGGGGGCAAAGGTGCAATTCAGTACAGAGGCACCGGTACAGCGTCTGAGTGCTTTTAATGCAAATGACGTGATGGTCGCACAACTCGATTTTCCTGTACCGCCTCGGCAGATAGAGTCGCTCTATTTTGAATGGCGTGAGGGGGAGAGCTACAGATTTGAGGCGGCTTTGTCCACAGGAGGTGTTGATACTGAAACGATAACCGCCCCACACGTATACACACAGGGAAATTTAGAGATTGCTATTCCGTATGGTGCTGCGCAACAGTCGGACCTGAAAGATGCGTCAGAAAGCGAGCAGAAAGCACTCGTTCTGGACGGCAGCGAAATGGCAGCTACGGTTCTCGTTACAAACGGGAATGTGCCAACGACCTTTGATCTCAAACTCTGTCTGCCTGAAACACTGAGTGTCGTTCACCTACCGACAGATTGGAGAAGTGAGATAATCGACAAGGAAACCTGTCTCTTTACCACCGGCAGACTTAATATCGCATCGGAAGTCTGGTACCGCGAGTTAGTGCTAAGAACATCCGAAGTCGTTGGAACAGGGAGCCAAGAAATTGCGGGTACTGTCCGCTTCACAACAAACAGCGGACAGACATGGGTGCAACGGGCGACGGTGCAGCTTCAGCTGACAACTATTTCAGAGATTGCCGAACGCCTTTCTATAGAATCAATCGAGATGCCTACGGATGCAATAGGTACGGTAGACTCTAAACAACGCGAAGATACTATCTACTATGCCCGTCCACTATTCAGGTGGCTCGGAACGTCACAGACCAATGCGTATGAGCCGATCACTTATCAGACTGTGCAGCTCCGCAATACGGGTGAAGAGACGATCCATGTAGTCGTATCATCAATCAACACAGATACGAGGAGTGGTAGAACGATTCCATTTCTCGCGCCGCCCGCGACAGCAAATAGGGGGACGAATCTGAGTGTGGCGTTCGCCAGTCTACCCGGAGGCATGGCTACAGAAATTCCACTCCCTCTCTACTTTCACCCGATGTATATAGAGCAAGGAAACCAACCTGAACAGGCAATCCCTGGGGAGTACGCGCGGGACATTACAGTGAAAGTTTGGGGAAGCGATGCGACGATCCTTCGCGAAAGACGTCCATTACACCTGATTGTTCCAAACCAACAGGCACTGCTTATCAGTCTATTGGCAATCATCAGCAGTAGCATCGGTTTCGCAGTCGTCGGACGGTTTCATGAGCGAATTTTTGCGGCGTTCACAACAAAACAGATCATTGTTATCGCCCTATTCGGTACGACAATTTTCGTAGGTGTCATGGTGCCGTCAACGCTGTTCCTCAATTTAATTCGCGCTGTTCTCGGTCCGATTTCTGTATTGCTGACGGGTTTAATCAACGAGACGCTTTACTATGCCTTGCTAACTGCCCTGTTAATTTATATTAGCGGAGCCCCGGAGGCAGCAACACGGCACGACGGTAAAGGCAGCGGCGTAATCTTGCTTGTCTCGGCAGTACGGCTACTTCTTAGCGGTGTTACGTTCGGTCTTTTCACACCGATGGCGATTGTCTACACTGGCACGAGTGTTCTTCTACTCGAAACAGGATTTCTATTCGTACGAAGACGGAATATATTGGCGTGGGCAGTCGTGCTGGGACTCTGTGATGCGATTGCCGTTTATGTCGATCTCCAACTCTCTATATTGTTTTACCGGCTTTTCTATGCCGATTGGTATATTGTCCTCCGAATCCTGATAGAAGGGTTCGCCTATACGTTTATCGGCGTGCTTCTCGGTGCGAAATTAGGACGAGGGCTCTGGCGCGTGGCAGAGTGATACCACCCTTCCGAGACGGGTAAGTGCAATTCTCCAATCGCGTTGTGTAATACATAACGCACTTTAAAATCTGTGATTCATACAACACAAGGAAACATAACCAATGAAGCGAATTCGATTTTTGAGTCTACTTTGCCTGTTTGTCATTTTACCTATTAGTATTGCGACAGCCGACATGAGCGTCACTTGGGTTCGGACGGGCGTAGTCATTGAAACTAAACACAAAGAAGGTATCTCGGACAAAATCAGCGTCGCGACGGTGTTTGACGGCACGGCACACGAATTAGCCGAAGTACCGATAATCCAGCAACTTGATACCCATCGCATCCTACTGCAGTTCAGATGGCAGCCGAATCAAGATTACCAATTTCGCCTGAACGATCACCTAACAACAGCAACTGCGCCGCTGAAGCCGGTGCCGTATCTCATCCGCACTGTTGAATTAGATGCGCTTTTGTCGCTAATGGAAAACCTTCGTCAACCTGCGAAACCGACTGCGATTGCCTTAGGACATGGAAAAGCACCTTATACCCATAAATTGGCGGTTGCGACTGATAGTGGTCACCTCGCAGTTCTCCAAACACTCTCAGGCAAAACGCTTTGGAAAACTCGCATCTCGGAAGGCTATGTCAGAAGAATGGCGTTCAGTCGAGATAATTCGTTACTCTATATCGGCGAGCAGGCAGCAGACGGATTCATCTACTGCTATAATTTCGCAGCCTCTGAATCGACACTTCGTTGGAAATATCGCACCGCCGATGACATCGAGACCTCCACACCGAGCAATCCGGACAGTGTCTACGCTTGGGTCAGTTATCCCGGTCCAGCGTGTATGCGAACGCTGGCTAACGGAGACCTTTTGGTTGCAAGCGTGCACTCCTGGACAGAAAACGATACACCGCGTAAGATGTCCCAACTCTATAGGTTTGACAGCGAAACGGGGGATGTCATTTGGAAATGGCCCCATGACAGGGCGACTGCAAAGATAATACGCTGGTTTGACGTAAGTGCCGATGGGAAGACCCTGGTACTCGTGACAGACAGTGGACCTAATCTGCAAGGGAGTCCAACCGATGAAAACGGTGCCGGTAATGGAAAACTCGTTGTTCTTAACACAGCAGAAGGGACGGAAAAGTGGCACGCGGATATTGAACCGCTGCGTGAGTATTT
This sequence comes from uncultured bacterium, assembly GCA_964593655.1. Classification (GTDB taxonomy): domain Bacteria; phylum Poribacteria; class WGA-4E; order WGA-4E; family WGA-3G; genus WGA-3G. The sequence continues at coordinate 23,969 of CAZQIP010000253.1, read as the reverse complement.
TCCACAGGTCACGTTTTGGCGCGGTGTGAGCATCTCCCCAGATGGCAAATTCATCAATGTAACAACAGATGACGGACGTGCGTTCATCTTTGATGTCAATGGGCCGGGACTGATATGGCAGGAAAACTTGACAACGCCTCTGGAGGTGAGCGGTATTCCGATCGTTGCGACTTCAGGCACGATCGGTGCGACGGACGCAGCCGCTCTCTTCGTTACTGGAGACACCTACATCCCATATCATCTCCGAAAAGGTGCACAGCGACCTTCGGCGGCACATCCAAACGGGATGACCTTGTTTGCCTATTCTTGGACTGGCGAAAAAGTTTGGCAGTGGCAACTTGAGAATATGCCGCAAGGCTTGCGCATTGACGAAAAGGATCGTTATGCTGCGTTATCTGTCTCCAAGCGTACACAAGATCCGAACGAGAGTCTTCACGGTGTGTCGGTGTTCGATTTGACAGCAGATGGCAGCGGCTTATCGAAATATCTGTACACCTACCGTACAGAGGGACAACTGCCTTATGACACACTTGCGATAAGTGCGGATGGCGCGCTCATCGTTGTCGTTGAAGTGCCGATAGCACTGCCAGATGAGACGGTGCGTGGAAAGAATCGTGTGCATGTGTTGTATTGATAGCCCAAGAACAGCCGAATCAAAGATGATGCCTTGACAAACCCAAACTCCGGCTGTATACTTATTATAGACTTTTCGATTTTATCAAATTAGGTGGATATCCTGATGTCGAATTTCACAGACGAAGTGCTACTGCAAATCATTAAAATTGGGGAATCTGATGCTGTCGAATTTAAGGAGTCTTTGTCTGGCAGTGCTCCAGAAAGAATCAGGGAGGCGATCTGCGCGTTTGCCAATGATCTACCAGACCATAGAAAACCGGGACTTATTCTTGTAGGTGTGAAAGACGACATAACTCTCGGAACCACACCAATTACAGATGAATTGTTGCGTCAGTTAGCCGATATGAAAACAGACGGAAACATTGTGCCTCCACCGTCCCTGACGGTAGAAAAGCGGAGGCTACAAGGTAAGGAAGTAGCAGTCGTTAAAGTGGAACCGAGCGACTCACCGCCCGTACGATGCAGAGGGGCGATTCATATCCGAACAGGGCCGCGTCGAGATACCGCTACAGCACAAGATGAGCGAATACTCAATGAAAAACGGCGATATTTAGAGCGTCCGTTTGACCTCTATCCTGTCCTGTCAAGTCAGATTTCCGACCTTAACTTGGCATTGTTTAGTTATGAATACCTACCGAAAGCGTTTTCTGCGGAAATATTGGATGCCAATGATCGGAGTTTGAATGAACAGCTCGCAGCCACAAAGATGATCGCCGCTGCAGATGATCCGACAGCAACTGTACTCGGCATCCTCACGCTTGGAAAGACCCCACAGGATTTCCTACCTGGGGCTTATGTGCAATTCCTCAGAGTTGATGGGAACGAACTCACGGATGATATTGTTGACAGTCTTGCGGTACGCGGGGCGATTTCTGACCAGATCCGCCGTTTAGACGATAAACTGATAGCACATAACCGCATCGCAGTTGATATTATATCCGGTCCCATTGAAAAACGGACAGCACTTTATCCAATAGAAGCGGTGCAACAGATCACCCGAAATGCTATTATGCACCGGACTTACGAAGGCACGAATGCCCCGGTTCATGTGTATTGGTACAACGACCGGATTGAGGTTTTAAGTCCGGGCGGTGTATTTGGTAGTATAACGGCTGAAAATTTTGGGAAGCCTGGGTTTGTTGACTATCGAAACCCTAATTTGGCGGAAGCGATGCGGACTTTTGAACTCGTGCAACGTTTTGGTGTGGGCATACGAATAGCAAGAAGGTTGCTGGCAGAAGCGGGGCATCCAGAACCGAAATTTGAAATTAATAGCACACATGCATCGGCGATAATACACGCAAAATAATGGACAAATGCCGTGGGTTTTCCAGCCGCGGCGTAAAGGGAACAACAAATCTGTTGTTCCCCTTATCGCAACTTTATAGCAGACACAAAAGGCGTTGAAAAGAGCGAATTTACTTTGAGACCGTCGAGATCGTCTGTTGAGCGACTGCGTTTTGCGTTGATACCATCACGCTTTGCAACGCATGAAAGTAATTCATCTCAGCCATTTTGATCGTATGTTTATCCTCGGTTGCGCGTGCGCGTTTGAGGGCTTCCCAGTTCAACGCGAGCATCCGATTGGTTTTCTCTAAAACTCTCCAATTCGCGTTTGAAATCATTGTATCCTCCGGAAATGGGTTTACGCTATCGGCGGCTTGTCGTTCCGCTCAAAGAGCGCATTCAACGCTTGGCTCAGCAAATTTTGAATACTCGTCTCTTTTTCCAATGCGAGCATTTTCAACTGCCGATGCACATCTTTATCAAAATGTCCCGAAATCATCTTTTTACCTTGACGAGATGGCGGCACCATCGCTGGCGGTTTCGGTGTCGTTTCTACCTCAACTGCCGCCTGCCGCATTTGCTCGGTACCGCTAAATGTTTCTGCGAGTGTGGGTTTATTTGGCATCAGACCTCCTCGCTTCACGCTTGCTTGATAGAATTGCCATAGTCTTTATTTTCGCCTCCGCACATGTAGACATGTAGACATGTAGACATGTGTGAGAATATAAACGTTGGGTTTGCAGATCAGTTACAGATTTAGATGCGGAAAGTCTGACTTCTTTTTTCAGTGACTATTACGCCAAAATATAGTATACTTATTTACAATTTCTGATTCTGGTCAAAACAAGAAGATAGGCCTCACGCTGACTTCTAGGTGATGCTGTTGAAAGCCAAACCGATGCAACTTCAATTCTACACCAAACCGGATTGCCCGCTCTGTGACGCGGCAAAGGCAGTTCTCCAGAACATCGGTGCGAAGGTCTCGTTTATTAGAGTGGAAGAAATTGACATTACGAAAGATCTAAGACTCTTCACGAAATATAAGTATCGGATTCCTGTGCTTGAGTTGGATGGGCAGCCGCTTTTTACGCATCACGTTACGGATTGGAAGTTGATGTGGCAGCTACGATGGCACCGGGTCCGGAGGCATTTCATTGGTAGACGGGATTTGTAATCCCGAAACGGGTCAGAACCTGAGGAGATCACCATGGCATTTCCATCTTATGGCACAACGCACCGCTCCACAGTAACGGGTACACGCGGAATGGCGACAAGCGCGCATCCGCTCGCCAGTCTCGCTGGTGCGCGTATGTTGCTCGATGGCGGTAATGCGTTTGATGCGGCAGTCGCCGTCGCTTCAACGCTTAACGTCGTCGAACCTTATATGTCGGGTATTGCTGGCAATGGGTATATGCTTATCTATAGTGCGCAGGAAAAAAGGCACCGCGTATTAGATTATCTGGGTACTGCGCCTTACGCAGCGACACTGGATGTCTATCCAACACTCGAAAGTCAGCAAATCGGCATTCGTGCGGGTATGGTGCCTGGTGGATGTGGCGGATGGTTGGCACTCCTGGAACATTACGGCAGTATGGATCCTGCAGATGTCTTCGCACCAGCAATTGAATTGGCAGAAAACGGGTACGCCGTCACCGTCAAGAATGCGGAATTCATGGCAGGCGCGTATCACTATTTTTCGGAACGGGCTGCAGAAGTTATTGCCTCGCGTGGACGAACCCCACATCCGGGCGAAGTTTTGGTGCAGAAAGATCTGGCGCAAACGTTTCGTACAGTTGCAGAAGGCGGTGCGGAAGCGTTCTATCGTGGTGATATTGCTAAAGAGATTGTCCGTTTTTCCGAAGAAACTGATGGCCTGATTACTGAAAAGGATTTGGCTGACTTTGAGGTGGAGTGGCAGGACCCCCTCTCTGTTACTTACAAAGATTACGAAGTATATTGCCCACCGCCTCCGTGTTCCGGCTTTCAGTACTTAGAGACGCTGAATATCTTAGAGAACGATGCGCTCGGTGAACTCGGACACAATACGCCTGAGTACTTGCATCTACTGATTGAAGCGATTAAGTTAGCGAGTGCGGATAGAGCCGAATATGCCCCGCGTCCGAACCCGCCTATTGAACGGTTGTTATCTAAAGAATACGCGCAGGCACAGCGCGAACGCATTGGTGAACAAGCAGCAGTGAGCGGTGGTGAGCGGTGGTCAAAGGACAAACTCCCGGGTGAAATCATCGCTAACGATTGGACAACCGAATGCACAACGCATTTTGACACCGCTGATGCAGAAGGTAATATCGTTGCTGTGACACAGAGCCTCGGACAACCCTTTGGTTCAGGCGTAATTCTCGGTTCCACGGGGATGTTTCTCAACAATTTCATGAACTGGTTTGACAGAATCCCAGAGAGTCCGAACGCCGTTGGACCGCATAAACGGATAGAGATGTGTATGTCGCCGTGCCAAGTTTGGAAAGGTGGCAACCCATTCGCAGCAATCGGCACCCCCGGAAGTCACGGTATCCTTCAGACGACGTTACAGATGGTGTTGAATCTGATCGAACATGGGATGAATGTTCAAGCAGCGATTGAGGCACCTCGCATCCGATTGGTAAACCCAGGCACACATGTTAGTATGGAGGGACGTATCCCTGTTGCGGTACGTGCAGCATTAGAAGCCCGTGGGCATGCGGTAGAGGTTTTACCCGACTGGACAGCAACCGTGGGCGGCGGTCACGGTATCGCTTTTGATCCCGAAGAAGGGAGTTTTATGGGGGGGGCTGACCCGCGGCGCGACGGATATGCGATAGGCGTTTAGTTTCTTATTCTGCTTCATCCCGTGCGTAATTTTTCATTGTAAAGTCTATTATCATTTCATGTTTATAGCAAAATTTTTTATGGAGAATATATGAAGCATTTCAACATCTTTGGAAAATACTTCTTTTTTGGGTTCATACTCCTTTTTATTTCTGGTTGTAGCGCAGTTCAAGACGTAATTCTTTCTGAACCGCAAGACGAAACAGGGACTGCCCCGCTTCGCGTGACGATGATATATCCCAGTGATTGCGTCGGTTCCGCGGCTTACTGTACCGCCTTCCATATCGGTGTAAAGGGTGCAGAGGAAGAACTGGGGATTATGCTAACTGAAGTCAACGGTAATGAAAACGATCCTGCAGCCACAGAGATGCTCCTAAGAGATGCAGCACAAAACTCAGAACTTGTTTTGACAGCAGGTTATCAGATGGGAGACGTGCTGGCTCGTGTAGCACCCGAATTTCCTGATGTCAGATTTGCGATTTTTGATGTTGTGCTTGATATTCCAAATGTGGCTTCAGTGAACTATAAATCCAATGAAGGGTCATTTCTGGTCGGGGCGATTGCGGCATTAAAATCGGAAAGTAACAAGATCGGCTACATCGGCGGTGCAGATGTTCCACTGTTACACGAATTTGAAGCAGGCTACGTTGCGGGGATTCACGCCGTCAATCCAGAGGCGGAAGTCACTGTAGAATATATTAGCAAAGATGCGGCAGGTTTCGGTCAACCGGAAAAAGCGAAGGCACTGGCTTTAGCACAATATGCAAACGGGATAGATGTGGTTTACGTCGCTGCTGGCGGATCCGGTCAAGGCGTGCTTGAAGCAGCACAGGAACAACAAAAGTTCATCATTTGGGTTGATGCTAATGGGAACCATCTTGCCCCAGGCATTGTCTTGACAAGTATGACGAAAGAGATTCCGGCTTCTGTGCAGCATATCATCCGAGAAACCGCTGACGGCAATTTTATGGGAGGTATCCGATATTTTGGACTCAAGGATGGTGGTGTCAGTTATGCTGTTGATGAACACAACGAACCGTTGCTTTCAGACGACATCATAGCGACTGTTGAATCACTGAAGGCAAAAATCATTGCCAGCGAGATCGTCGTTCCCGACACAGTTTCTCTCCCGCGCGAGTAATGTTGGCGATAGTTCCACCATGGAACAGATAACTGCGTTTGTCCTTAAATCTTCTAAAGACTGAAGGGGAGGAAAATGAAACGGTTGCGTTTCTTAACGGCTATTCATCTGTTCGTGTGTATTTCCGTTCTGTTAAGTGGGTGTACGCAAGACAAGGATTATACACAGTGGGAATTGCCTGAAGGTGCTCAATTGCGCATTGGTAGGGGCAGGGTGGAGGATCTAAAGTTCTCACCTGATGGTCAGTGGCTTGCAGTGGCGACATCAGTCGGAATTTGGCTCTACGACACAGAGACTTATGCGCCACATAACCTAATTGCAGCAGATCAGGGTGGCATCACTGCGATCGCCTTTTCTGCCGATTCCCGCAGGCTTGCATGTGGCAGTGGACACTATACACTATCTGTGTGGGATGCACGTTCTGGCCGTCTGCTGAAAACCTTTGGTTTGGAGAAAAGCCATCCGGAAGTTGTATGGGAACCCATGCAGGTGGTTTCCGTAGCGTTTTCTCCAGATGGACGTAGACTCGTGAGTTTTGCGCGTTATGAAGGCACCTTACGGGTATGGGATGTGCGGACTGGCGATTTGCTCAAAACCTTCAGGGATCCTGGCGCTAGCGTATCAGCCGATTCCGCAGCGTTTTCCCCAGATGGACAAATACTCGCGCTTGGCCGTGGAGATTGGCGGTTCGGATACGTTGATTTGTGGCATCCTGAAACGGGTGAACACCGAGATATCTTAGGAACTGGTCAACCCGTTTCGATGGTGTTTTCTCCGGATGGTCAGAGGCTCGCAGCTGTTACGGGTTACGATGATAAGGAGCTCTATGTATGGGATGTACACACCGAAAAACGGCTCCATAAACTTACAGGACACGCGGGTTCGATCTATGCCTTAGCCATTTCTTCAAAGGGTCGTGTGGTAGCTGGAGGGCAGGAAGGTAATACGACGTTGCGGATGTGGGATACGCGCACTGGAGATTTACTGACAACCTTTAAAGGGCATACAGACACGGTTCGCGCGCTTGCTTTTTCTCCAAACGGCGCCACCCTTGCCAGTGCAAGTTCTGACAGCACACTGCGGTTGTGGAGTCCTGAAACCGGTCAGGAAAAGAAAGTCCTCATGGAGCATATAGACTGGGGGCGTGATGCAGCGTTTTCGCCAGATGGTGAGTGGATTGCCAGTGTAAGCGGGGATGATAAAATTCATTTGTGGGATAGAAAGACAGGGCACTTGCTGCGTACGCTCACTGGGCACACAGGTGCAGTTACCACCGTGGACGTTTCTCCGGATGGACGGTACCTTGCGAGCATCGCGCGTTTTCCTGATAACACGCTCCGTTTCTGGAATCCTGAAACCGGTGAACTGTTGAAAACTATTTCAGACCATAAAGGCGTTAATGCATGCGCCTTTTCTCCAGATGGTCAAACGCTTGCAAGTACCGATAGAGACGCAACAGTTCAACTGTGGGATGTAGAGACGGGTAGCTTGTTAAAAACTTTCACGGGAAACGGTCAGGAATTTAGGGCAGTTGCCTTTTCTTCGGATGGACAGCTACTCGCAACTGGTGGATGGATATCAGCAATTCATTTATGGGATGTGCAGACAGGTCGTTTGCTAAAGACCCTTCCAGAGAAGTACGGTGTTGAGACCCTCGCGTTTTCTCCGGGGGGTCGGTTGCTTGCGAGTGGTGGTGGCTTTAAGGATCCTACGATCCGTTTGTGGCATGTTCCTACGGGTGAGAAACGGTTGACGCTGACAGGACATGCAAAAAATCGAAATAGTGGACATACCAGTGATGTCTATTCTGTAGCGTTTTCTCCGGATGGAACGTTGCTCGCGAGTGGCGGCATAGATGGACTCCGTTTGTGGAATGCAACCACAGGCCGCGGATTGGCTACCTTAACAGCGAATAAGAGTTCTGTTTCAGTTGTCGCATTTTCTTCAGATGGTAAAACGCTTGCCAGTGGTGAGTCCGGCGGAATTTTTCTCTGGGATGTCGATACAGTTTTGTGGCAGCATAAGGAATAAATCCTAATGACCTCTCAGGATTGTTCCCTTCGCGCCGACGATCCAAGCGGCGTTTTTGTGGAGATGGATGTCCTGCAAGTTATATTGCGCAGGTGTCGGATAACGGCTCCACATATTACCGCCATCTGTTGTATGGAGGATTAAGCCTTTTTCACCAACTGCCCACCCGCGGTTGTCATCGCGGAACGCCACATCCCGCAAACTTTGATTCACAGGTGTCTGCTGTCGGTGCCATGTTTTTCCGCTATCAGCGGTGTGGAGGATCAACCCGTTTGTGCCAACAATCCATCCATGCGTTAGATTTGCGAAGTGGACAGCAAATAGGGGTTGCTCGGCGTTGCTTCTCTGGCGAACCCACCGTTTTCCACCGTCTTGGGTATGGAGTACCTCACCTTCCTCGCCAACAATCCAACCGTGTTCTGGATCCACAAAATGGACTCCCCATAAATGTTTATCTGAAAGCCCTCTGTGGTTTTCCCACCGACTCCCGCCATCTGTTGTGTGAAGGATAGTACCTGAGCCGCCGACTGCCCACCCTTCGGTCGTACTCACAAAATACAGATCCAAGATCCCTGGAGACCTCTTCCCTTCGCCACGCGCTTGGTGTTGTATATTCCAAGAGGCACCACTGCTGCCGGTATAATGTACCTTCCCGATGCTCGCAAGCCACCCGTTATTCGGGGTCGTGAAACTCACCTGTGTGAGTGTGTCTTTTGACACGGATGCCGCCGTCCAGCGCATGCCGCCGTTGGTAGTAGATAGTATTGTACCAGCAGTCCCAACTGCCCATCCGTGTTTCGCATCTACAAAATGTACCCCATAAAGATGTTCAGCTGTACCGCTTTCAATCTGTCGCCACTCAAATTGCACGGAATCTTGGGAACAGCCGAGGTAGGCAAGACTCCCGCATAGGATAAAGAGCGCGAGGTAGTTTTTCTTCTGCATTTTGAGCCTCTCTAAATAAATTTTTATTGCATCCATTTCTGAATCGTGATAAACTATATTGTATGGAATTTACTGTGGATTGTCAAGTGCTTACCAACTGTGTTACGATTATGTAGCAAGTTTCGTGCCGATTTGGATAATACTGCGCTGATAGGACGCTCTACAGAATAGCCATAAAGTTTTGCACAAAATGGGGCATACTTTCGTTCGGAGTTGCACAAAATAGGGCAGTGCTATGGGGTGTCTATTCTCTTAAGAAATCTGTAGTGAGTTGTCAAGTGCTTACAAAACAACTAATGGAAACACGAAAATGAATCAAAGCAGATTTGAAGAAATAGTGGTGTCTACATTAGAAAGCGTACGCGCCGACATTTCCAATATTAAGTCAGACATTTCATGGGTCAAAGGGAAGCTAGAAGGTCGGGCAGAGACACGTCATGTTATCTTAACAGCGATTTCTATTATTGTTGCCATTTGTGCTGTTGTCGTCGCTATTTTGAAATAAGGGCAGGGACCGCGCGTGGGTTCCAAGCATGCTGCTTTAACAAACATCTCTCAAAACCTTGCTTCTAAAAATTTTACACATCTTAGGAGTGCTAAATCCGTATATCATGTACATCATCGGCATTGATGGCGGCGGGACAGGAACGGTTGGTATCTTGACGACGGCAACGGGGCAATGTCTCGCACAAGTGCAGTCGGGACCCTCCAATTACCACGTCGTTGGTGAGGCGAAAACACAAACGGTTTTGAAGAGCCTTGTCGAAGAACTTTGTGAAAAAGCAGGCATCCGATCAACAAGCCCTATCCACTTCTGTCTGGGAATGGCAGGCTTGGGGCGTGCCGAGGATAGAAAAATAATTGGCAGGATTTGTGCTGAACTCGGCATCGGCGAAAATCGCATCCTGACGCACGATGCACACATTGCGCTCGTTGGTGGCACTGAGAAACAACACGGTATAATTGTTATTTCAGGTACCGGTGCTATTGTCTACGGCATCAACGCTGATGGCAGAGAAGCACGCGCAAGCGGATGGGGGTATCTACTCGGTGATGAAGGGAGCGGTTACGACATCGCCATGAAAGGTCTCCGAGCTGTCGCTCGTGCTGCTGATGACAGAGGCAGACCGACCGAATTGACAAACCGAATTCTTAATGCGCTTGAACTGAACGCACCGAGTGACCTCATTCGCTGGGTGCATGCCGCAAGTCGGGATGCCATTGCGCAACTATCTAAAATCGTATTTGACGCTGCCCGATCAACGGACACGATTGCGGAACAGATTGTTGACGATGCCACGGATGAACTGGTCTGCGCTGCAAATAGTGTAGTTAAACAGTTAGAATTCGTAGGGGCATTTGATATTGTTCTCAGTGGTGGTAACCTCATCCATCAACCGATGTTCGCTGCTAAACTCCGCCAAGCGTTCGCGCGGATTGCACCAAGCGCGTCCGTTCATCTGCCGAAACACGACCCGGCGTATGGTGCCGTCCTGTTAGCACAAGCGAAGTTATAGTCGGAAACTATCATCAGTAAAGTAGCACATGCAATCGACAACCGAGCAGCGAAACCTGAATTCTACTGACATAGATCTGAAATCGACTTCAGAGATCGTTCGGATCTTTCATGAAGAGGATAAACAAGCCGTCGCAGCAGTAGAGGCGGAGTCCGATGCAATCGCACACGCAATTGATCTGTGCGTCGTTGCGTTTCAATCGGGGGGCAGGTTGTTTTACGTCGGCGCAGGCACAAGCGGTAGGCTTGGCGTGTTAGATGCCTCTGAATGCCCGCCAACCTTCAGCACGCCTCCTGAAATGGTGCAGGGGATTATTGCTGGCGGTGATGTCGCCTTACGCCGTTCGGTGGAGGGTGAGGAGGACAATCCTGAACGCGGCGCGCATGCTATCCGAGAACGGCAACTTACACCGCAAGATGTGCTTGTCGGTATCGCAAGCAGTGGACGAACTCCGTATGTCATCGGGGCTTTGAAGGAAGCACACGCCATCGGTGCCACAACGATGTTTCTCTGCTGTGTTCCGCCGCCCGAACACTTAAAGGGGTGGGTGACACATTTCATCACACCGATCGTCGGACCGGAAATTATCACGGGTTCAACGCGCTTGAAAGCAGGAACTGCCACAAAACTGGTGCTGAACATGCTCACGACTGTCTCCATGATAAAACTCGGCAAGGTCTATAACAATCTGATGGTAGACGTGAACGCCTCTAACACAAAACTGGTTGCGCGGAGCATTCGGATTGTTCAAGCCGTCACTGGTGTAGACCCCGAGACAGCCGAGGCAGCTTTAGCACAGGCGGGTGGTCGAGCGAAACTGGCTATCGTAATGCTCGCGAAAGGGTTGAACTTGACAGACGCAAGCACACTATTAGAAAAGCATTCTGGATTTCTGAGACAAGTTCTTGATTAAGAGTTAATCTATCCTTGGAAGACGCGCTTTTTAGGCGCGCAATTTATAAGGAGGAACCGATGGGTACCAAAGTTGGGCTTGCCAAAACCGGTAGGCGACGTTCTAACGTTTTTCAAGCGTTAGACAATATACGTCAGGATCTCACGCCGAAAGTCCGTGAACAGGTACTGTTGAAACCGAATTTTCTCTCCAGCACAAATCAACTCGCTTCGTCACATGTGGATGCGATGCGAGGTGCGTTGGATTTTCTGTTGAGCACACCACAGCCTCCGAAAGAGGTCATTATCGCTGAAGGTGCGAATGAGAAATTTTCTGGTGAAGCGTTCCAGATTTTCGGTTATGACGCACTCCAAGCCGAATACGATGTTCCGATCCGGCTTGTCGATTTGCATCAAGAGATCGAGTGGGTAGAAACCAGCGTCTTTCTTGCTGGACGTGAAGAAGATACCGTGCGGATGCCAAAGATCGTTTTGGATTGTCCTTGCACCATCTCTGTCGCTATCGCGAAAACGCATGATGCTGGTGTCGTGACCCTTGGTATGAAGAATATGATTATGGGCACCCTGCATAAAGAGGATCGGATTAAAATGCACGGTTATCATAGCCACGCAGACCGAGTGCTACCCCGCGAAGCGCAGACCCTCAACATCAACTTGCTCCGGCTCTCACGACACCTCAAACCCGATATCACTATCGTTGATGGCACCGTTGGGCTACAAGGCAATGGACCGGGTGGCACCGATTCTGTTCCACTCGGTATCGCTGTTGTCAGCGGAGATGTGTTTGCGGCAGATGCCGTCACGACAAAAGCGATGGGATTTGAACCGTTGGAGATCGGACTTTTCCACTATGCAAACGAAATGGGTTACGGCACTGCAGATATGAATAAGATTGCCATCGTCGGCCCCACCGTTGAGACGGTTGCCCTATCGTTTAAGCCCCATGAAACGGCTGAACTTCAATTCCAATGGCAAGAAGCAAATCCGGCGGAATATCTCGCAGCTGATTAACAAAAGGAGAGTTATGAAACGTTTTTATAATGCGTTGATTCTGTTTTCACTTCTTCTCACGACCCCGGTATGGGCATGGTGGGGTGGCGGCCACGATATCCTTACCCAAGCCTCCGTTCAAGCACTCCCCGAAGAGATACCAGAATTTTTCCGTAACGCCGAAAAAATGGTTGCTCACTGTGTCTACGACCCTGACATATCTAAGGAGCGAGGCACACCACACGCACGGCAGGCTGAATACGGTGAACACTACATTGATGTAGAATTACTAAAGGGTCATCCGATTCCAGAGGGACGCGAGGCACACATTAAGTTGTGTGCGGAGTTAGGGCTTGCACCGCGAGCCGTCGGCACACTGCCTTATGCATTGGCAGAGTGGACAGAGCGGCTGGCTGTCGCTTTTGCTGAGTATCGTAAATGGCCCGATAATCCGATGATTCAAAACAAATGCTTCCTCTATGCGGGTTTCCTTGCGCACTACGCGCAGGATATGTGTCAACCTTTGCACTTAACCATTAATTTTGATGGGATTAAACAAGCCGATGGCACACGCTTGCATGCCGGTATACATGAGAAGGTTGATTCAGCAATTGAGATGCTGAAATTAAACCCAACAGAACTCGCGAAAGCACAACAGATAGAAGCTGTCAACGATTTGATGCCAGCGATAATAAAGCAAGTCAAAACTGGATTCAGTTTGGTTGATAACGTTTACGCACTCGCCGAAGATTGGAAAAATCTGAAAGCTCCTACACCCGCCTTGGTTGACTTTACAAATGACCGAGCGCGGGAATCCGTGCGCTGGACCGCTTCGCTCTATTTGACTGCGTGGAAATTATCTGAAGGCATCAGGCTACCTGGCTGGCTTGACCGCGCAAAAAACGATGAGGAATAGTCATCAGTAACCAGTGGCCAGTGAAGAGGGAGACCTTTGTTCGTCACAACCTCTTTTCTGGTAACTGGTGACCGGTAACTTCTAAAACCGCTAACTCAAAGGAGAAATAACTTGTTACAACAGTGGAAACCTGACCCGACTTTTTACCCATCACCCAAGATGGCGATTGAGGCACCTGTTGAAGAGGTCGCTTATGTCGCTGCACCGAGAGATGACGGCAAGCCCGACGCGATGTGTGTCGTTGACCTCAATAAAGCGTCTAATACCTATGGTCAGATTGTTCATAGTCTGGAACTCGGCGTTCGTGACGAAATCCATCACTTCGGTTGGAACGCCTGTAGCGCAGCACTCTGCCCGTACGCGCCACACCCCTATATAGAACGACGTTACCTCGTTGTGCCTGCCCTGCGGGGTTCGAGTATCTATATCCTTGACGTGAAAGAGGATCCGAAGGCACCGAAACTCATTAAAACTTTGGATGCCAATGAAGTTGAGTCGCGTTCGGGATATACCCGTCCGCATACGGTGCATTGTGGCCCCGAAGGGATCTATGTCAGTGCTTTGGCTTCAGCGGGTTCAGAAGAGGGCCCCGGCGGTATCTTCCTCATGGATCATTATAACTTCAATATTCTTGGACAGTGGGAAGTCGAGCGCGGTCCTCAATCCCTCTCTTACGATTTCTGGTGGCACTTGGGCTATGATATTGCTGTTACCAGTGAGTGGGGCACGCCAGCGATGATCGAAAATGGTGTGAGTCTTGAAGACTTAGGGGCGCGCAAATTCGGACATAAAATCCATATCTGGGATATCCGACACCGGAAGAATATCCAAACGTTAGATTTGGGCGAAGACTATCAGATGATTTTGGAATTACGTCCCGCACATGACCCGACAAAGGCGTATGGGTTCGTCAATGCCGTGTTGAATATGAATGACCTCTCCAGTTCCATCTGGACATGGTATAAAGATGGAGACGGTTGGGGTATCCAAAAGATTATTGATATTCCGGCACAGGTACCGGAAAACCCGAATGATTTACCACCGGCTTTGAAGGATATCGGAATGATTCCGCCCCTTGTCACGGATCACATCCTCTCGTTGGATGACAAATTCCTGTACGTTTCCTGTTGGGGGACCGGAGAGATGTTGCAATACGACGTATCTGATCCGTTCAATCCGAAGCACACAGGGACTCTCGAAATAGGTGGCATTACAAAATCACATCCGCATCCGGCTGCTGGACCTGTCAGTGGCGGTCCCCAGATGGTTGAATTGAGTCGGGATGGCAAGCGTCTCTACTTCACTAATTCGCTCTACGTTGCATGGGATAATCAGTTCTATCCGGATGGCGCAAATGGATGGATGGTGAAGGCGGATGTCAACCCCGATGGTGGTGTCGCATTCGATCCTGACTTCTTCGTGGACTTCGGTGAGAGTCGCGCCCATCAAATTCGGTTGCAAGGTGGCGATAGTTCTTCTGATACTTTTTGCTATCCGTAGGCATTTCGTAGGGGTTGGGAATGTCATACAAGGAATGGATTTAGTCTATTCGCAGACTAAATCCCCCAACCCCTATTGTACAAAAATATTTAATGTTTCTATATCCAGAAAGGCGTTTTTATGGATACCATTTCATGGTGGGGCATGCTTGGGCTCGGAGCATTTCACGGTATTAATCCAGGGATGGGTTGGCTTTTTGCTGTTGCGTTAGGCATGCAGGAAAAACGGAGAAGTGCCGTTATCGGTGCGCTCTTCCCGATGGCACTTGGACACGCGATATCCATTGCCGTCGTCGTATTCGTTATCGCCTTAGCACAGCGGCAGCTGCCGGAGGATGTGCTTCGCATTGCTTGTGCAACTGTGTTGTTTGGTTTTGGCGTGTACAAATTTTTTAGTGCTCGACATCCGAAATGGGTCGGCATGCGTGTTAACTTCAAGGACTTAACGATCTGGTCCTTTCTGATGGCTTCCGCGCACGGTGCGGGTTTGATGCTGGCACCGCTTTTGTTACGGATGCCTGCTGCTGAGGCTTCTGGGCATACACATCACGCAACCACAAGCATGACAGATAACACAGTGATGTTACTGTCTGCCGTTGGGGTACATACCCTCAGTTTTTTCCTCGTGATGGGGGTTGTGGCGGTTATCGTCTACGAAGTGGTAGGACTCGCGTTGCTCCGCAAGGCGTGGTTTAATCTGGATCTGCTGTGGTCTATCGCTTTGATGATTGCTGGTATTGTTACCTTTTTCTTGAAGCATTAGAAGAAACTGAATATTTTCTTAAGTGCTCTATTCCTCTAAAATTCTTTCAAAAATCACAATGACAGCAGTTGATTCCCCCATAGCTGCTGCCGGTTGGATAATTTCACAAAGTCGCCAGCCTTCTTTTCCTTCACGATTAAGGGTGCTTTCAAGGTCAGGAATTTTTCTGGACTTAAATCCAAACCCTTTCTGGCTAATTCTTATGGTCTTATATTCGTATTTCGTCATTACAATACCTCGTTTTCTAACACAGAGAATATCCACGAAAACTTGACGCGATGGCAATTGTCTTTTTATACATTGACTTTATACTTCAAATCATTAACTTCATCACCTGTTATGCCGCGAAAACCCCAGCAGTGAGGTGCTTGTTCTTTTATCGTGATTTCAACATCTATAGGAGCAATAGACAGTTGACTTTCGATCTTTTTGAAGAGTGTTTTGATGAGGCGTTTTTGGGTTTCCACTTGACGCCCTGCTATCATATTGATTTCAATGACAGTATACGCATCTGTACGACCGCCGGGATAGTAAAAATCTTCTTTATCCATAGGCACAAAGCGGTGTGCTCGCTTGTCCTCTGGCATACCAAGAACAGACTGCATACACTCGTGAATCACGTCGGATAATTGTGCCTTTATCGGGTTCAATTTTTCTCTGATTCCGTATACGATAATCATGATGCTTCCTTAATCTGCGTAGGGAGCAACTTAACGCCGTACTTCTTTTGCAATGCACGTAGGTCAGCAAAGTCCGTGTCTTGCAACGTATATCCGAAATGTGAACGCACTTGGTAATCCACTGATAGACACCGAACCTGCCGTCCACCAATAGAACCTATAGCGTTCAGTTCCGGTTCAGTGATAATCCAATCAATTTCTCCTGGACCGTAGACTGCGCCCCCGTTTTCCATCAGTTCGACCACATGAAAGTCAATTTTTCCGTGTAATTGATGCCCCATGACGAAGTTTCGATCCTTACGATCATCGGTATAGACATCAACGAAACCATGTGCTGACAGTGCTTTGGTTAGGACTGCTGAATCTTCCCATGAGATAATAATATCCAAATCCTGGTGTTCTCGAGTGCATTCACCTAAGAGCGCATCAACACCCCAACCTCCATCAATCCAAACTTTGATACCGAGTTCATTGAAGATATCGAGAAACCAGTGAACTTTGTCAGCGGTCATAGGATGACACATTAGATTTTCCTTAGAGTACCTTCAACGCGGCTTCATACTTGTCTTTAACGAGCTCTTGGACATCCTCTCGTAGCTTCTGCCAGCTCCGTTGGAGTTTTGTCTTAACCCATCTTTGACCTTCATCAATTCCCATTCCGTGGTGAATGTACGCCAAGTATAAAAGCGAAGGAACGTGTTCAATATGGGACATGGCATCGGCATTCGCAAGACATGCTCCCTCTGGACTCCGATGTTCAACCATTACGCTTGCTCGATGTGTCGCGATAGCGTCCTTGACAGCTTCCGTTTTTTCTTCTGGATAGTCGAAACGCTTGAGGAGTTTTTCTGCTTCAATTGGACCATGAATGTGATGATCAGCGTAAAGTGCTTTGTCCTTGATGCTGGCGTAATCATGGAGTAACGCCGCGAATTCGACGATTTCGGGGTCAGCATCAAAGCGTGGGGCGAGCTGTTTTGCGTTTTGAATGACCGGTAAGATGTGATGCGTCCAAATATCGTAACCGAAGATGTTGGTGTCGGCGGCGCAAGCCTGTTCAACAATCTCGCCAATTCTATTTTTTATCGTTTCAATCACCGAACGTTCTCCTTTTTTGATATGGGTTTACAACTCCGTCTCAACAGTATTAAGAATACCACAAAACTGAAGTCCAGACAACTGAAAGTTGCATCTCTGACAGAGCTATTCAGTTTTCGGTTTTCTGAGTACGTTATCGAGAATAGGTCTGCGCTGCTATCCACATGTATCGGGGTTACAAACCCCTCCTACAAGAGTAATTGGTGACAATTGAATGGCTTTGCGTCTTTGAAACGAAAATTTTGCTTTTTTTTCTCAACTATGCTATAATTTCTTCGGTTTACACAAGACTTTAATTCGTCTTTTTAATATGGGCTTGGGAGTAATGCCCATCAACTATCCAGCTGCACCCAGAAGGAGAACCTTATTTAATGAACCTATATGGAGCAACGTATGACAGAATACAACTGCTTCGCCATGTCGGAGATATATCGCAAATTGCGCATGCGAAGATGTATCAACTCACGGATGGCAATGAAAAAGGTGTTGACGCAATTGATTTCCGAACCGGTAGCGGCTTAAATTTCACCGTGCTACCGAGCCGTGGGTTAGATGTCTCTTATGCTGAATATCAGGGGGTTCCGCTGTGTTGGCGTTCAAGTACAGGCGATGTCAACCCGGCGCATTATGAACCCGATGGACTCGGTTGGTTACGCAGTTTTTACGGCGGTTTACTGACAACTTGTGGGATGCGGCAAGTCGGCGTACCGAACGAAGATGGCGATGAGGCATTAGGGCTTCATGGAAGGGTGTCGCACATCCCGGCAAAAAACGTTTGGGTCGACAGCCGGTGGGAAGGCCAACGCTATATGCTATGGGCGCAAGGCAAGGTTAAAGAGACCGCTGCTTTGGGCGAAAACCTCTTGCGCACTCGCAGGATCTGGACGGAACTCGGATCGCGTACGTTGCACATTGAAGATATTGTTGAAAATTTGGGATACCAAGATTCACCACACATGTACCTTTTCCATATTAATGTCGGATTTCCGATTCTCACACAAGACAGCGAACTACTTGCTCCCTCGTCACAAGTCACACCGCGAGATGAACAGGCTGCAGCAAACTTAAATAACTATAACCTCTGCGAACCGCCAACCGTCGATTTTCAAGAACAGGCTTTCTACCATGAAATGGAACCAGATGTTGATAACCACATCCATGTCGCGCTGGTAAACCGAAGATTCAATAATGGACAAGGCATCGGTGTATCCGTGCGCTATCACAAGACACAGTTTCCAAACTTTGTCCAGTGGAAAATGTGTGGTGAAGGTACTTATGTTTTCGGTTTGGAACCCTCGAACTGCGGTGTAGAAGGCAGGGCAAATGCGCGTGAACGCGGTACGTTACAGTATATTGAACCCGGTGGTCGTAGGCACTATGAAGTCGAAATCGGTGTGCTTACTTCCAATGCAGAGATTGATGCACTCGAAGAAAAAATCGCACAAACCCAAAATTGATGATACTATTCTCGTAGGCATATAGCGTTAGGCTGCCCTACGACTGAGGAGAAATTAAAATGAAAAAATGTTTGTCTTTACCTCTTATCGCGTTAGCACTTCTCACAATGTGTATATGCGTCGGTTGTGGCGCGAAAGAAGTACCGCCAGTGCCGCCTTCAGCAGCTGCCGAATCGGCACCGGTACAGGAATCGCAAGAAATGGGCGCACTGCCTCAATCTGCGGAAGAAGCGTCAGAACATGAATCCGAAGAAGAACACAAATCTGCTGAAGAAGCGCCAGAACATGAGTCTGCAGAAGAAACGTCAGAACACAAATCCGAAGAGGAACGCGAATCTGCTGAAGAGACATCAGAACATGAATCTGCTGAAGAAGCACCAGAACATGAGTCTGCAGAAGAAACGTCAGAACACGAGACTGAAGCGGGACATAAATCCGAAGCAGAAGCGTCAGAACATGAATCTGAAGAGGAAACGTCAGAACACGAGACTGAAGCGGAAACACCGCATGAAACTGAATCTGAAATGGTGGAGATTCCAAGCGGTAGTGTCCTCCATCTGATTCCAAAACAGACGATGGGACTTATCTATTGTCCGAGTTTGCTTGAGTTGGATTATCGGATTAATACATTAGTGACAGACTTGATCCCGACAGATGAAGACCCGGAAATCCTCGCTAAAATCTTAGCCGACAGCTTTGGGGCTGGATTTGAAAGTCTCGCGGAGTTAGAGGAAATCGGACTTGACTTGAACCAAGATTTTGCGGTTTTCATGACCTCTTTGAACCCGCCCGGTCTCTCTGCACTCGTTCATCTCACAGACCCTGCAGCCATGAAACAGGTAATTGATGCTGAAAGCGCGGGAAGTGCTCCGATTGAATATAACGGCGTAACCTATTGGAACGCAAGTGGGGGTGGCGGCAGTTTCGCTCTTTTAGACAATATTTTGGTCTTTTCTCGGTCTGCTGAAGTATGTGAAAGTGTTATTGATACTTATAAGGCGACCGAGCAGTCTGTCAGAGCCAATCCAAATTACACTTCATTTCTCACCGATATTGTGGAGGGCGACGCGCAGGTTGCCGCGCATTTTAATCTTGAATCCATTGCCCCGCTTCTGACGGCTTCGATTCAGGAAGAATCGGAATCAATGCGAGACGGTCTTGAAAGCGATCCTGCCGCTATGGCATTCGCGCCCTTCCTTACGTCTATGTTGGATTCAGTCGCAAACGTAATTGAGCAGTTAGAATCCCTAAGCGCGACGTTTGAAATCAAGGGTGCCGATGTGCAACTCGCCCCCTTCTTAAAATTCAAGGACAATAGCGAGATTCAGCAATCCTTGAAAGAGATGATACCTGACGATTTGGCAGTTCTCAATGATCTACCAAATCTCGCCTTCATGAACGGTGCCTTTCAGGGTAATACAGAATTGCTGCTTGATATGAATATGTTTTCGCTAAAAATGTTTGCAGCAGGTTCTCCAGAGCAGCAAGAGCAACTGGAAGTACTCACCGAGCAGATGTCAACTTTTTATAAATCTCTCGCCGACGAGTGGGGGTTCACTGTCAATTTTGGCGATAGTATTATCCCTGATTATCTGATCGTTTATGAGATGAAGGATAAACAACTGGCGGAAACTTACATGAATGACATGTTTCTTGAACAACTCCACAACACCATGCAGATCATGCGTGGCGTGATTGGAGATATGCCGCCACAATTAGCGATATATGATGGCGCTCATGCTGGTCAACCGCTGATGCACAACGAGGTTGAGATTAAAAGTTACGTCTTCCCCAATTTCGGTTCAATTTTTGGTGAGATGCCACCTGAAGCTGGTGCGATGATGCCTCAGGAATGGCACTGGTACTATGCTTTTCATGAAGACCAACTGTTTTTTGCTATAGGGGGTTCTGATCTGATTAAAGCAGCATTGGATAGGAAATTTGGGATAGGCGACAGCTTTTCTGAAAATGCGAGTTATCAGAAATTGACGGGTACGTTGGGGATAGACAATAACCTGCTTTTGGCACTGTCGCCGATGACTATGGTTAAGGGTCTGATGCCTATTGTTGCGAAAGCGGATCCGAATGCTGGTGCAGCCATGCAAATGTTCGCGGGAATGTTTATGAATGTGCCAGAGACTTACAGCATCGGTTTTTCTGCTAAAGTCGAAGAGAATGGCGGAATTGGCACAAAGCTGCTTCTCACCCTCGGGGACTTCAAACAAGCCATCCAAATGTTTCTGATGATGCAGAATATGGGACAGATGCAATAGATGGATTTCAAACTCGCCCACACCTCGAATTGTGGGCGAGTTTTTTATAAGAGTGTCAACTTGTGTTTTCTATTAATTCTTCCGAAAATAGCGGCGAATCACAAAAAGTTTTATTAGGATATTTATAGATTTTTACTTTTATTTTAAAAACAGGTCCTAACCTGACTGACGCTCAAACCCTGATGGCTATTGACTTTATACCAATTTAAAATTTGACAAAAAATGAGATTTTGATAATATATATTCCTAACTTCCGTGAAAAAATGAAGTTTGTGAATGCTTCATAACGGATATTTTCTAGCGTGAGTTTGCCACAGAATTTTTTAGAACCTATTCGCATCTGACATCTTATATTGAACTCATGCTATAACAGGACTTACGCAAAATCAGGGAATTATGCCTATGAGGATGCTGTAGGTGCGGTTAGGAATGCAGATCACATTTGGATGCGTACACCGCAAAACCGCCCCTACGAAGGAATTGCGTAAGTCCTAACTTAATTACTCACCTAAGGGGGAAGAGCTGGTGTATAAACAGATAAGTTTCATATTCAGTTTCGGCATTGCATTTTTGCTTATCGTTTCTTCATTCGCGATGGCGGGAACCGATACAACGGAAGAGACAGCAGAAGCAGTTGAGCCTGCTGAACCCAAGAAAAGTCCGATTAAGGTCGGTGGGGCAATGCGCGTAAACTACGTCTACGGTACCTACGGCGACGAGGATAACCCACATCCTCGAGGCGAAAAGATCGGTGATGTTGATCTTGAGATATTTCGTCTCAATGCCGACATTGACTATAACGACATCATCGGTCGGCTTGAATACCGATGGTATGATGGCTACAGCATGATACATACCGCATGGTTAGGGTATAATCTCGGTGATCTCGGCACAGTTAAAGCGGGTATTGTGCGGGCACCGTTTGGCCCGACTGCTTACGGCGTTTCGACAAGCTGGTTTTTTGACCAGCATTTTTATGTTGGGCTCGCCGACGACATGGACTTAGGGGTCACATGGAATAATACCTTTGATAAACTGACGCTTGATGTAGGCTACTACCCTATGAGTGATCCGCAATTGATAAAGTATGGCAGTCTGGCGAGTTCTCGCTACAGTTATGATGTCGTCAAATGGGAAGAAAAGGCTGATGCAAAGGGAAATGTTGAGTGGGGTGCTGGTGAAAACGGATTTGATGAGCAGCATCAATTTAATATCCGCGCAATCTACGCACTTGAGAACATCGCTGATGTCGGTATATCGGTGGAATATGGCTTTTTGAAAGGGACAAATGTTGGGGACGATGATAGTGGGAACCACTACGCCTTTTCGGCGCATGCAAAGAACTCGTTCGCGGATTTCACGCTCTATTCACAGTTCTCTTACTACGCGCATAATATTACTGACGAAACTCCTTGGGGCACCGGTGATCTGATTCCGATGGGGGCTTACGACTTCGCCTGGCCGATCGCGTCCGAGGGATTAATACCTGCGCTCTCGCTACGTTATGGTGGGATAGATACCTCAAGTATCTCATGGATTGACAGTGTTACGCCTTATGCTGAGTGGAGCACTATCCTCAAAACCGTAGATGATTACAACGCCAGTACCCTCGTCACACTCGGTGCAAGTTGGACGGTCTTGGGTGCCCTGTATGTGTATAGTGATTTCGCGCTCTCCGACGGCAACTTTTTTGTCGGTAACACGGGAGATAAGTACGGGAATATCCTGACAGGGGTTAATCACGTGGGTGCCAACGGCAATAACAGGTGGCATTGGCGCGTTAATTTCAACTTCGGTTATTATTTCTAATCGACTCCGCGACCTTCTACCAGCGGCGCGCTTTGTAAGCGCGCTCTTCGTTCCGTGCGCGGTTGAAAACCGCCAAATCAACTCTAATAACAAGGAGAATTTTGAAAATGCACGAAGAAGGAAAACAACCGCAACATTTGAGGGAAAGGGAATATAGGAAATTATTCGGTTTAGAGATTTACTTAACCCCTGTATTCGTGATTTCCAGTATCGCCATCGTCGCTTTTATCATCGGATCTCTCATTTTCCAAGAAGGTGCGACCAAACTTTTTGGGGATCTTCGGGTTTGGCTTACCACGAACCTTGATTGGCTGTTCATGATCTCGACCAACCTTGTTTTTCTTTTCTGTCTGGTGGTGGCGTTTTCTCCACTCGGCAAAGTACGTCTCGGAGGTGCAGACGCAAAACCCGAATATTCTTACCTAACTTGGCTTGCTATGATCTTTGCAGCAGGCGTCGGTATTGGGCTTCTCTTCTTTGGCGTGTCGGAGCCGATTACCTATTTTCAGGGTGGTAACTATTCGCCGCTGGGGACAGAAACGGTTTATGACCCAGAGACGGCATACAACGCTGGAAATGTCCCCGATGCCGGGGATCCCAAGGTTCAAACAGCGGCTTCCTTGGGTATAGCGACGACGGTCTTCCACTGGGGACTGCAAGGGTGGGCGATCTACGGTGTTGTCGGACTTGCCCTCGCCTTTTTCGCCTACAATCGGGGTTTACCGCTCCTGATCCGATCTGCTTTTTATCCCATATTCGGTGACCGGATATGGGGGTGGCCCGGACACATCATTGACACCTTCGCTATATTCGCTGGCATCTTTGGACTTGCGACCTCACTCGGTTTAGGGGTACAGCAGGTGACCTCCGGTCTTAACCATCTGTTTGACATACCTGCGAACAATCTTACGATGGTCCTTTTGATTGTCGTGATTACGGCAATCGCGCTGGTGTCAGTGATGACAGGCATTAATGTCGGTATCAAACGTCTCAGTCAGTTTAACATAATTCTCGCCTTTTTATTATTAGCGGCTATTATCCTTCTCGGTCCAACGAGTTATATCTTCAAAAGTCTGTTCGCTGGACTTGGCACCTATGTTATGAAGATTGTCCCGCTCAGCAACTGGATTGGGCGTGAAGACACTGGATTCTTCCACGATTGGACGACGTTCTACTGGGCATGGTGGAT
>CAZQIP010000252.1:0-16542 GCA_964593655.1 uncultured bacterium | reverse complement strand
CAACCTATGCAGGACATGGTATTATATTTTTAATTTCACGGAGGAAATTTTTGATAAAACTGAAAGAATTCTGGCGAGGCGTGAGAGATTTTTGGAGAATAGGGAAAACAGGCTTTGCACTTTTCCTAATGTCCCTCTTCGTTCTCATCTACGGTTATATCGCCTTGGATTATGAAACAACGAAAGGCTGGAAAAGGCATGAATCGGTTCAAAATGTCCTTGATGATATTTCAAACTTCATCCCCGTTGGAGCAGCTATAGTCGGGATGGTCGTGGGAGTTGATTGCAAGGACTTCTAAATTTGAATAAAAGCATATATGGTTTTCCGAATAAAACTTGACTTTGGTGGTATAATTATAGTACCGATTCAGCGAGGTAACTGTTCCTACCTCGCACCTTAACAGAGGGAATCGGAATCCTGTAGAATCGGTGAACTCCATGTTAAGAAGTCATAAGATAGCGTTACGTCCGACAGCGTCACAGCGTCAATGGTTTGCACAACAATGCGGATATTCTGATGTTGCGTATAATTTTGCGTTATCCGCATGGAACGCGGGTGTCCCGAAGTCGCAGTTGCGGAAGACGTTTAATGCCCATAAATATAATGCGTTTGAGTGGTGCGCGGATATGGATCAACGTGCTGCTATGTATGGGATTATGAATCTTGAGGACGCTATAACCCGCTACGATAAAGGGCAAAACAAACGTCCAAAACGCAAAAGGCGTGGTTGTCGGCAGTCGTATAGCATGGAATCAGCGAAGATAACGATTGACGGCAGTTGTGTGAAGTTGCCGAAAATCGGGTGGGTGAGCCTGCATGAAGAAGTGCGGTTTAAGGGCGAGGTTGTTAACAGAGTAACCATCAGCAGAACGGCACACCGTTGGTTTTTAAGCGTCACGGTTGAGACGGAAGATACTATGTTAGTAGTTGACCCTACTGCCCCTGTCATCGGCATTGACGTGGGAATCAATACCTTAGCGACGTTAAGCGATGGGACGAAGTATGATAACCCGCGCCCTTAGGCGTTACGAGCGGAAACTTGCACGAGAACAGCGGAAGTTAAGTCGCAAGGCATACGGATCAAATAACTACTATAAGCAGAAACTAAAGGTGGAACGGATACATTATCGCATATCGTGCATCCGACAAGACGCTCATCATCAGGCGACAACCCGTATCGTACGTGCCACAAGTAAAATCGGGATAGAAACTCTTAAGGTTACCAATATGCTAAAGAATCGGAAAATGGCGAAAGCGTTAAGCGATTCAACGATAGGTGGTTTCCTCGCAATGTTAAAAACGAAAGCCGATGCGCGTGGCGTAGAAATCGTGCAAGCCCCGCAATTCTTTGCATCCAGTAAAACATGCAGTCATTGCGGAGATAAAAAAGACGATTTAAAGTTAGCGGATAGAGTCTATCGTTGCGATGCATGCGGGTATACCGAAGATCGAGACGTTAACGCCGCTATAAACCTAAGAACCATCGCGGTCGGTAGGACTGAGATGTAAAACGCCTGCGGAGTCTGTAGTCTACTTGTATCATCGGGATGCAGGGGGGACAGGCAGTAAACGGAAACAGGAACTGCACTGAAATATACCGATTTATTCGGTAATATTCGGTGAAAGGATAACAGGCATTGATCTAATCATGTTATTATCAGATTGGTATCTAAACAGACAAGAAAAGCGAATTCGGGCAGCCGAAGCAGCAGCCGAAGCGAAAGGCAAAGCGGAAGGCATTGCAGAGGGGCAGGCGAAGGTTTATAGAGAAATAGCGGACTGGGATCGACGTAGAAGGGAAGCAGCACGTGGTGAAGAGTTCTCTGAACCGCCCCCCGGCGTGACACAAAACGGTTCTGAATAGTATGCTAACTTTATAGGGAACCAACTTCCACACCCGGGGACTCCCTTTTTTTATCCTATACCACAAAAATAGAAAGAATAGATATGTCAGACATGACCGAATTCAAGTGCTAATCTACGTTAATCCCGTCTCCCACAATACCCAATTAATAATCTTGCAAGTCATCTGTTTTTGTGCTATAATTTTCAATAATCGCGATGAATCCGATTTCTTGAAGTGCCGATATACAGACTTACACCAAGTAAATGCGCGATCCAACGAGAGGTTATATCCATGAGAACACGCCGCAGTACAACTAAACACACACTTAATAAAGGGGATCTGCTCGATCAGAAGTGGCTAACCTATTTCTTAGCCATAGTTCTTATTCTGCTCGTCCTTGCCTTTGTTGTTTTATTATCGCCTACTTATAAGCGATATGTGGTTGATACCGTCAAAACTGTGTTTTATGGCAAAAAGCAGAAAGCCCCACGTCCGAAGGCTTCACCAGTAAAGTTTCTACAACCTGTCCTGCCAGATGGTCTAACATTCTGATTCTAACAAAACTTGGAGAGAAAAATGTCTAAAGCAATGTTTGTGTTAGCACTACTATTGCTATCGTTGAGTCTAATCTCTGGGTGTGGCTACGTTTTTAAATCGGTATCTCTGGAACATATCAATACTATCCGTATCGCGCCTGTTGAAATTTTGGATCCTGATTTTGCTTACGATACCGCCTCCGAGCGACCTTACGATGAAGTGATTCGTGAAAAATTAACGCAACGTTTCAACCGGAAGTGGCGAGACGGGAACGACGCCGAATTTACCATGCGGATACAGGATTTTGATATACGGGAGCAAGGCTATGGCCCCCAAGGCGAAGTCGAAATGGTGCGCATGACGTTACAAGTTGAATACAAATTTCTTGACAGGATCCGCAACAATATGATCGCTCAAACGGACAATCACCTCCAAGTTCACGACTTCTATATTGTGTCAGGTAGAGCTGAACCACCGGAGACCCTTGAAGAAGCCAAAGCGCACATTGTAGATGCAATGGTCGAAGATCTGTATAACCAACTTGCTAAACGGTAGCAATGCGTGTCGGATCGTTTTTCCGACAAAACTCGGAGGGAAAAATGTCTAAATCAATGTCTGTGTTGGCGATATTGATATGCCTAAGTTTAATTTCTGGATGCGGGTATGTGTCTAAATCAGAGTATCTCGAGCATATTAACACTATCCGTATCGCCCCTGTTGTAATTTTAGATGCTGATTTTGCCTACGATGAAGCTTCCCAGCGGCCCTACGATGAAGTCATTCATGAAAAACTCACGCAACGTTTCAACCGGAAGTGGCGAGATGGAAACGACTCCGAATTTACGATGCGGATACAGGATTTTGATATACGGGAGCAAGGCTATGGCCCCCAAGGTGAAGTCGAAATGGTACGTATGACTTTACAAATTGAGTATGAATTTCTTGATAGGGTCCGCAACGACATGATTGCGCAAACGGACAATCATCTCCAAGTTCACGACTTCTATATTGTAGACGGTAGAGCTGAACCGCCGGAGACTCGTGAAGAAGCCGAGAGGCGCCTTGTAGATGAACTCGTAGAAGATCTTTATACCCAACTTGCTGAACAGTGGTAACAGGACATAGCAGCAGATGAAACGCAAAAGCGCAGACATTTTTCATAGATTCTATCGTTTCTCACTCTGTACCTATCTTCTCTGCAGCTTGATGCTAATTTCGTGCAGTAGAGATCGCGGCAACTGGACGGCTGCCCAGCATAAAGGTAGGTATATCTATGGTGTATGGCACAGTACTACAGCAAAGAGAGCAGAGCAGACGATGTTGGAGGTGGCGGAAAACATAGCGTCATTCTCTGCGCAGGTTCGAGAATCCGCAACCGCAGCGGAAGTTTTACAGACAACCCTTTCGCCAGAACACTTCCTACCCAACAACGGTGAATTATTAGGGTGGATCCAATCGCGTGCCCCTTCAACCTATCAAGGTAAAAAACTCTATCGGGATCGAGCAACTTCGCCCGATCTTTATTACGCTTACGGCTTTGAACGGCAGGCAGAGGTGGAATACCAAGCCCCTCAATTCGGCTCAAAGCCGTTGATTTTACTCGAAATTTTCGATATGGGAACACCAGAAAACGCCTTTGGAATTTACAACTTTCACACCTATCCGAGAATGAAATTTGAATGGGTTGGTGCTAAGGCGATGCTTTCAGGCGGGTATCTCCGATTTTCCAAGGGAAAGTATTTCGTTCAGATTGAGGGTTATGAATTCGCTACCGGTATTCGGGACGGGATGATCGCACTTGCGAAAGCCGTTGCTGCACAGATTAAAGACCCGCCGCCAAAGCCGCGAATGCTTGCACTACTCCCTAACAACAAAAAGATACATGGAAGCACCAAGTTATTCCGATCCAATTGGACATTAAGCCAAATCTACAGCACATTACCTGCCAATGTCCCGCAGTTCGGAGATACCGCACTCGGGGTCTCCGCATACTATCAAAATAGTGCCGATTCAACAAATTGGATGGATGCCCAGATTGTTTTTATCATCCGTTTTCCGGACACCACTACAGCAGAATCTGCATACATCCTTTACCGAGATGCTATTGATGCGCTAACGGAAGGAACCGTAGATTCTGAAAAAAGGACGGATGGCGCAGTCCTTATCAACGAACCTTCTCCTGTAGGAGGGGTCTCTAACCCCGATACTTCCCCGGTAGGAGGGGTTTCTAACCCCGATACCTTGAAATAAAGGAGCCTTCTCATGCGAGGCGATTTTGAAGCCTATCTCAACGATTCTTTTCGTGATGAAAACGGCAAACTCAATTTAGCAGCCTTGTTGGCATTAGAGGACGAAGCGGATATGGATGTCGTTGTCGTTATGCCAACGCCCCAACCGCTTCCCGAAAACAGTGAGCTTGCCGACGCAATTCGCGGTAATCCGCGTGCCCTCGGTTGCGCACTTGTACATCCAACAGAACCAGAACCTATCGAGCAAGTCAGATTGACGGCTGAAGTGTGGGAAATGCCCGGGATTAAACTGATGCCCGCCATTCACAACTATAATGTAGATGATCCTATCGTGCGTCCTGTTGTTGAAGCCGCACGCGACTATGGGCTTATCATCTCAATTCACTCTGGACCGAACAATTGTCATCCTAACCGGATCGGCACTGTCGCAAGTTGGGTGCCAGAGACCCCTGTTATCATGGATCACATGGGGTTTCCTGACGATTTAGACGCGGGTATCGCTGTCGCAAAAGCGAATAAGAATGTTTCACTCGGAACCACCATCTTGCGGTTCCATCGCCGTTGGGGAACAGATCCAGACACCGTTGTACCGACTGAAGTGAAAACCGCTGTCGATGAACTCGGACCGGAACAGATCGTCTTCGGCTCTAATTTACCGGAATATCGACCCATTCAGGTGATCAACGCCCTCAAACGGTTGGAACTCGGTGATGATGCGGAGGCACTGATTTTCGGTGGAAATCTCGCACGTATCTATGGGCTTTAAATACGCTGAATCTACGCGTATTTGGTGACGACAGATGAACAGAACGCCTCTTTATCAAGTCCATGAGTCCCTTAATGCTAAATTCACCGAATTCGGTGGCTGGGAGATGCCGCTCCAATATAGCAGTATTGTTAAAGAGCATCTCGCTGTTCGGACGACTGTTGGCTTCTTTGACCTATCGCACATGGGTGAATTCGAGATTCACGGGCAAGGTGCAAACGAGTTAGTCCAAAAACTCAGCACCAACGACGTGGGACGTTTAACGGACGGGCGTGTGTTGTATACCCTATTCTGTAATGAAGCAGGCGGAATCGTTGACGACCTGCTCATTTACCGGCACGCTGATAACCACTATATGCTGGTTGTCAATGCTGCCAACATTGAAAAAGACTTCGCATGGGTAGAGACCCACAACGACACAAGCGCGAAAATAAAAGACGTAAGCGAGAATACCGCTCTCATCGCACTCCAAGGTCCAAAGGCGATAGATATACTAAATCCTTTCGTCCTTAAACGAGATGTTTCTAAAATTTCGTTTTTTCGCTTTGCAGTAGACGAGGTGGCAGGTATCCCTACCACTATTTCACGAACGGGGTATACGGGTGAAATCGGTTTTGAATTATACGTTAACGCAAACAGTGCAGAGGGTTTATGGAATGCACTCTATCCTGCTGTGCTGGAAGTTGAAGGCCAACCCGTAGGACTGGGCGCACGCGACACATTACGCCTTGAAGCCGGACTCCGACTCTACGGTGTAGATATGAACGACGACACGAACCCGTATGAAGTGGGTCTCGGTAAGTTCGTCAAATCCAAAGGGCGACAGTTTATTGGAAAAGGCGCGCTCCTTAGACAAAAAAAGAAGGGCATTGCGAAGCAGATGATAGGTTTTCAGATGCTTGACCGTGCTGTGGCACGTACGGGGTATGCTGTCTATCAAGACGGTGAACCTATAGGCAGTGTGACGAGCGGGGCACCTTCGCCAACTCTCAAATGCAGCATCGGTTTCGCTCTTGTAACGTCACAAACAATATCTGAAGATGATGAAATTGACATAGAAATTCGTGGCAAGATGCACCCCGCCAAAATTGTAACTGTGCCTTTTATCTAATATCAGTAATCAAACGGAGAGAACCATGGATACCACAAATGACTTTGAACTCAAGCAGAGAAAGTATATGCCAGTCTTTCCAAAAGCGAACGGCAAGACGACTGTCTATATTGAAGGCTATCCATGTGAAGATGACGAACCTATGTCCGCAACCGATTTTCACGGCGAACAGATTGCAGCACTTTACGATCAATTCAAACGATACTTCGCAATCAATGAACTTGTTCACATTGGTATCGACAGTTTTATCTATTATAGTGAAGGCGACATCACAAAATGTGTCGCTCCTGATATTTACATCGTCTTCGGGGTCGCTAAATATCCGTTACGGCGTAGTTTCTATACGTGGGCAGAAGGTGCCGCCCCGGTTGCTGTCTTCGAGTTCCTCTCCGACGCGACAGCACGTCAAGATCGGAATGAAAAAGTCGGCGTGTATCTCAATGATATAGGTGTCCAAGAGTACTTTATACATCAACCGGAACTGAAGAAGCCTGCGGAATTTCGCGGGTGGCGTCGGGATCCGTCAGGTGGTATTGTTGAGATGGAACCGGACCCGCAAGACGGTCTCTTCAGCGAAGTGTTAAATCTTTACTTTCGCTGGGAGGAACAACATCACACCCACGTTAGGCTGTTGCGTCTGTATCTGCCAGATGGCACGCCAATTACAACATCTCTGGAGGAGCATCATCTGAGAGAAGCAGCACAAGCACGGGCAGAAGAAGAAGCACAACGCCGACAAGAGGCCGAAAAACTCGCAGCAACTGAGGCACAACGCAGAAAAGACGCTGAATCAGAATTAGAAAAACTCCGGACACAACTTGCGAACCTTCAACGTCAATAGTTCAGTTAAAAGTAGTAGGCATACGCCGTTTGCCGTAACCCGTTGAGGCAGTAAAATGAGACATTACACGAAATTCCTATTCTGCTTTTTAATTCTGGGAGTATTTCTCTCACTCTCTTATGCACAGGAAATTGCCGAAAAGCCAACAGAAACTAATTTAATATCCGATAAGGCAAAAGAATCTACAGTGCGCTTGGTCGGGTTTTCAAAAAGAGGATCTGAGCTCGGATTAGGCGGTGGCACGGGATTCTTTGTAGCACCGGATAAAATTGCAACAAATTTCCATGTTGCCGCAGGTGTGTCCGGACTTATGACTGCAAAATTAAGTCACAAAGAAACAGTTTGGTTAGTAGAAGGTGTTGTCGCCTATGATATTGCGTACGATATTGCCATCCTAAAAGTAACCGGTGAAGGCACACCACTATCTTTGGGGGACAGTGATATACTTCAAATCGGCGAACCTATTTTCCTCGTCGGATTTCCCGGAAGATATACAATCACCGAAGGCGTTATTGAAAGAATACAAAAAAATGATAAACGGTTTCGGACAACAGCTGAAGCTTACCCGGGAAACAGTGGTAGCCCAGTGCTAAACAGTAAAGGAGAAGTCATCGGAATCCACTACGGCCATGATCCTGGCAATAGTCCTGTAAACGCAATCAAGGCATTACTTGCTGGTGCCACTTCAACGGAATCTTTTACGCAGTGGCGGAAGCGAAATGATATTCGCGCCTATGTCTACTTCGAGCAAGGGAAACAAAAATATTATGATGGGGACGCTAAAGGCGCAATCAACGACTTCAACCAAGCGATCGAACTAACCCCTAATGATGCTAAAATCTATAAATTTAGGGCGAAATCGAAACGGAACCTTGAAGACTATCAAGCAGCAATAGAAGACTATAATCAAGTCATCAAATTAAACCCTGATGACGCATCCGCATACAAGGAACGGGCGGAGGCAAAACGCAAATTGCGTAATCATGCCAGTGCGGTAGACGACTATAATCAAGCTATTAAACTAAATCCGGAGAATGCATTCACCTATAGGGCAAGCGCTGATGCGAAACGTAAAAGTGGTGACAATGCTGGTGCGATAGCAGACTACAATCAAGCTATCCAGCTGAATCCTGAGGATGCCGAAGCCTACAGGAACCGCGGAAAAGCAAAGGCTGAACTTGGAGATGATATCGGAGCAATAGAAGACTATAGTCAGGCTCTCAAGCTAAACCCAAAGTATGTGTTTACATATCACGATCGCGCCAATATAAAACAAAAACTCGGTGACTACACTGGTGCGATAGAAGACTACAATCAAGTTCTCGAAAAACTTAAGGACGGCTCCTTTACCTACCAAACGTATACTGAGCACGGTTTGACAACAACTACCATTACGCCTGACGATACCTACACCTACTACGTCTATAACAGTCGCGGTTGGGCGAAACGAGAACAAGGGAATCACACCGGCGCGATGGAAGATTTCACGCAGGCCATCAAACTCAAACCGGATGATGCTTACGGGTACAAAAATCGTGCTGTTGTGAAGCGCGAACTTGGTGATTACGACGGTGCAATAGAAGACTATATTCAAGCCATTAAACTCAAACCTGATGATGCCAATGCATACATGGGTCGTGGTATGGCAAAAGTGGGTCTTGAGGATCACGCTGGGGCGATAGAAGATTTTACGAACGCTATCGAACTCGAACCTGATAATCCGACTGCTTACCATCTTCGTGGACACTCAAAGCAAGACCTTGGGCAAGAGGAAGCCGCACAAATTGACTTTGAGAAGGCAAAGAAATTAGAATCCGCACAGTAGATATTCTCTGTAGTGAAGCTCCGCGCCTTGGCGCAGACGAGGAGGACTTTATGGAAAACCAGAACATCGCTGAACTGTATGCTAACGAAAGAATTGAATCTATGCCAACGCAAGTCCAAGAGTCTGATGAAGCGGTTAGTGATGTCGAATGGCGTTTGAATAACCAGATTCGGATAGTTAAAGAGGACCTCAAACGGGACATCAAAGATGTCAAGGAAGACCTTAAGGAAGACATCAAGGAAGTCAAGCAGAACCTTAGAGAAGTCAAGAGCGACCTTGAGAAAAACATCAGCGAAGTCAAGAGTGATATCAAGGACGACATCAAGGAAAAACAATCAGAATTAAAGGGATTTATAGCGATACTCGTTACGATTGCTGGCTTCATTATCAGTGGCGTTATAACAGTCGTTGTTAAGTTCCTATAGTTAGCAAAGGAGGTTGGCAATGTCAGAGCAACTGAGTGGAAAGGAAAAATATACACCTACTTGTTTAGAATGGCTCATAGTCATGTTAAATTCTACTTTTCATTTCTATGATATAAATCGTGATGGGTTTGATTTAGTATATTTACCTGCGGAAGATGGCGAGAGTATTCAAATGATGGTCACCCATTATGCAAATGTGAATGGAGCACGCATGAGCAAAGCAGTTGAGTCTGGACAGAGAGTCGCTCTTTCACTCGCTGAATCTTACAAATGGAATTCGTGGGTCAACATTGAAGTAGATTTTAGAGAGATAAGGTGAACCTCAAAGGTTTACAATATGAGAGAGGCAACAGTCAAACAGAAAGTCAGATTACAAACTAACACAAAGAGCAAAGGAAAATGATTCCACAAGAATTAAAATACAATG
Organism: uncultured bacterium; assembly: GCA_964593655.1. Classification (GTDB taxonomy): domain Bacteria; phylum Poribacteria; class WGA-4E; order WGA-4E; family WGA-3G; genus WGA-3G. Next base: position 6,514 of record CAZQIP010000252.1, on the reverse strand, counting down.
AAAGCCATGAATGGGCAAGGCAAGAGGGTGACATCGTCACTATCGGTATCAGCGACTATGCCCAATCCGAAATTCAGGATATTGTCTACGTCGAATTGCCGGAAGTCGGCACGGAACTCACACAGAAAACAGAATTCGGTGTCATAGAATCTGTCAAAGCCGCATTCGATCTCTACGCACCTGTGAGTGGTGAAGTCGTTGATGTCAACGAATCGCTCCTTGACGCACCAGAACAGGTCAATGAGTCGCCTTATGACGACGGATGGTTCCTCAAAATCAGAATGACGGACCCGGGCGAACTTGACGCACTTCTTGATGCCGATAGTTATCAAGCACATATTGAGGCGGAGCATGTCTGATAAAGAAATCAACAAAAGTCCTTTTGTAGATCGGCACATCGGTCCTCGCTCGGAAGATATTGAACTGATGTTGACAACGCTCGACTATGCATCGATGGAAGATTTCATTGATGACGTTGTACCAGCCGACATTCGTTTATCGTCAACCTTCAATCTAAGTGCGGATATGAGCGGTTTAGGGCGTAGCTTGCAAGCCCATATTGCAAAGTCAGAGTCGGAAGCACTCACGGTATTAAAGGAACTCGCCTCCCAGAACAAGGTCTTTCGTTCCTATATCGGCATGGGCTACTCTAACTGCTTTGTGCCACCCGTCATCCAACGCAACATTCTGGAGAACCCAGGCTGGTATACGCAATACACACCCTATCAGGCTGAGATTTCGCAAGGACGTTTAGAGGCACTCCTCAACTTCCAAACGATGGTTATCGACTTAACCGGCTTACCTATCGCGAACGCCTCACTCCTTGACGAGGCAACAGCTGCTGCAGAAGCGATGGGAATGTGTTTTGCAAATGTACCGCAGCAGATCAGTCGGAAATTTTTTGTGTCAGAAACCTGTCACCCGCAAACAATCGCTGTTCTACAAACACGCGCGGAACCCCTCGGCATTGAATTACAAATCGGTGACCATCGTGATGTCAATTTTGACACACCGATCTTAGGTGCCATCGTACAATATCCCGCTACAGATGGCGCGATTTACGATTACCATCAATTCGCTGAACAAGTGCATGCCGCGGGTGGCTTATTTGTTACCGCCACAGATTTGTTAGCTCTTATGCTATTAAAACCGCCTGGCGAATTCGGCGCAGACATTGCTATCGGTAACTCCCAACGGTTTGGCGTTCCCCTTGGATATGGCGGGCCCCACGCAGCTTTTCTTTCTACACATGAAGAGCTTAAACGGAGTATCCCCGGACGAATCGCAGGCGTATCCCACGATGCAAACGGCAAACAGGCGATCCGATTGGCACTCCAAACGCGGGAACAGCATATCCGCCGCGAAAAGGCGACGAGCAACATCTGCACCGCACAAGTCTTGCTCGCTGTCATGGCAGGGATGTACGCCGTCTACCACGGACCCACCGGGCTTAAGCAGATTGCAGAAGGCGTACACGCCCACACCGGCACACTACGTGCAGGACTTGAAGAACTGGGTCATGACACTGGAGATTCTCCCTGTTTTGATACTATTTCTGTTAATGTCCCCGTAAAAGCAGCAGCCGAGTTACGCACTGCTGCACGTGCTAAACAGATAAACCTTCGTGAAATTGATGCAACGCACATCGGTATCTCCTTAGACGAAACAACTACCGCTGCCGATGTTGAGGAACTCCTTGAGATATTTGGCGCACAGTCTCCGTCTCCATCTGCGCCTACCGCCGCTGCGGATACAATTCCTATAGAATTACAACGAGAAAGTCCTTATCTGACGCACCCTGTTTTCAATAGTTACCATTCTGAAACCGAGATACTCCGTTATATCCACAGGCTCCAAACCAAGGATCTTTCCCTTGTAAACGCGATGATACCGCTCGGCTCTTGTACAATGAAACTCAACGCGACGGCGGAGATGATCCCGGTAACATGGCGCGAATTCTGTGAGTTACACCCGTATGTGCCGATAGAACAGGCAGAAGGCTATCAACGCCTATTTTCACAATTGGAAACATGGTTAGCCGAGATAACCGGTTATAGTGGTATCTCATTGCAACCGAATGCCGGTTCGCAAGGCGAATACGCAGGACTCTTAGTCATCCGAAAATACCACCAGAGTCGCGGTGAATCGCATCGCGATGTCTGTTTAATTCCAACATCTGCCCACGGGACAAATCCTGCGAGCGCAGTCATGGCAGGTATGAAAGTCGTTGTCGTCGCGTGTGATACGGATGGGAATATTGACCTTGAGGACCTTCGGGAAAAGGCAGATATACATCGTGACAATCTCGCCGCTGCGATGATTACCTACCCCTCAACACATGGTGTCTTTGAAGAGAAAATTCGCGAGATTTGCGATATTGTCCATCAATCTGGCGGACAGGTCTATATGGATGGTGCAAATCTGAACGCGCTTGTCGGCATCGCACAACCCGCGGATATCGGTGCCGATGTTTGCCATCTAAATCTCCATAAAACTTTCTGTATCCCGCACGGTGGCGGTGGACCCGGCATGGGACCCATTGGAGTCAAGGCACATCTCACAGATTTCTTACCCACACATCCAATCGTTACCGTCGGTGGGAGTGCTGGAATTGGGACTGTTTCCGCCGCACCGTGGGGAAGTCCTGGAATTCTACCCATCTCTTGGGCGTATATCGCTATGATGGGAGCACACGGACTTACGTCGGCAACACAAGTCGCGATCCTTAACGCCAACTATATCGCTAAAAAACTTGCGCCCCACTATCCGGTACTTTATACAGGAAAGCAGGGCTTAGTCGCGCATGAATGTATAATCGACTTGCGCAGTTTCAAAAAGACTGCTGATATAGACGTAACTGATGTCGCCAAACGGTTGATGGATTACGGATTTCACGCGCCGACTGTCTCCTGGCCCGTGCCGGGCGCATTGATGATTGAACCGACTGAAAGCGAATCAAAAGCCGAGTTAGAGCGGTTCTGTGACGCGCTTATTTCGATTCGTGAAGAGATCGCCGAAATTGAGACAGGGGCCGCCGATCGGCAAGACAACGTCCTGAAAAACGCACCTCACACCGTAGAAATGGTTACACAATCTGACTGGTGTCACCCGTATTCGCGTGAAAAAGCCGCATTTCCAAAACCGTGGGTGCGAGATGCTAAATTCTGGCCAGCCGTAGCACGTATTAACGAAGTCTATGGGGACAGAAATCTGATGTGTGCCTGCCCACCGCTTGACGAATATTAAAGAATAATAACAAAATAGCGTACATGATTCAGATCCAGTTGACTTAAGCGAAAACCACCGTGGAACGTAGTGGAACGGTGACCAGATTTAATAGTTAAAAATATGAAAGCAATAATTATAGGGGCAGGCGAAGTTGGGTTTCATACCGCCAAACTTCTCACCGTTGAACATAACGACGTTGTCCTCATCGATGAATCCGATGCCGCCTGCAGCCGAGTTAACGAACAGTTAGACTTACAGACTTTACGCGGCTCAGGCGCATCGCCGCGACTCCTCAAAACCGCCGGGATCGATGAAGCCGGTCTCCTTATCGCCGTTACGAACAGCGATGAAATTAATATGCTCGCTTGTCAGATTGCCGAGAAATACAGCGTTAACACAAAAATCGCACGTGTCTCCAATCCTGACTATTTCTCTACAGAAAGTGGGCTAACGCCCAAGGATTTTGGCATTGATCTGCTGATTAATCCTGAGCAACTCTGTGTCTCGGAATTCGTTCGGCTTTTACAAATACCTGAAGCACGAGAGATCGTTGAATTTGAGGATGGCAGGGTACAACTTGTCTCCTTTCGGGTCAAACAGTCAAATCCGTTAATTGGAAAAGCACTTGCCGAGTTAGATGCCAGTGGACTCCTCAAGGATATTCGATTTGCTGCGATTAGCCGGCGTGGACGTTCTAATAACGGAAACCCAATCAGTAACGGCAACAGACACATTATCATTCCAAGAGGTACCGATGCTTTACAACAGGGCGACGAAGTTTTTGTCATCGGCAGCGCCCTGGCAGTTGAACAATTGCTACGGATCAGCGGTATCACGTTCAATCAGCAGCTAGACCGTGTTATCATTGTCGGGGCGAGCCCTATCGGGATTGAACTCGCACGCACCCTTGAAGAGAACAACACCAACGTCAAACTCATTGAGGAGAATCAAACCGAAGCCCGATTCGCATCCCAGCGGCTAAAGCACACCACCGTTTTACAAGGCAATTATCTCCAATTTCGGCTACTTGAAGAAGCAGGGATAGATGATGTCAACGGGTTTGTTTCCGTTACAGGAGACGATGAAAACGATATTATGGCGTGTATGACAGCGAAGGAGAACGGCGCACAACGCGCACTCGCACTCGTCCAGCAGCCGAGTTACCTGCCGTTGTTAGCACGGATTCCGAGGCTTGATGGTGCCGTCAGTCGGCATCTGACTGTTGTTAGCAATATCTTGCGGCTGATCCGCCGTGGAAATATAATTTCTGTTGCATCGCTTCACGGCATAGACGCAGAAGTCATTGAGATTGTCGCGGGGGTCAACGCAAAAATTGTCCATAAAGAACTCGCCTTTTTCAAAACCAAATTTCCAGAAAATGCCTTTATCTGTGCTATCCTTCGGCGCGAAAAACTCATTATTCCGACTGGGCAATCTGTTATCCAACCCGCAGATCGCGTTATCGTCTTTAGTATGCCTGAGGCAATTCCTGTTGTCGAAGACCTATTCGCTGAACGGAGAAACTAAGTAGTTATCAGTTATCGGTTTGCCTCGCAGTGAGAGTTGTCAGTTAACAGGTTTCTGACACATTAATATCTTTGAATAACCGTCGTCATTTCATTGAAGATGATTAGCAATCGCAACCCAACTGACAACTGAAAGATTTTTTTCCCGAGAAAAAATCGTACTGACAACTGATAACTATAAAACATGAGCCTTAAACTAATCTTTTACACCCTCGGTAATTTACTGATCTGCCTCGCGGGGACTATGCTATTCCCGTTAACGGTGGCGCTCTATTATCGGGCAACCGCCGATGAAATCCAAAGCGATTTGATGGCGTTTGTTATTTCGGCGGTAATCACCCTGATTGTCGGTTTAATCCTCCGATTCAGTATTCGGGCGCGACAGGAAGAACTCGGTATCCGAGAAGGATTTGCTGTCGTTGCTTTAGGGTGGGTAACAGTCGCACTCTTTGGCACACTCCCCTATCTATTCGCAGATGTCTTTCACGTTGACGGACGCTCACTGTGGACAGAATTTTCTTTCTGCTATTTTGAATCTATGGCGGGGTTTTCAACAACCGGTGCCACCGTGCTGACTGAGATTGAGCACCTTTCACACGCTATGCTCTTCTGGCGAAGTTTCTCACATTGGCTCGGTGGAATGGGGATCGTTGTACTTGCAGTGGCGATTCTGCCGATGCTCGGTATTGGCGGCATGCAGCTGTTTCGCGCCGAAGCCCCCGGACCGCAAACCGATCGCCTCACTCCTCGCATCGCACAAACCGCTAAACTGCTTTGGGGCGTTTATCTACTTCTCTCTGTTCTTGAAACTGTGCTACTCATGCTGGGCGATATGTCTCTCTTCGATGCGCTCTGTCATACCTTTGGAACAATGGCGACCGGCGGGTTCTCTACAAAGAACGCCAGCATCGGTCACTACGATAGCGTCTACATTGATATGGTCATCTGCTTTTTTATGTTCCTCGCTGGCACCAATTTCGCACTCCACTATCGTGCACTCCGAGGCAATGTCAAAAGTTATTTCCAAGATACAGAGTTTAAGTTTTACTGCATTGTTATCGCAGTGAGTATTACTTTAATCTCATGGAATACCATCAGGTTTCAGGTCGATGGAGACGTGCCTTACGATTCGATGTGGACATCGCTCCGCTATGCAGCGTTTCAGGTGATGTCTATCATCACAACTACAGGCTACGGCACTGCTGATTTTGAACAGTGGCCCGCCCTGTCCCAGTTCATCTTGGTGACGCTTATGTTCTATGGCGGTTGTGCTGGCTCCACTGGCGGCGGGATGAAACAGGTTCGGTTCCTCCTGCTTATCAAACAGAGCGGGGCAGAGATTAAACGTCTCATTTTTCCACATGCTGTGCTACCTATTCGGGTTAACGATCGGGTAGTCCCGCCCGAAGTCATGACAAACGTGCTCGGTTTTTTCTTCTTTTTTATCGGAATTTTTGCAGTTGTAACCTGTATCATGACGACTTTAGGGCTTGACCTTGTCAGTGCCGCAGGCGCGACAATCGCTACCATGGGAAACATCGGACCTGGGCTTGGTAGTGTCGGACCAACTGACAACTACGCACATATTCACACGACCGGAAAATTCGTCCTCTCTTTCTGTATGTTACTCGGACGCTTAGAACTTTATACTGTACTGATCCTCTTTTCCCCAAATTTCTGGAAAGGATAGATATTTCATTTATAGTAAAGCCCATAATTATTGAAACACATCAAATCGAAGCAATTCCGCTCTCATTCCC
>CAZQIP010000251.1:0-3822 GCA_964593655.1 uncultured bacterium | reverse complement strand
GGTTCGGTTTTGCGGTGTACTCACCTGCCCCCTGATAAGAGGCGATAAAGGGGGTTGCGACCTGCATTCCAACCGAACCAACCGAACCTGGGCCTGAGATAGTTGTTATAGGAGACAGCCCAACGTTGCGATCAGGAGATCGCTGCTATAAATCGCTTAACCTGACCTTCAATTCTTCTTTCTGAACAGGTTGTGTCAAATCCATGAGATAGATTCGCATGTGGTCTGAACGGTCGGAACTAAATACCAGCCGCTTGCCGTCTCGCGAGAGACTCGGTTCAAAATGTGCACCGATATGGTTTGTCAGTTGGGTCTTGTTTGTACCGTCAGCGTTCATCATCCAAAGCGTATAATGGTTATGTGCGTTCGAGACATAGATAATCCGTTTACCGTCAGAACTGAAAGTTGGGTGATAATGGCTTGCATCCGAAAAGGTTAACTGCTGTGCTGTCCCACCTGCCGCATTAACAATGAAAATCTGATAGATGTTCTCTACCATTGAAGAAAAAGCGATCTGCTTCCCATTCGGCGACCACGTAGGGTGTCCGTCGTCCACATCATTATGCGTCAGCTGCGTCTTATTGCTGCCATCAACATCAATGACATAGATTTCTAACGTGTCGTTATTCTCAGTACTTCCAGGCGTGCTTGGAGCTTCCCGTGTGGGTGCTTTGGATTCAAAGGCGATTTTTCGTCCGTCGGGTGAAAAAACGGGTGCACGATCCGCGCCATCCGCATCAACTAATGGACGCTGGTTTCTCCCATCAATATCCATAAGATAGATGGAGGCACGGGTTGGGTCAGAACCGCTCGCTTGAACAGATAGAAACATCATCCCTCCGCGAGTACGTTCTGTAACGAAGGCAATTGACTTGCCATCCGGTGAAAAAACAGGCATATATTCGTCAAGTTCATCAGTGTGTGTGAGTTGCCGAAGTGAACCATCCGTGAGATTTATGAGATACAATTCGGCATTTTCGAGACGATTTGAGGCGAAGGCGACCCATTTCCCATCCGGTGAGATTGCAGGACTATAGTCGTCGTTATACTTCGCAGTAAACGTCATTATATTCCCTTTTTCGGTAAAGGTCTGCTCGTAATCATCGCTGCCTTCGGTACGGAGGCGTTGGACGTGGTAGGCATCGCCAGTAAGGCCCGCCAATTGAAGGAGAATCTCTTTTTTCGGGGAATCGCTGAGCAGACTTTGAAACTCGGCAACCGCAAGGGAACGGTCACCATTGTGCCAATAGACGCGCCCGAGCGCAAGTGCGACTTCTGCACGTTTGGGAGCCAACTTCGCTGCACTTTTGAAGGCGTTACTGGATTGCGTAGCATCTCCTAATCCTTCATATACCAAGCCGAGTTGATAGTAAGCCTCCGCATTAGAAGGATCCTGCTGAAGTGCTGCCTCAAACTGCTGAATCGCAGCAGTTGTGTCACCTTTTTCAAGAAGTGCTTTGCCGCGTTTAATTGTAGCATCCTCGCCACACGCGAGCAGGATTAAGAATATAAAAATAGATAAGTAGAAATAATTGCGCATTTGACAGTATCCGCTTTCAGTTTTCAGGGAAGAGTTATCAGTTAAGAGCGGAACTTGATATATAAAGTATTCTCTTTACTGATAACTCTCACTGCGAGGCAAACTGAAAGATTTTTTGAAAAAAAATCGTACTGAAAACTGTTCCTCCGATGGCTATTCCTGTGTCACACGGATGCGTTGGTTTGTCGGTATATTATGACGTGCTTGTGTGTCACCATTCAACCATATAACTTGTAAGGTCTCTACCTGTGTGGCGTTTCCGACACCAAATTCAACAATGAAACTGTTAGAGGACATATAACTCTCACCGGCATAAACCTCTCGTATCTGTATCCGATCTGCTGTCTTGAGTTGAATCTTCGCGCCGATGGCATTCCGATTCTGGTCTGTTCCGATGAGTTCAACGTGCAGATAGTTGTTGCGATTGCCACCTTCATTGCGTAATAAAATCGGTGCAGCATGGTTGTTAACGATGAAAATATCAACATCGCCGTCGTTGTCGTAGTCCGCAAACGTTGCACCACGCCCAACGCGGGTGGGAAGTGCCGTGATGCCAGTAATCTCACTGACATCGCTGAAAGTGCCGTCGCCGTTATTGCGGAACAGCGCATCCGTTTGTGGAATAAGTATCTCCGGTTGTCTAAGTTCTTGGAAGGTGCTCCCATTCGTAACGAAAATGTCCAAATTGCCGTCGTTATCGTAGTCAAAGAGTGCGGTGCCCCATCCAATCTGTTTGAGGCTTACCTCAGCCAGCATCGCAGAATAGGATTCATCAACAAATCTGATATGCGCACTGGCAGGAGGGTTTTGTAAACCCGATTCCTCCGAAAGATTTCTGGTAGGAGGGTTTTGTAAACCCGATTCCGCCAAAAGATTTCTGTAAAGCGCATTTTCTTCGTCCACCCAGTGGCTCATAAAAAGGTCAACGTCACCATCGCCATCATAATCGCCAGCACTCAATCCCATAGACCCCCGAAAATCAGCCGCCCATGATTCATCACTCACATCCGTAAAAGTGCCATCACCCGCATTGCGATAGACATAGTTCACAGAAGTATCGTTTGCCACATATAGGTCCAGGTCATTATCATTATCAAAATCGCTGAAGAGGCACTGCATACTTCTGCCACCGGGTGCCGCGACCCCCAATTCGGCAGTTACATCTGTAAAGGTCCCGTCTCCATTATTACGGTAGAAAACATTATCCTGTGGCTCAAAGACGTGTGGATTCAGCGCACTCGGCACCGGTTTACCAGATTGTAAGGACTCCTCCTGCATCTGCTCAAGTTTCTCTAAATCGTAGGTAACATAGTTGCAAACATATAGGTCCAGGTCGCTATCACCATCAACATCTGCGAAAGCAGCACCCGTGCTCCACCATTCACAACCGACACCAGCAGTTTTCGTCACATCACGAAAGGTACCATCACCGTTGTTGCGATACAGGACATTCGCACCGTAATTCGTTACATACAGGTCAACGCTGCCATCACCATCGTAATCAGCAAAGACGCACCCCATGCCGTACCCTTGATACCCAACACCGGCGATGTGCGTTATATCTGTAAACGTACCATCGCCGTTATTACGATAGAGAACATTTGTTTGGCTATCGGGACTGGCATCTTGTGTAAATGGATGGGGGATATTGACAATATAGAGGTCGATGTCGCCATCGTTATCTATATCAGCAAAACCAGCACCAGACCCCATATCTTCAGGGAGTAGACTGGAACGTGTTCCGCTCGAATGTTGGAAATGGATACCCGCTTCGTCTGTGGCATCAACGAAGGTAACCGCCTGTAGGGTCGTGGGTATTAGGATAACACCTACAAGCGTAAGATAGAAAAACCGCATATCAGTTTTTAGGAGTTATCAGTCTGGGAAAAAGAACGCCTACCCTCCTTGCAAGCGAGGTGGAATCTATTATACCAATACTTTGGGATCGTTTTTGTGGTATAACGTGTCACCTCAAGTGTGAAGATTTTAGGGTATTATATCATGTTCTGTAGAAAATATGCCAATCTTTTTTGTCTACTCTCTACAGTCATTTGGACAGTTCGTCCGATTTGATAAAAAAAAAGGTGTGATGGCATTCGGCAGAAAGCCTACCAACCATCACACCTCGGGTTGTATCTTTGGCGCATCTCAGATGAAGTGAAAGAAATAAATAAGGTAATCGCCGGGCAATGAATTGCCCTACTACGAACGGAGTTAAGTGTAGTAGCACGGTTTATCAGACGTTCCGACGGGCAATGAATTGCCCTACTACGAACCGGGTT
>CAZQIP010000250.1:0-9358 GCA_964593655.1 uncultured bacterium | reverse complement strand
GTACTCGCCTAAATGCGACGTGCATTATTGCCCGTCCAAGGAAAAATAGAATGTCACAATTTCAGTTAGGTTTAAATACAAGTACAATCCGCCCCGCCGGGTTAATGGATAAAATTAGAATCGCTGCCGAAACCGGCTATTCAGCGATTGAGTTGTGGAACGACGATTTAACGGCTCACGAGGTGCAAGGCGGTTCACTCGCCGATGTCAAAAAAGCACTTGACGACTATGGGCTTTCGGTGCCTACCGTTATCGCCTTACACGGTTGGCTCAATACCACAGGTGCCGAGCATCAGGAAGCAATTGAAGAGGCAAAACGGCGGATGGCACAAGCCGCCGCTGTCGGTTCGACCTACATTATCTCAAGTCCACCGCGTGAAGTCGCGGACCTTCAATTAGGCGGCGAGAACTACCGCGAACTGCTTGAACTCGGACGTGAATTCGGCGTTAAGCCCGCTATGGAGTTCCTCGGTTTCGTAGACGGTGTCAACCAAGTCAAACACGCGTGGGAAGTGATGGAGATCGCAGATCATCCCGATAGCACAATTGTGCTTGACCCGTTCCACATCTACCGCGGTGGTGGAGAGATAGAAGATATGGAAGGCATCCCCGGCGAGAAAATAGCAGTTTTCCACTTCAACGACGCGCCTGCTGAACCCGCACGTGCTGAACAATCGGATGCGGACAGGGTGTACCCCGGTGACGGTATCCTTGACCTCGGAAAGATGATCTCTATTCTGAAGGACGCTGGCTATGCAGGGGTTATATCACTGGAATTGTTCAACCCAAACTATTGGGAGGAAGACCCCGCAGAAGTCGCACGCATCGGCTTAGAGAAGATGAAATCCGTTTTGTCTGCTTCGTGATACCACTTTGTCTGGTTCTTAAGCGGCGTAGAAAACATAGATTTCACTTCTTCGCTCCGCCATTCCCTTCGGTGTTTTGTTAATAATCGTTAATGGTTATGGATTCTCGGATAAATTGTCCCGACGCAATCGAAAATAGGTGTTGATTTTCTACGCGTGTGTGGTATAATAGTAAAAATAAAATTCTATCTGCATCCTCAACCTCCTGACCGAGGATTTTAAATTAACAAGGAAAAGTTTGAATGAGTTATATTGACGGATTATTGTCATCGTTGACGCGTGTCAAGAAAGCACGCTCATTACGCGCCGCCTCTTGGGACACCACAGGCAGAAATAACGATGCATGGAATGTCGAACCCGGTGAAACCCGCGTCATCGCAGACATTCAAGGTCCCGGTTGTATCAATCATATCTGGATGACACAGCCAAACGGGTATCGAAACGTACTGATTCGGATGTTCTGGGACGGTGAGGAACACCCAAGCGTCCTCTGTCCACTGGGGGACTTCTTCGGACTCGGCAACGAAATCGTTAATTCTTACGACTCCATCCCGTTCTCCGCTTCTACACACCAAAACAACACATTCAATACAGGCTGCGCACTCAACAGTTACTTGCAGATGCCTTTTAACCGCAGCGCGAGGATTGAACTCGTCAACGAAGGCGATACAACCCATCGTCAATACTTCTATGTCGATTATGAACTGTACCCCGAACCACACGGTGAGGATATTGCCTATTTTCACGCACAATTCCATCGCGAAAACCCGTGTGACGGATGGGGACATGAAATTACTGTGAATACCCCCGAAGCCAATATCATCAATGCAGAACGGCTCGCTTGGGACAACAATTACCTCATCTTATCCGCCGAAGGCAGAGGACACTATATCGGTTCTAACCTATCGGTTACCAACTTCCAAGGCACATGGTGGGGCGAAGGCGATGATATGATCTGGGTAGACGGCTATAAGTGGCCCCCCGACTTGCACGGCACCGGTTCAGAGGATTATCTCAACCAAGCGTGGGGGATGCAACAGAACGCCTTCGCACACAACGGCTCCGCGATTCACGAAAATAATACCGACGGTTACCAGACATCTTATGTCTATCACATCGAGAACCCCATCCGTTTTGAAAAGGAAATTCGGGTGACGATTGAGCACGGACACGGTAACCACCTCAGCAATGAAATGTCTTCTGTCGCCTATTGGTACCAAATTGAACCGCATGCACCCTTCGGTATTTTATCCGTCGCACAGCGCAAGCCGGTGTTGAAGGATGAATCTGGGGCATGGCAGATTGAAGCATCCGCCCAAACACCATCAGCGGAACTCGTGCTCAACGATGAGATGAAGCAGATGAAACAGAAATGGAGCGAAAAAAAATAAATGCTGACTGGTTTTCAACACTTTTTAGCCGCCTGCATCGGGCAAACAGAGGAAGAAACAGATCAACCTAACGATGCACAGCGCGATGACGAATTCCAAACGGAATTAGAAGTCGCAACCGACGATAATTCCGTAGATGATACTGAACCGACAGATACCCCGGTTCCCGAAGGCGCGGAAACCGAAGAAAACGATGCACCAGCCCCGCCAGAGGAACCACCTCCAGCGGACGATGCGCCTCCTGTCACGATAGACGAGAGCACCGAAACGCATCTGGACAGCAGTGCCGAGACTGACGAACCGGACGCTGGCAACGTTTCTGATGAATCAACGGACGAGATTTCCGATGCCGCACCCGCCGATAGTGATCAGCCGCCCCAATCCTTAGAACCTGCTGATTCGGTTTCCGAAGACGATACAGAATCCGAACCAGAGGTTGCCTCACCTGAACAAGAAACTGAGGACAGTCCACAAGCTGCCGATAACGAAGATCCAGAAACTGAAACGCAAGAAACCGACGAAATAGACAAAAGCGATGATGCCGAAACAGTACCTGAACGTCCACAAGTGGAGCTCGGAATTGTTGAGGAGATTTACGACTTTGTGGAGATGTTTGCACAAAGCACTATTTCTGGAACGGAGCAGGCATCTGCAAGTGGGACAGATTGCGCAGGCGGTATTATGAAACCTGCCATCTTTGAGCATCCAACGCCAACAGAAACCGCGAAAATTGACTACACCCTCTCACTCCCCGATGTTGATGACCAAGAAAAACTTTTCTTACACTTTGCCATCGGTTTGCGAGACGGGGTTGTGTTTGACGACGAAGCGCGACAGCCCGGTGGTGTGAAATTCGCTATTGAAGTTTTTGACCTGCATAATAATGTCGGTTTGGAAGCTGTACCCGATAGATGTTTTGAAGCAGTGTCTACGGAGTGTCGCTGGGCAGAAAAAGGCGTTGATCTAACGCGCTACGCAGGCAAAGAAATCGTCGTCTCATTTTTGACGGAATGCAACGTAGAGGGCAATAGCAACTACGCTTGGGCGTTATGGGGCAAACCGCAGTTACGTAAACCCAAACAGACCACCCTCCGAAAAAGAAAAAGAGATGCCGAACCAGAACTCCAATGCGGCCTTGCAATCCTACACTTCAACGATGAGAGCACACAGCTCCTTGAGTTCAACCAACCGACATCAACAGCAGTTTCCGCGCTAACCGACTTTTGCATCGAATCCATAACATCAGAAGCACCGCCCGTCAAAATATCGCTTTATACGGCACTCCCCAAATTAGAGATTGTAAGTGTCGGTGCGACGACGGCTATCGTCGCTGCCGGTGAAGACTTTGAGATACAATGTACGCTTCGGAATACCGGCACCGCACCGCTCGGTAAGACGGACGATGTCCGAATCTCTATTAACGGCGTAAAGTTAAGGCGTGGACGACCGAGACAAACTGTTAGAGAACTCGAACCGGGCGAAGAAACTTCTCTTTTCTGGGTCGCGCGGCGTTTCCCACAACCGGCTGTCGCAACCGCCTCAGTTTCCCTCAAATCCCAAACCGCAGCCGGTGAAGCGCGGGACACAGTTCAAGGCAGTGTCGCAATTCGTACCGCACCTCCCAAACTTGAATCCAAAGTGGTGAAAGAACTCTACACCTACACTGCGGAAGACGGTAGCGTTGTCATCGGAAATAAAAATCTGCGTATCCTTTTTGTGCGAGGCTCTGAAACTACAGAAAAAAACGATAACGGAAAAGGTAAAGACCCTACGGAGCTCGACGAAAACGCTACGGACAGCGGCTTTGAATACTATGTGTTATCTGTCACGAAAGGTGGCAATTATCAACAGGTGGCAACCTGTCCAGCACTCTCTGAGGTTACCTACCTTGATGCATCACAAAACCGTCAAACACTCCAACTTGTGCCGACTGCATATCAACTTGCAGGGAACAATCGCGGTGAATCCGTCATTCGGCTCAGCGGGGCAGATACGGATGCTGATGGGGTGAAATGGAACTATGAGATGCAGTGGACACTTGATGAAGATGCAAAGCGGATTAAAACAGAATGTCAGTTGCAAACTGATGGTAACAGGGAACTTCTCGCCTTCCACGGTCCGATGCTATATGCTGGGCAAGGACGGAATCGCGAAAAGAAGACAGCAGCACTCTTCCCTGGACTTGAATTCTTGGAGAGCGATGAACGCTCGTCAAGCACGCGGGATGCAGCACCGCCGCTTGACAACCGTCTCGTACCGCATCCGTGTAAAATTACGGTGCCCGTCCTAGCGGTAGAGATGCAAAAAACGCTCGTCGGTATTATCTGGAATCCCTTGGAAACTTGGGACGGAGAAAACCAGATGCTTTCCGCGATATTCGCCTCACCCAATTGGCATCAGCGTCAGAAAAACCATGCACTCGGTGTGTTCTTACCGACTATACCGACCTGGGTTCAGGAGAATCAAACAGAGGCCTCTATTCCCTACCCGCTGACAGCGTCGCGTCCAATATCCATCAAGACTGAAATCATTGTTGATGGAAATGCCGCTATTTTAGATGCTGTGGCACACTGGACGGACGCTTATGGGACCCCTGAGCCGCTGCAATCCCCTCGCAGTGATGAAGAAGAAGTACTGCTTTCACGCCACGGATTTATGCACACGACATGGGACGAAAATACTCGAAAATCCCGCCATTGTATCGACTGGGCAGCGCACAACGAACCCGGTTTCGGCACGCTACTCTGGTACGACTACCTCGCGACTAAAGATGAGCAAGTCAAGGAGCGGGTGCTGGAAATTATGAGTAATACCGTAGCCGATGCGGGACCAGAAGGCTTAGCGGCACGCGGCTCCTGTCACATCTTGAGATGGGAGTTCCCGTTCTATATCGGCAATCTTGAGGCCGCGTTAACTTACATGGAGGCAGAGGCGCAGCAACGCATCGCTACACAAGAATCAGATGGAAGTTGGCGGTGGCATCCGACCAACGAGAAAACCGCTACCCTCGGAAAAGCAGGTGAAGCGGTACTCGGCACCTGTGCAGAATCGGCACTTCTACTCCTCAAACACGCCCGGATTACCGGAAACAAAACCTCGCGTGAGGCCGGTTTGAAGGCTCTTGAATTCATGAAACAATTCTCCGTTCCACGGGGCGCACAAATGTGGGAATGCCCGATGTACCAACCCGATGTTCTCGCAGCTGCACACGCAATCGGAGCTTATGTTGAGGCACTTGAACTTACCCAACAGAAAGGGTACTTCAAGCTGGCAACCTATTGGGCAGAAACCGCACTACCGTTCCTCTACCATTGGCATCTCCCTGACCGACCCGGCATGCATTTCGCTTCAATACCCGTTTTCGGAACGACTTTCTATACACATCCTTGGTTTGGCGTACCTGTCCAATGGAACGGGTTAGTGCTTGCCTATTATTTACAACGCTTGAATCAACACACTGAAGATGAACGATGGCATCAGATTGCCGAAGGCATTACCGTAAGTGCAATGTATCAGCAGTGGGAGGACGGCGAACGTAAAGGCACTTACCCCGATGGGTTCTACGGTTTCTGTACCGAAGGCAAGGGACCGCATCTGAATCCTGAGGATATTATGGTTAACGTTTATATGCTCCGGGGGCTCGATCCCAGTATTAAAACCGCTATCACTGGTGATATACATCTCAGTTCTGGAGCGAAGGTAGATGCACTCACCTTAACCAACGACGGTCAACTGAACTGGCAGCTCAGCTACGCTGAAAACGAGATAAGTTATGCCCTCATTGTTGGGTACGGACGGGGCCCGCAAGCACTTCGGGCAAGATACCAATTCGCATTGTCTTCGGATGACACCGCAACCGCTACAGAAGAGGAAGTGCCGAGTGATCCTGAATCTGTCAACGGATCCGGTAAATATGCCGAAACTGAGATTCCGCTTGTACAAACGCTTGAGGATGTTGAATCTGGATGGCGTTATATTGAAGATAAGGATGCCATATTCGTAAAGTATCTGCACCCTACCACGGATGTGCAGTTTGAAATTTCTTAACTTATGGACCCTGGTCGGGGCTCCCGTCGTCAAGACCAATGTTTTCTGACAAGGTCCATCATTGCTCCAAGGAGACTACAAAATGGCTAAGAAAATTGTTTTCACCACATTCGTTCTGGTTACCGTAGCGATTGTTGCGCTTGTTATGTTCACGCATAATGCAAATGCCCAAGCGGACGCGGCCGCGGCAGATCCACCGATGGTAGACTTCAAAGTCTTGGGCGGTTTTATCGTTGAAGGTGTTGTTTTTAGTATCGTTGGGTTAATAATTCTGATGGTCGGCTACAAAGTTTTCGACGTAGCGACACCGTACGACCTAAACCGTCAGATCGCCGAAGAAAATAACGTCGCTGCCGGTGTCGCTGTTGCAGGGGTCCTCGTCTCACTCGGCATCATCGTCGCCGCTGCAATGGGCGGATAAAGTTGTCGTCGTGGCGGTACTGAACATGCACACTTCACAAACGGCGCGATGAAAATCGCGCCCTAACCGACGAAATTGTATTGATCTATATCCACGCGCAAAAAACGAAGGAAGATAGAGCAATGGCACACACACCCTATTTGGCAGATCAGGTTGTCAGTGATGAACAAATACAGGAATGGGTTGAGACATTTAACCAGCAAGGCTGCCTATTCTTACAAAATGTCTTGACACCTGATCACTGCACACAGCTTCGACAGGATTTAGAATGGGCACTCGAAAACAACCCAAACGGTCTAAATGGTGGAAGTCCGACAAGTCGCATGCACTTGAGCCATCGAATGTTTGAACACAGCGAAGCCAATCGCCGATTGTTTGATCTCGAACCGATTGTCTCCTTCGCTGAGGCACTTGTCGCGGAAAATTGCCACGTTATTCACAATAATTCGTTCCAAACTTTTCCCGGCGGCGGAATCACCTCTTGGCACCAAGACGATGCACCGCACTATATCGTTACGGAGGGCGAACCGCCAAAGAACATCCGATTGCCAGTCCTACTCTTTACAGCGAATTACTACCTCACCGATGTCACCGAGGTTGAACACGGTGGGACAGAAGTTGTCCCGGGCTCACATCTTTTTGGCGCATCACCGCCGAATCCGATAGAAGGCACAGAGTGGGAAGAAAAAGTTCAGTATAATCTTGGCAAAGCCGGAAGCGTGATTATGTTCAACAATCAGGTCTGGCATCGCGGTGGTCCTAATCAGACCCAGCGCATCCGATATATCACACAGGTGACGTACGGGCGCCGCCTTGTCGGGCATAAATATTATCCGTTTATGAACTACAATATGCCGGATTCTGTCTACAAAGACGCAAGTCCCCGTTTACGTCGATTACTCGGCTTCCTCAATCACGGGGCTTATGGGTAGTTTCGGTTTCCAAAACCCCGGTGTGTGTGGTTATAGATTCTACCGCCCCTACTGGTAACTGAAAACTAACAACCGACAACTAATATGAAAGCAGTTGTTTTCTCAGAACAAGGCAGCACGGAGGTGCTTCGGTATACAGATGTCCTGAAGCCAACACTTGGTGCTGACGAAGTACTCGTTAAAGTTGAAGCCTGCGCCGTGAACTACCTGGACCTCCATGCACGACGGAACCGACCCGAGATCGCGGAGAAATTCCAACGCGGCGAGACACCACATATACTCGGATCTGACATCGCCGGGACGATCGCAGAGATTGGGGACACAGCCCGCGGTGTCGCGGTGGGAGATCGGGTTGTCCTCGCGCCCTGTATTCCGTGTGGGAGCTGTAGCGACTGCAACACCGGTACGGAAAACTTGTGTGACACGCAGAAACTTATCGGCTTCCAAACCGACGGTGGGTATGCTGAATATGTGAAAGCACCTGCCCGAAATGCCATTCAGATACCGGACGCACTGGCATTCGTTAACGCCGCTGCAATGCCGATTGCGTATCTCACGGCATGGCACATGCTAATGACCCGTGCCGTGCTGCGCCCTGGGGAGGATGTCTTAATTCTTGGTGTAGGCGGTGGTGTCGGAAGCGCGGGGCTACAAATCGCAAAGTTGACCGGTGCAAGAGTCTTTGCTACAGCAAGTAGTGATGAAAAACTCACACGGGCACGCGAGATGGGCGCAGACATTACCATTAACTACAAAGACATGGATTTCTCAGAGGTTGTGCTTCAGGCAACGGACGGACGAGGCGTGGACGTTGTGCTTGAACATGTCGGTGCTGCGACGTGGGAGCAAAGTATCGCGAGCTTGGCGAAAAATGGTAGACTCGTCTCTTGTGGTGTTACAACAGGGAACATCGGGACAATTAACATCCGAAAACTGTATCAGAAGCAGCTAACCGTAATGGGATCCGCACTCGGCACAGTAACTGAGCTCCGGACGCTTGTCCATCTCGCTGCACAAGAAAAATTAGAGCCTATTATAGACCGGACTTTGCCGCTACAGCATGCCGGTGAGGCACATTCATTGTTAGAGAACCGTCAAAATTTTGGTAAGGTGGTTTTACGCAATGCTTAGAACCGTACATATCTCCTGTAAAGCCCGAAATAAAATTGTACAGATCTAAGCAAAGGTAAATTGCCGGACATCTTCGATACTAAAATCGCAATCCTAAGATGTTTTTTCTCTTGATGCCGCTTGTGTCTCCGCTTTCGTTTTCAGAAATTCATAGAACTCGTAGAGCGTCTCTTTGTCTTTCTCTGTAAAGTTCATCATGCCTTTGAACATAGCACTGACCTTCGGGTCGGCTAAGAGATCATTGTGGCTTTTCTCTGCTTTTCCGAGCAGATAGTCGGTCGTAACTTTTAAAGCGTCAGAGAGGCTGGAAAGCGTCTTGAACGACGGTTTACGAGTTCCCGATTCAAATTGCGAGATTGCGGCAGGTGTTAAATTCGCTTCTTTAGCGAGTTCTGTTTGCGTTAACTTCAATTCACGACGACGCATTTTTATGCGTGAAACGACTTTGTCAACTTGTGTTTCTTCAGGTGCTTTGTTCACGTTTGACTCCTTTGCTCAGACAGGCAAGCATCGTTGAAATGCCGCTGAGTTCTTTTTTTAATTTTGGCATCGCTTCCATGATTGTTATGA
>CAZQIP010000249.1:0-12010 GCA_964593655.1 uncultured bacterium | reverse complement strand
GCCCTGAAAAAAGCAGGGTTTTTGACGCGCGATCCGAGAATGGTCGAGCGGAAGAAATACGGGCAAAAAGGCGCACGCGCACGCTTTCAATTCTCTAAGCGTTAGAATTGGCGGCTACCTCGCACTTTTCACCGTCGGACGGATATTGAAACCCGCCAGCAGCGTTCCCCTTAATCACGGATTTTATTCTAACATAAAATGCACGCTTAGTTCGTAACACAGGCGCGTCTAAAGGTCGCGTCTATACGTTTTTGTCAGTAGCAAGAGGTTTTGTATGTCAAACATTGTCATCTTAGGTGCACAGTGGGGCGATGAGAGTAAAGGAAAACTGACCGATGTCTTTGCCGGTGATGCGGATGTCGTCGCACGCTATCAAGGCGGCGATAACGCCGGGCATACTATCGTTCTCGGCGACAAGACATTTATTCTTCATCTCATCCCATCAGGTATCCTCAGACCGGACACCGTCAACGTTATCGGCAACGGAGTCGTCATTAATTTGGAGACGCTTTTCGGGGAAATGGACCGGCTGCAGGCACAGGGGATCGAAGTCAGCAGCGATAACCTGAAAATCAGCGACCGCGCCCACCTCATTCTGCCCTACCATAAGGCAGTTGAGCAGTGGGAACAGATGGGAAGTGCTACCAAAATCGGCACGACCTCGCGCGGCATTGGACCCACCTACTCCGATAAGATGAACCGGCACGCTGGCATTCGCGTCGGCGACCTGCTCGAGTTTGACCATTTCCAAAAGAAATTGGATTACAATCTTGAAACCAAAGCCGAAGCACTTCAGATAGGCGGACCCGATCGACACGTCCTTCGCGAAACCTACTACGCCTACGCACAGCGAATCGCGCCTTATGTGACCGATACCGTTGCCTTTATGCACGATGCACTCGCTGCTGAAAAACGGATCCTCTTTGAAGGCGCACAGGGAACGATGCTGGATATAGATTTTGGGACATACCCGTACGTTACTTCTTCTAACTGTACCGCAGGTGCCGTCTGCACAGGACTCGGCATCGGACCCAAGGCGATTCAAGAAGTACTGGGGGTCTCCAAAGCCTACGTAACGCGCGTCGGCGGTGGACCCTTCCCAACCGAGATGCCACCTGACTTGGACGAAGAGATTCGGCAAATTGGCAAAGAATACGGTGCCACAACGCAACGTCCAAGACGCTGCGGTTGGCTTGATCTCGTCGCACTCCGATATGCAACGCAGATTAACGGACTCACCGCTATCGCAATGACGAAACTTGATGTATTCGATACGCTCACCGATTTGCAGGTCTGTGTCGCTTACCGCTATAAAGGGGAAGAGACCACCCGTTTCCCGAGCAGCCTACAAGTGTTAGAAGAATGCGAACCGGTCTATGAAACGCTGTCCGGATGGGAGCAACCTTTAACCGAGGCACGAGACGCTGCAGATATTCCGCAACGCACCAAAGACTATGTTGCTTACGTCTCCGATTACCTCGATGTCCCGATCCCGATTATCTCTATTGGACCCGATAGAGATCAGATTGTACAGTTAGGACAACCGCTCTGGTAGCGTGAGTCCTAAATAAATGTGAACTTTTTTCGGATTCTTGCGTTTTAATTTGACATCCACCTAAAAGTGTGGTATCATTAAAATTTGTGATGACTTTGAGCCGTTAGCTCAGCTGGTAGAGCATCTGACTTTTAATCAGGTGGTCACAGGTTCGATCCCTGTACGGCTCACCTTCTTATGCCCCCGTCGTCTAGCCTGGCCAAGGACACCGCCCTTTCACGGCGGCGACACGAGTTCAAATCTCGTCGGGGGTATTTTTAACGCAAAATAGAGCAAGCAAAAAAGACAAGCCCTGGTTTTCACGGGGCTTGTCTTTTATCTTAATCCAAGTTGCTACTAAGGGGTTTTGGACGTTTAACAGTACTTTTCAAGTATTTTCTTCACTCCGTAGGGGTGCTATTGCTTCGCAGTGAGAATAGAAATGGTGCGTCTAAGGGACCGCACCCCGTATGAAGTTTAAGAAGGTAATTCCGAGACGTGTGATAACAAGTAGACCGGTTCGTAGTAGTGCGATTCATCGCACGTCGCGTCACCACATTTGTTAAACCTCATTAGGGGTACTATTGCTTCGCAGTGAGAATAAATAGGCGACAACTTGCGTTATCTTACTCGAAATACGCTGCGTTGATCTCTATAAATTCCTCCCACGCCTCCGGCACATCCTCCTCCATAAAAATCGCTTCAACAGGACATTCGGGGGTACACACATTACAATCAATGCATTCTTCCGGATCAATATAAAGCTGATTGACCGCCTCAAATTCGTCGGCTGCACCAGTCGGATGTGGATGGATGCAATCCACCGGACATACATCAACACACGCGCTGTCTTTTACGTCAATGCAGGGTTCGCAAATTACATAAGCCATTTGAAAATCTCCCTTTTGTATGTTTTTTGATCGGTTGGCACACCAACGCCAAATACCGGTATTCGCGTGCCAACTCGTTGCTATCTATTGAAAATAGTCCGCATTGATTTCTATGAAATGCTCCCACGCTTCCGGCACATCCTCTTCCATGTAGATAGCCTCAACCGGACATGCCGGTTCACATATACCACAATCGATGCATTCTTCAGGGTCAATGTAGAGTTGGTTTACCGTTTCATATTCATCGGCCGCATCCGCATTGGTCGGATGTGGGTGAATGCAATCCACCGGGCATATTTCAGCACAAGCGTTGTCTTTTACGTCGATACAGGGTTCGCAAATTACGTACGTCATTTTTTTCTCCTTTATGTGTGTTTTTTCACCGGATAGGCTGCCAGTCCTAAGTCATTTGCCTCGGTGTGCCTACCTATCCGATGCTTTTTAGAGGACGGGCAGGGCGGTAACCACGTGAGCAGATTTCCAATGAACTTCAGGATTTTCGACATCATTTGAATACGAATAGCCCCCTTGAACGTAGTGGACCCCTACCATAATCTCTAAGCGATAGGTGAGTTCCTTCGCCTCGGCGATATCCACCTCATCTTCCGCGTTCTTCTGTAGTTCAAACCCTTTATGGAGCAATCTCACTTGCAATCCATGTCCGTTCAATTGAGATTGCAGGCGATTTGCCAAGGTCTCAAATTTTGAGAACTGGGGAACAGCATTGTCTTCCTCTTGCCATAGGCTAAAACCTCTATGGCGTACTGGAACGTCTAACGCCTCTGCTTCTAACAAGGCTTCCAACGCTGCCATATCATCATCGCCATAGTTGACCCCATCATCTGCGAGGATTTTCAATTCAAAACCCCAATCAACAACATTCAAAGGCAGCGACTGTTCCTCAATTAAAGACTTCAGAATCTCCTTAATTTCTGGAACACGGTGCGTCTCTAAGGCGAGAAGTGTTATCCCTTTCTCCACATTAGCAGCGGACTGCCCAACGTAGATGGAGTGACTCCTACCGCATCCGTTCATCCACTGCTTCACTACTTCCTCTGCTCTTGATCGTGTCGGGCCATTTGACTGCTCAATTACGACTTGTGGACCACTATCGCGAGCACGAATAGGGAGTCCGAGGTCCACAATTAAAGCGTCTAATAACGCTTTGACATCATTTGGGCGCATGAGTTTTCTCCTTCCATTGCATAAGATTTTCGCTCGGCAGTTCATTCAACGCCGCGGATAACGCCATAAAGAGACGCAGATGCTTGCACCCGTCCAACTCGTTTCCGAGGCATCATCACTGTTCGCGTATTCGTAGGCATTCAGCACATAATTAATCCCAAAGGTTGTATCTATCTGTTCCGCAAGCTTTTTAACTTGCGAAAGAGGTATTTCAACTTCCGCACTCTTTTCGAGTTGGAAACCCCGATGCAACATTTTCGCCTTGACACTTCTCACCTTTAGTAAAGCCTCAAAGCGATGGGTAACCCGCTCAAGCTGTGAGAGTTCGACTACAGTGCCTTCCCGTTTCTCCAGTCGGAAACTCCCGTGAAGAATTTTGACCGGGTAAGGCATCGTATTATCTTCCGCCAGCGTAATCAATCGGAAACCGCAATCGTTAAAACGGATAGGCAGTGCTTGTTCCGTGATCACAGATTCAAGGAGGCCTTCAATCGCTGAAGCTTCGAGCAATTCCTTGGCGGGTGAGGCAGCATCGGTCTTGGTATAGAACTCCATGATTCCTGGTTGACCAGGGGGGAGCACGTGGATTTTACCGTCCTTGTTCCATTGGGTGATAACGTCCTTGATACGCGCCTCTGTCGTAGAATACTTCGCCTCTAAATCTTGGGAGGGGCCTATATCAATAACGTCAGTCGGTAGACATGCCTCCGCAATTAAGGTCTTCAGCAATTCCTTGACCTCTATCGGTGTCATGTTGGATTCTCCTTTTGTGAATTAAGAATGCAAATCAGCAGAAAAGGTTACATGAATTTTTCCGATACTGCACACTTTCTAACCTTTATTGCGGAATATATTGTCGAACTCGCCAGGATATTCTGATTTCATCCAAGCAACTAACTTCTGTTTGGCACGATGCAATCGAACCTTCGTTGCCGATGAACTAATGTCTAATGTTTTGGCAATTTCTTCAAGCGTCATGTTATCAAGCCGCAGTTCAAACGCACGCCGCTCTGATGCCGGCAACCGCTGTGCTAAACCACGGACGATTTCTAATTGCTCCTCAGCGATTATCGACTCCACAGGTGAGCGATGCTCAGGTGCTATCGTATAAGTTTCAAAGATTTCATCAACAGGATCCGTCTCAACACTTCTCCGGTTCTCTCTGATGTGTGTAGCGATGAGTTGTTTCGCTATGCTAAACATCCAACTCGAAAACTTTTTGCGATCCCGAAGCGTTCCGAGGTGTTTGTGTACTCTGATAAACGTCTCTTGCATCAGGTCTTGCGCCGTCTCCCAGCTCCCAACGCGTCTGTAGAAAAAATTAAGGAGCGACATCTCATAACGATGATAAAGGATTTCAAAAGCACCCTCATTCTCATCGTCTAAACTCTGATACACCAGTTCTTCATCTCGTGACTCATCCATTGCCATTACAACCTTTGTTGATTGATAACCTAATCCACTTTACCCTCAATCTCGGCTTCAACGAGCTCATCTAAGAGGGAACCTCTTGCTTTAACCGAGATAACCTTACCTTCCCGATCTATCAAAAACGGCGCAGGGATACCGCGGACACCATACTGCTCGACGAGATGACCGGACCATTTTTGACCCTCGAAAACCTGGCGCCACGGCATCTCATTCTCCTTGATATACGCACGTAACGCCGCTTCATCTTCATCCAAACTCACACCGATAACGTCAAAACCTTGGTCATGATATTTCTCGTATACGGCTTTGATTCGCGGTATCTCTCCGAGGCAGGGACCGCACCACACCGCCCAGAAATCGAGCAGAACAACTTTGCCACGATATTCAGCAAGCGAAATTGGATTACCGTCAAGGTCAACCGCTGATGAGGAGAAATCAGGCAACATTTGCCCCTCCCACCCCAAACTGGGGTCCACTTTGAGCTTATAGGTTCTGGCAAATTCGGCGTTCCCTAACCGTTCATGGATGTTCGCTAATCCACTTAAAGCGTTCCTATCATTTTCGTCCTGTTCCAACGCTTTTTCAAAAACCGCTTGCGCGTCTTTGAGCGTCTGCTCTCGCGCCGCACTGTCTCCCAAGGCTTCATGAATTTCGGTTAACATGCGCACAGTATGCCAATGGTCAGGCGTTTCCGCCAACTGTTCTTCAAAAACACCCCCAATCTTTCCCATCACCACTGTCCACCGTTCATGGAGTGGATCATCGCTTTCAAGCCGCTCGTAAAAATCGTTGGGTCTTGATGTGACGTACAAGTAGTCATAGCAACACCGGAATAGCCACTCGTACAAAGCCGGTTTTTCGCCTGCGCGGTACCCTGCAAATAGTCCTTCAAGCGCGATAACGGCCTTATCAAAGTAGAGCGGATCAATCCCTGATTTTATAAACGCTAAATAGCAGAGTGCCGTATCGCTCGGCAGCAGCAGCGTAGCTTTTTCCGAAAGAATCCAGAATTCATCGGGCGGTATGTCGTAGTTCCACCCTGCCAACACGATTGTCAAAAACTTTGCAGCGGCACCGTTATCGGGGTCCGTTTTCAGTGCCCGTTCCGCGTGTTCCCGCAATTTTTGACGCATATCCTCAGGAAACCGCCAGACGTACTCATCCCATATCAAATCGGGCGGAAGGAGCGTTTTTCCATCAACAACCCCTGCATCAATTTTTGCCTTAAAGTAGGCAACTAATTCTTCCTGAACATCAGCGGCAATCTCCCAGTCAGCGTTAGAAAGCCCTCGGTTTTCAAGCGTACCAAGAAACGCATCCCATACATCTGCGTTGTTTTCTTTCACGGTTTTACCTCCAAAATTTTTGTGCTCACAAAATGAGTGGTTTCCATTTGATATTCTTGAATCTAAAATTTCGTCGTAAGTTAAGAATGCAAATCCGAAAAAAAGGTTACATAAAATCTGATTGCTGACTGCTGATTGCTGACTGCCAATTACCATTTTTTCCCATTTCATGCTACAATGATTAATCAAACCACGCAAGCGAACGTATTGTATGAATAATACCACCTATCTGATTTTGCTACTGCTCTTTTTTACGACTACCGCTGTTGGCATCTGCCAAACACCAAATAGCGCGTCCCTCCACGGCACATTCATTGATGCCGAAAACGGACAACCGATCCCTGATGTCCTCGTTCGTGCCGATGCTGAGAAGATCGCGAGCGTCTACCCTAACCGAGATTTCGAGCACGCGACAGCAACAGACGCAAACGGCTCTTTCTCACTGACGATTCCAAATGACCCGCAGACCTACTACGCCTTCTCACTCATGGCGATCCACCCGAAGTATCAGGCGAAACGCTTGCAGCACGAAATGTCGCCGGGAAAAAGTAAATATGATTTAGGAAAAATTGCCCTGAAACGCACATTAACGCTAAAAGCCACTGTTTCTGGAGAAAAGAATCTCGCCGGACTTATCGTGAACCTAAAGATGCACGCGAAATCGGCGGATTTCTTCCGTGCCGCTGCACCGATTGAACACGCAGTGAAGGCTAACACCACAGGCAATTTCCACTTCGCTGAGCTTTATCCGATTGCGTACACCTTGACAATTTCCCGAAACGATGTTATTATAGCCTACGTAGAATCTATTAACCCCGAGAAACAGACGGAGATTTCTATCCGCTTGCCGAAATTGGAGACGTTACGCGGGACAGTTGTTGATGGGCAGTCCCAGCCAATAGCGGGCGCGCGGATTTACGCGACGCGACACACGGAAACACCGTCCGGGCACAGCGCAATCCTCGCAGCCGCACAGACAGACGATGCCGGCAACTTTCAGATGCAGGTGTTAGCAACCGAGCCACGACTGCTATCACTTGAGGTAAGTAAGAGAGGCTATTTTTCCAGAATCTACGAGAACGTGGATATCGGGAAGATGCCGCCGGTTGTTCGACTTGAAAAGGGGGTTACGGTTAAAGGACGCGTTGCCCTACCGCAGGACCTCCCCGCGGATGCGCAGTTCACCGTGAAGGTCTTTCCAGCGGATATGCAGATGGAACCGAGCCTGAATCCGTTGGCGTTGCATAAACCGCTCTTGGCGAGATATTTTCCTGTAACAGAATCCGCTTTTCGCGTTGACGGACTTTTTGCAGAAAAATACACCCTCTATATCATCGGAGACGGCATCTCGGCAACACGTATGGATGTGGACGCATCGACAAATATAGAGGAACGCCTAATCATAGCGGATCGACCCACTGCAACGCTGCAGGGTCAAGTACTCTGGGCGGCTACAGGCGATCCTGTTCACAATGCTGTCGTCTCGCGGTCATGGTATCCGTGGGAATTACATCCGTCTGACATGTCGATGACACTGGACCGCTTTGAGGCTGAAACTGACACGCACGGCAAGTTTAAGTTCAGCAATCTCACTGAGGCGCGCTATCAACTATACATCCGCGCTGTCTACATAGTATATGAAGATACCACGAAACGTTATCAACGGACCCGCATTCACAAACAGGTCGCAATTCCTGCTGCTGGCACCGCATACCGCATCTATCTCGGAAAACAAGATGGCACCCCTTTCGCAAAGTAGGGACGAGGTTCCCTCCCGGTCCCCAGGCCCGGTAGGTTCGGTTTCCTAACCGACCCGGTTTATAACAAAAACCTTGGTATAGATGAAACACCTTACAACATGAAAAACGCCAGACGCTTCCTAAATACAATCACAATCATTGGTATCTTTCTCATTTCGGTGGGAGGCACAGAGGCCGCTTTCTGGGAAGACCATTTTGACCAAGAATCAGAAAGGGATTGGCAGCACAAAGGCAACGATTCCGTCTGGACAGTTGAGGACGGATTCCTAAAGACGGAAATTCGAGCTCAAGAACAGTGGAGTGCGATATTTGAACGCTATCAATTCATCGCCTACCCCGGTCCCTATAACGACTTTACAATTACCCTCGAAACTGTCGGCGCAACACGTGCCAGATTTGGCATCGCACTCGCAAAGCATTTCCATGACCCTGTGACCGAAATAGACGAACACGGCTACTACCTCTTTTTCACAAACGATATGTATCCATCAAGAGATGGCAACGTGTTTATCGGACCCGGACAACGCTGGAATACCGATGAACTCCAACAGATGGAGCTCCATTTTAAAGACGGCAGATTCCAACTCAACGCCGATGGCGAATCCCGCATTGACTTTACCGACGCAAACTTCGATCACATTGATACCATCGCTTTTGTGCTTGCCGGATTTGTCACGGAGGAGGTCAATGTCGGCACCGCATGGGTGGATACTTTTACAATCGACGGACTCGCCGTCTCACCCATACGAAAATTAGCGACAACATGGGCAAGTCTAAAGCAAGAACAACCCTGAAGGGTCAGTTGTCTGCTAACAAGGTATCTTTCTAAAACGATTGCCCTCTTAACTGACAACCGATAACCGATAACTGACAACCATTAAATGCTCCGAAAAAATTTAGACCTCATCTTCAACGCATTTTTACTCATCATCGTCCTCGCTATCGGGTTTTGGAACACCTACGCCAGAGCACGTTTGAATCCGGGAGAACGCGCACAGCCCGCCAGTTCGGGGTCCTACTATAGAACCCCAGGTGTAAATGGAAAGTGGTTCGGACCTGAGCTGAACTCCCTCACTCTTTGCGCAGGGGTCCATAATCCTTACAACAATAGAGGGCGGTTTGACATCGTAGAAACCATTGAAAGTGCAGCGGTCTCACGCTCAAGTATCCGAGGCGCGCTCCATTGGTACCGTGGACAGCGATGGTGGTTCGCTACAGACGATACGCCTTGGGGCACAAACTACTCCTACATCACACTCAACGACGATTTGGGATGGAGTGAAATTAGTGTCGGGGGCGGCACAACCGGCTACCCGTGGAGCGGCGTTGAACGGCACTGGCGCGACGGCGATATTATCCGCGCACAAGCCTTCGTCATCGGGTGGCGACGGTATGCACGCGGCGCAGAGCGATGGGTTTGTCCGATGTATTACAAAGTCGGCGGATGGGAAGGCGAGACCGTTGAAGTTAACTGTAAAACCCTAAGAACTTGGTTCCCGCCCGATTGGGATGTCTTGAAACAGAACGACGGAGACTTCGGGCCCCCCGTCGAACGCAAACCCGGTGTCTTGAGCCGAAGAGGAAAGAAAACACAACGCTGGTACGACTGCATAAAAATCAATTAATCTGTGCATCACCAGGCCCGGTAGGTGCGGTTTCCTAACCGCACCAGATTTTACCATAAAATCAATGAAATATATTTTCCTATGCCACACAAAAACCTAAATATCTTCATACTCCTCTACATATTCCTCAGCTCCACCCTCTCCGCATCCGCCGAGGTCTGGCACGACGATTTTGATACCGAAAATCCGGAAGCATGGAATATCGTCGGAAACGATGCCGTCTGGAAAATAAGCGACGGATTTCTGCGCGCAGAGGTGAACCGCGATTGGAACGTGCAATACGAACTCTACCAATTCACCGCAATCCCAGCACCCTACAGAGATTTCGTGATCAAGATAACCGATTTCGGCGGCGACAAAACGCGTTTCGGGTTTTGCGTCGGACGGCATTTTGCCGATACACCCGGCGAAGACCCGTTCTTTTACGTCTTTTTCCCCGATGAAATCAGAGCACGCCGTTTTGACGGCAAAGGGAGCAGTCAACCTTTCCGGTACCGACTCTCCAGAGAGCCACGCATCCGCTGGGAGACCGATGTCCTCACAGAGATGGAATTGTACTTTCATTCGGGATATTTTCTGCTATTTGCAGATGGCGAATTCCGCACCGCGTTCCAAGACGCGAACTTTGATAAAATTGAGATTCTCGGTTTTCTCATGGAAGGACTGAATATCGCAAACCAGTGGGTCGGCGAAGCATGGGCAGACACCTTCACCATCTCCGGACTAAACGTCACCCCAGAGGTCAAATTAACAACAATGTGGAGCCAACTTAAGAGAAAATAATCGGTTGTAGGCGCGAGTTTTGCTCGCGATGGTTATCTGGTTCTCATCTTGTAGGCGCGAGTTTTGCTCGCGATTGCTATCTGGTTCTCATCTTGTAGGCGCGAGTTTTGCTCGCGATTGCAATATCTTGATTCAACACTGAAAATCATTCAAGCACCTGAAATTCTCCGTCCTTAACGACCAGAACAATCTGGTCATACAGTGCATCTCCGTCAGGGTTAAAAGAGAAGTCGCCTAAAATCGTGGGGAAATCCTTCGTGTCTGCAAGGGCATCCCGAATAGCGGTCGAATCCGCCGATTGTGCTATCTTAATCGCATTGGCAAGCACATGGAGCGTCACATACGACTGTGCCGCCCACGGCTCAGGGTCAATACCGTATTTCGCTCGATAATTCGCAATAAAGGTTTGGTTCCCGGGGGCATCAGATATAGTGGACCACCCAATAAAACCGATTGTCCCTTCAGCACCATCACCCGCCTTTTGGACTTCATCCATGGTTAAATCAGGCGCGATAACGCGAATACTATCCGGAAAACCTACCTCGGATGTTTGTCCGACAATCTGCGCTATTTCTTGTGCGAGTGCCGAGATAAAGAGCGCATCCGGTGCCACCGCCATTATATTCCTTAATTGCTGAGAAAAATCGGTATCGCCGGTTTTGAAGGTTTCCTGGGTGAGTATCTCAACCCCGTTTGCCGCAAGCACCGCCTCTAACACTTCGTTGCTACTTCTGGCGTAGACATCGATCTCATCATAAATCGTCGCGACTTTTTGATACCCGATTTTCTGCTGAGTCGCCATCACTCCATCAGGAATGCTTATATTGGTGGCGAGACTGGTGCGGAAGATGAAATTTCCAATCCCGCTCAGACCTGCAGCGGAGGAGACCGAACTGAAAGCGATAACCCGATTTTCCTGTGCAATCGGAGCCGCCTCTTTAAGGTGCGTCGAGATAGCGAGCCCAACGATAGCAGGTACACCTTGATCAACCAGGTACTGTACGGCTTCCTTCGCGCCCTCTGGGGTGCTCCGATCGTCCACAGTGATAAACCTGAGATTCACACCACCGAGGCTGTTAATCTCTTCTCGTGCCAATTCAAAACCGCGTTGCATAGGAAACCCATACGGTTCGGCGTGCTGTCCTGTCAGCGCGACGACAACACCGATCGGAATCGCTTCGCTCATCATCTGAGGCATTTCGCCATCAGATACTACCGAGACGACTCTACCACAACTAAAAAATCCGACAGTCAAAGCAATGCTTGCTAAAGCAAATGCGGATATTATAATTCTTTTTATCTTCATGCTTAATTTCTGCTTTCCTTACTTATTGCTCCCTGATAAGGGGGTTAGGGGGGTTATCTTCCCTACTTATTCCCCCTGATAAGGGGGGTTAGGGGGGTTATCTTCGTAAAAGTGTTCATTTATTTTCGGGTTTTACTATAATCAGTTGGG
>CAZQIP010000248.1:0-28881 GCA_964593655.1 uncultured bacterium | reverse complement strand
TTTTGCTTGGGTATTTCTGCGGATTTTCCCTTAGGTTGAACGGAGCCCTCCTAAAAATCGCACACAGTACAGAATCTTTTTGCTTTTCCCCAAAAAATATTATATAATATCGGTTAGGTATAATCTTTATTATTTAATAGTTGAAATAATAAAGAAAATTGACTGCTTATAACCTAAATTGCGGGTTGCAAGTCTAAGCGAAACCCAACATCTCACTTTTATCAAACTCACGTTGCATAAAAAATAGGGTTTGGTATCATCTTCTTACGCTGTATTTTCCCACAATAGAAAGGAAAACATTATGAACATGCAGCCAATATTTATTGAATTGCCATCAGAATCGATGCAGGAGATTTATCGCAGGATTCAACAGGTTGCGGAATCAGACCTCTCGTTTTTCATTATGGGTGAAACCGGCGTTGGTAAGGAAGGCGTGGCACAATGCATACACAAAAGTGGTCCGCGACACAATAAACCTTTCGTAGCCATCAACTGTGGAAGATTCGTCCCTGAACTCCTGCAAAGTGAGCTCTTTGGACATGAAGAAGGGGCATTTACTGGGGCAAACCAGCAACGCAAAGGGGCATTGGAAAGGGCAAACGGGGGCGTTCTCTTTTTAGATGAGATTACTGAGATGCCCTTGGCGGCACAGAAGATGCTGCTCCGCGTCTTGGATACAAAAACTTTCACGCGGCTCGGTGGAAATGAGAACCTCACTACAGATATTCAGGTTATCGCAGCAACAAATAGAAATATTGGGGAAACGGTTTTGAAAATAGAATTTAGACCCGACCTCTTCTATCGCCTTATGGGCCTAATGATTGATGTTCCGCCGCTGCGGGATCGGCCGGAAGACATTGCCCCTTTAGTGGCTGCTTTTATTGTTGAATTCAACCCGAAACGTGGAAAAGGCATTACAGGAATCACGCCAGAGGCACTCACTCGTCTTGAAGCAGCAGCGTGGCCGGGCAATATCCGGCAACTGAAAAGTACTATTCAAACAGCTGTCGCGCTTGCTACAACTGACAAACTTGAAGTTAAAGATTTCCCATATAATTTCTTCACTGTTCCAAGTTTTGGAAAACCTGCTTCCGCTTTCGACATAAAAGCGGACGCATCTACTTACCCAGAATTCGTTCAGACACTCATCTCTATATGGAAGACCCTTCCGCGAGAGATACAGCGGACAATTAGGGATGAACTCTTAACGCACCTACCGGAAATCTCGCGTGGCTTGCCGGTTCCTAATAGTGTAAAGACAGAGGAAACCGGTGAGCTGCTGAATATAAAAGATATGAATCAGAATCAAATTCTACGTGCAGTCGCCCAGAAGCGCATTGAGGAATACACCTCCCTTGGTGAGGCAGCCTGTTCACTCGGTATCGATATCCGGACCCTTCAGAAACATGCACACTGGAAGACAGCAGCCGACTCCGAAAGCGAGCTCGACTTTTTCTAACCCTTCGTCTGCCTGTTTACACCAAGGTGCGTTGCCGAATCTCGCGCCAGAGACCGGTAATCGCCAGTGTAATTCTAGGATTCTGAATATTCACAAAATAGCAGTTAAAAAAATACCCTTCCGGCTACAAGGCCAATTATAGGTCGCCACCCATTTATGGTTAGGATGTGAACGAAAGGAACGCCCTTGAAACGGCATCAGATTTCGTTTGTTTTAATTC
The DNA here is from genome assembly GCA_964593655.1 of uncultured bacterium. Lineage (GTDB taxonomy): Bacteria > Poribacteria > WGA-4E > WGA-4E > WGA-3G > WGA-3G. The sequence continues at coordinate 27,202 of CAZQIP010000248.1, read as the reverse complement.
CGAAAAATTGCTATAATTCTCGCCAAGATTTTTATTAAACTGAAAGGGATGCAATGTATGACGTACCGCCCCCTACGAATTAAAGACCTCCCCGAAAGTGAACGCCCGCGGGAGAGACTTCACAAATACGGACCAGAAAATCTGAAAGACTCTGAATTATTAGCGATCATTCTCAAGAGTGGCTTCAAAGGAACAACTGCCGTTCAACTCGGTGAACAGATCCTTACAGCACTTGACGGTGATCTCAAACGGATGGCTGATTACAAATCTAAGCAATTTGAAAAGATCAAAGGTGTCGGCGAAGCAAAGGCAGCACAGATCGTCGCAGCCCTTGAACTCGGAAAGCGATTGGCGCGTTTCCATGCCGAGCGAGATAAGATTACCTCACCGAGCGATGTTGCTGACTTGATGATGTCCAAAATGCGCTACCTACAAAAGGAAATTGTCTGCGTCTTATGTCTTGATACCAAAGGCGGCGTAACAACCAAAGGAGTTGCCGGGGACCTTGACGGCGATTTGACTTGGGGGAAAAAATTGTTATCCGAAACAACCGTCTTTGAAGGCACACTCAACGCCAGCGTTTTTCACCCACGCGAAATTTTTAGATTTGCTATTGAGGAATCCGCAAATTCAATCGTCCTTGTCCATAATCATCCGTCTGGCGACCCCCAACCGAGTCAGGAAGACATTCGGGCGACCAAACAATTGATCGAGGCTGGTAACCAAATCGGGATCAAAGTATTAGATCATATCGTCATCGGGGACGGGATCTTTGTGAGTCTAAAGGAAGAGGGATTTATTTGAAGGGTTCACTTTGCATGACGTTGCCGCAGCACTTCATAGAGTAGCACACCGGCTGCGACTGAAACGTTGAGCGATTCAATTTTTCCGAACATCGGTAGATGCACGAGATAGTCGCATTTTTCTTTAACGAGCCGTCGGATGCCTGTTCCCTCGCTGCCTAACACGAGACATAACGGGACGTTAAAATCTGCATCGGTGTATAGCAATGACGCATCCCCAGTAGCACCTGCGACCCAGATGCCTGCTTTTTTAAGCGTGTCTATGGTGCGCGCGAGGTTCGTTACTTTGACAATAGGGATATAGGCAGATGCACCTGCTGATGCTTTGTGGACCGCGGCTGTGATACCGACAGCACGGTTCTTTGGAATGATAATAGCGTCGGCATTCGCAGCGTCGGCAGTTCGGAGGATCGCCCCGAGATTCCTCGGATCTTGAACCCCGTCTAACATCACCAACAACGCATCGCGCGCACCGTGTTGCACCTTCGCGAGTATTGATGGCAAATTGCTATAATGCGGGGGACTCACAACAGCAATCACACCTTGATGTGGCACGGCGGATTCAAGTCTATCTAATTCGCGCCGCGTGCAGTGTTCTATCGGAATACCTGCCCGTTCCGCCATTGTGATAATTTGGTGGATGCGCGAGTGCGTGTTGCCTTTGACAATACAGATTTTTTCTACATCTTGAGATTCACGCTGTAGGCGTTCTATGACTGGGTTTCTGCCAACGACGTATTCAGGCATAGTTTAAATAGGGGCGGACAAGGCATCCGCCCTTTGAAGTTAGCCACCGCGGACAAATTTAACATCGGGTCCACGCGGCGTGATCTTGATGTCCTCGTCTGCCTCTTGGCATTGGACGCAAGTAATATCGCCGACGTTTGCGTTTTCCATCCGCGGCGCGAGTTTCCCTAACTTAAACACAAATCCCAAAATGTCGTCTGCTGCGATTTTCCCCTCACATCCGCTGCAAGGGATCGCTTCCCCCGACTTGACTTTCGCTAAAAGTTCTGAAGCTTTCATAATTTCCTTTCATTTCAAAATAACTTAATTATCTACAGGAAATAACGTTCCTTTTGCTTATCTGATGCGTACTCTTTGTACGCCTCTTGCGCTGAATCTACTTCTGAGACTTCGGCGATAGGCACATCCCACCAAGATTCATAGCGCGGGACCTGCTCGTAATAATCCACATCAATCTTCACAACAGTTGTGTGCGCTGCTTCGCGTGCTTCATGCAGGGCAGCTTTGAGACTTTGTAAGGTCGTCGCTTCAATTACGTTGGCACCGAGGCTCGCGGCATTCGCGGCCAGATTCACTGGTAAAAAATCACCGGAAAGTTCGCCGGTTTCTTGTTCACGGTAGCGGAAACGGGTGGCAAACCCCTGTGCGCCCGTCGCACGAGATAACCCACCGATGCTACTATGCCCCTCATTATTAACAAGCACGATAATTAGTTTATAGCCTTCTTGAATGGAGGTAATAATTTCCTGTGCTAACATCAGGTATGAACCATCACCTACCATGACATAGACATCACGACTCGGATCCGCCATTTTGATGCCCAATCCACCGGCGATTTCATATCCCATACACGAGTACCCGTATTCCAAATGGTACTGCTTCGGGTTACGGGTGCGCCATAACTTATGCAGATCACCGGGTAGGCTGCCCGCAGCACAAACCATGACATCTTCAGGCCGCGAGAACTCGTTAACTACGCCAATCACTTCACTTTGGCTGGGCAAACCTGGGCGACCGGGTTGGATTGGTTTAATCTTCGCATGGTAAAGCCGATCTACCTCTTCCTCCCACTCGGCACGATATTTCTCAATTTGCGCGCTGTAGTCTGCAGCAACGCGATAATCGCCTACGGCGGTAGCGAGTTCTGCAAGCGTGACACGTGCGTCTGCAACGAGCGGTAGCGCAGCATGCTTATAGGCATCAAATTCAGCGACATTGATATTGATAAAACGGACATTCGGGTTCTGGAAAGCCGTTTTGGAAGCAGTCGTAAAATCACTTAAGCGCGTGCCAATCGCGATAACCAAGTCTGCTTCGCGTGCGGTGATATTCGCGCCCGGTGTACCGGTCGCGCCTATTGCGCCGAGATTCTGTGGATGATTATAGGATAATGCCCCTTTACCTGCGAAGGTTTCGCCAACAGGGATACCTGTCTGCTCTACAAATTCCGCGAGTTGCGTTGTGGCTTCGCTATAGATCACACCACCTCCAGCGATAATTAAGGGGCGTTCACTCTCACGGATCCATGCCGTTGCCCGACGTAATAGACTTTCATCTGCACGCGGACGAGAGATAGTATAGACGCGTTTCTCAAAGAGCTGGGCGGGGTAATCGTACGCCTCGGCTTGAACATCTTGCGGGAGTGCTAAAGTTACGGCACCTGTTTCCGCCTGCGATGTTAGCACCCGCATCGCCTCTGGTAACGCCGTGATGATCTGTTCAGGACGGTTAATGCGGTCCCAATAGCGTGAAATCGGTTTGAAACAATCGTTCACCGAATAATCTTGTGAACTCGGGGACTCCAGCTGCTGTAAAACTGGAGCGACTAACCGAGTCGAAAAGATGTCCCCCGGTAGCAAGAGCACAGGTAGTCGGTTAATTGTCGCGCCTGCTGCACCTGTAATCATATTCGTCGCGCCTGGTCCGATAGAGGATGTACAAGCAAAGGCGCGCAAACGGTTGTTCATCTTGGTAAATGCAGCAGCGGTATGCACCATCGACTGTTCATTCCGGGTCTGATAGAAACGAAAGGTATCCGCGTACTGGTGCAACGCCTGCCCAATTCCGGCAACATTGCCATGACCGAAGATACCGAACATGCCAGCGAAGAACTGGATTTCGTTGCCGTCTCTTTCAACGTATTGTTGTTCAAGAAATTGAACGATGGCTTGCCCCATCGTGAGTTTTCGTGTTTTCATAAAAATTACTCCGCATTTTCATTAGAAGGATTAGTATACATTCACAGTTTTCATAGCAAAACTGTGAATTCAATATGTTTATCGAAAGGCTATAGACCCTTACCATGATTGGGTTTTAGTCGATTTTCACCAAAGGTTGCTATGAAGTTTGCTATGAAAGTTGCTATGAAAATTTCGCGAATAAAGTGGTGTATGGACTCAGTCACAAGCATATAGCCCTATAGGTCCCAGTAATCACGTTACCAACCGCCGCGTTCGGCGACAAATTCATCAACTTCAGGCATTGTTGGCATAAAGTTCGCGCACCCGTGTCGTGTTACGACAATGGCACCAGTTGCATTGCCAAGACGGGCAGACTTTTCCCAACTCCAGTCGCTGAGGTTCCCGTAAATGAAACCGCTCGCGAAAGCGTCTCCGGCACCAAGGGTATTGTAGACTTCAACAGGAAAGGGTGCGCCGTGAATGACTTCACCACTCACCAGATGGACATCTGCGCCTTCAATACCACGTTTCACTATGAGCGCATCTGGCCCAGCCCCCAAAAGCGTTTCAATCGCGCCCGCCATATCTCCCTCAATTGTAGGGTTGGAAATTTGGGAGTGCTCAATCGTGAGTTGCGAAAGGTCTGTAAGTGTGGCGGCTTTGATCTCCTCTTCTGTGCCGATAGCAATATCAATATAACGTAACGCAGAGCGGACAACAACCCCGAATGCTCTCGGATCGTGCCACTGATCTGCCCGAAAATCGAGGTCCAAAAAGACGTGGCAACCGATGGCTTGCGCCTTCTCAGCAGCATAAAGCGTTGCGCTGCGGCTCGGTTCTTTGCTCAAGCCAGTACCGGATATCAACACAGCCCGACTTTCAGCGATGGGCGCAGCGAGAACATCGTCAATAGTGAGTTCAATGTCCGCGCAGTTATCACGATAATAGATGAGTGGAAACCGGTCTGGCGGTTCAATACCGAGTACAACCGCACTCGTTCGGTGTTTAGGCTTGTAAGGAATAAACTCGGTTTCTACGCCTTCGTTCCTCAAAAACTTGAGCAGGAACTCCCCCACCGGATCCTCGCCGATAGCCGTCAACAAAGCAGCTTGAAGCCCAAGCCGTTGAACACCAACGCTGATGTTGGTAGGACACCCGCCGACGAAAGCACCGAAACTTTTAATGTCCGGAAATGCCGCGCCGATGTCATTTGCGTAGAGATCTAAAGAACTCCGTCCAATTGTGAGAATATCGTAGGCTTTCATCTTGAATTCGCCGCGTCTTTGAATTTCTGATGCTCCTCGGCAAATTTACGGGTTATGAGGAACGCATCATTTCCGCATGCGATGAGTTGAACCCCCAAATTCAACCACTGTTCACCGCTCTCAAAGTCATTGACATAACACCCCAAGGCGATATTGTGTGTCTGCGTAAGTCTGATAATTTGTTTTATAGCGTCTAAAAGCAGCGGGTGGTCGAGTTCGCCGGAGATGCCCATAGATGTTGATAGATCGTAGGGACCGATGAATACAACATCTAATTCGCCAGTGGTGAGAATGTCATTTAGGTTTTCGACAGCTTTGACGGTTTCGATTTGCCCGATAGTGAGAATTTCTTGATTCGCGTTGCGTACGTATTCTCGGGTATCAAGTTTTGTGAAATCTCCATAATCGGTGTGTCCGATTCCGAATGCAACGCCTCGGTCGCCTTCGGGGGCGTATTTTGTCCACTGTTTTATTTTTTCGATATCTTCGCGGGATTCGACCCGCGGAATCATCACGCCAGTCGCCCCAGCGTCAAGTACCCGCGAGATAAAATGACGTTCAAGTGCCGGGACACGAACGATACAAGGCAGATTCGAGCCGCGTGCGTCCCGAATGATGCGTCCAACGACTTCTATGGAAAAGGAACTGTGTTCCAAGTCTGCGATCATAAAATCTGCGCCAGCACTTGCGAGGAGCGTTGCAATCGCGGAACCACCAAATTCCAGTACAAAAGTCCCAACGAGGACCTCTCCACGTTTTAAAGATGTTTTCACGTTAAGACAGTCCCTTCAATCGACAACCGGGATTTCCGAAATCAATTTTTGTGCCTCGCTCACCATTTTTGTGGGTGTAGACATTTTTTCACCGATTGCCAAGATCAACATATAAAAGTCGTAAGCGGTTTGTAATTCGTTATTGAGGTGCGCGCTTTCAGCGGCGTTGAAATAACAGACAGTTGCCATTCTGTGGCACTCCTCAACGAGCATAGGCATATTCACATAGCCGTGGTTGTAGGCGGAAAGGATATAAGATTTCCCGGCTTCTTCCCATGAACGCTGGAGCTCAAATTGCCCTGCAAGGCGTGTGTAGTAGACAGCACCCTTTTTAGCATTTCTTCTCGCGAGGCGCTGCTTCTCGGCAACCGTGTAAGCGAACCGGGCGCGCGTGTAGCAGTTGGCAACGAGTTCCAATTCGTCTTTCTTAACAAAATTACTCGCCTGTTTTTGATAGAACCTACCCAATTTATTATAGAGTGCGAGCCACTGTCGGGTGCGCCCCTGTTGTTCAAAAATCTGAATTTGTTGGAAGATACGAAGTGCCTCTTCTTCATGCGGATATTGGATATCACTATGAACTTGGTCAAGTAGGTATTCCGGGGATGCTTCCTCAATGACGTGCCGATAGCTGCCGGATGCCTTGACACGAGGTTGTATCGGCTTTACACCGACCGGTTTTTGGGTCTCTACTTTTTGATGATCAAGCCATGTCCGGAAATCAATACTTTCACCGTCCGGCGGCTTTACACCCGTCGGTTCTTCAGTCTCTACTTTTTGATGATCAAGCCATGTCCGGAGATCAATACTTTCACTGTCCGGTAACTTCTGAATGAGTGAGACGACCTCCTCCACAGTCGGGTTTGCCGAGAGTGGTACACCTACCGTATTAAGTGTATGAAACAAATTATCAACAATTTTGCTGAGTCCCTGATCATCAATACAAAGGCGGCTTGCTTTGTGAAGTTCAGCAAGTACACTCGGATAGTCTCGATTCTCGGCGTGACTGACAGCGCGCGTATAATGCCTTTCGACTTGCGCTAACAGTTTTTCGCGTTTGGTATTTTCCTCTTTTTGTCGCCGCTGGAAAAACAGATTTTGATTCATCCGTTCTGCGTCTGCCAGCGACAGACGGAACGTTTTCCGATAACGTTCAAGTGCTTCTGCTAATCTCGGGTGGCTTGAATTGGCACTCGCATCAATCAGCTCCGAAGCCTGTTTGACGTACTCATCTTGGCGGATGCGATCCAATTCTTCGTACATCTCGGTAGCACTTTGATGGCGTTCTGAGAGTTGCCGATGGAGAGCTTTTTGCAAAAAGTTGCGGAGAACTTCCGGGCATCTGTCAATTTCTTCTATTTCTCCGGCAGCTTTCTTTTTATCCATCTCCTTATTTTCACCAGAGAACGGAAATCGCCCTGTTACGGCTTGATATAGGATGAGTGCTGTGGAGTAGAGGTCCGCTCGATAGTCATAAGAACCATAGGTTTGTTCGGGTGCCATGTAACGCCGCGTCCCTGCCATAGTTTCAGCGAATTCGGTCGTCTCACCAAAGATACGCGCGATGCTGAAGTCGGCAACTTTTGCCTCTTTTTCAGTCGTAAGCAATATATTTTGTGGCTTGATGTCCCGGTGCATAATCTTATGAACATGCGCTGCCTTCAGCCCGCGACAAATGTCCAAACCGATGTTGAGTGCATCCGTTAGCACGAGTGCACCTTCCTGCATCAGCTCGTGAAGGCTTTTCCCTTCAACATACTCCATTACGATCCACGCAACGTAGTCGTCTTCGCCGGGTTCAACGGTATGAATGGAGACGATATTGGGATGCCCCCAAATTTTTGACATCGCTTGAAATTCGTTTAGTAAAAACTTCATTCGGCTTGCAGGATAGGCGGTTTTTGCTAAGGCTTTAAGGGCAACTTCTCGGTTTGTCATCTCTTCGCGGGCGCGAAAAACTGAGGAGAAACCTCCTGAATTGAGAAATTCAAGCAATCTATATTTACCTAAGATTAATTGATCAATCTGCATAGCGGTATCTTAGAAGCGAGTAGTATACAATCCTTGGTAACAAGATTAACAAAATTAACACGAATTGTCAACACAAAAACACATTTTCAGCGGGTTTAAGCGCAATTAATGATCTGAACGGGCGCGTTGGACCGCCTTAACAAGTTTCTCGGCTCTGTCTGTGAGTAGTGCAAATTCCCCGGCTTCAATCAATTGATTATTAACGAGTGCGCTACCGACTCCCAAAGCGGTAGCCCCAGCGGTGATAAACTCAGCGGCGTTTTCAGTGTTGATACCGCCTGTTGGGACAAGCGGAATCTGTGGGAGCGGTGCCTTCACATCTTTTATATAGGCGGGCCCGACACCACTCGATGGAAACACTTTGACATAATCCGCGCCGGTTTCCCAGGCGGTCAAAATTTCTGTGGGTGTAAAGGCACCAGGGATAACGACCTTGCCGTAGCGGTTACAGATTTCAATGACATCCGGTTTTGTAACCGGGCTGACGATGAATTCCGCACCCGCCAGCATTACAGCGCGGGCTGTCTCGGCATCCAATACCGACCCGGCCCCCACCAAAACAGCATCACCATACGCTGATGAAACATCATTAATAACTTGTAACGCGTTCGGAGTCGTCATGGTGACTTCAATGACGTTAACGCCCCCGGCATGAATTGCTGCCGCTGTCTCAATCAATTCATCCGCACTGTTGGCGCGAATAATAGCGACAATACCACATGTTTCGATCCGTTGCATCTGTTCTAATTTCGTCATAGATTCCCTCAAAATCAGTACCGCCCATCAACTTTCACTCACGGACTTGAGGCGCAAGGCAGACAGTTTTTAGAGAATGTCTGAGCAGCAATGATATTTTTGTTGCGATTTGTCTGTCAATATGTTATAATTAAAGGAATGCAGCGGGCAGATTACAGACTATCGCTAATTTAGTATCCTTAATAGCGATTTTCGGTGCACACGTGTACCCAAAATTGCATTAAAAATAAAGAATGGAAGTTGTTCCACTACTCCCCTATCTAATTGGCTTGCCGGGCTTACTTGTCCTTTCTGGCTTTTTCTCCGGCTCTGAGACGGCTTTATGCGCCCTGACTCAAGTCCAAATTGAGCGGATCCGCGCTGAAAAGGGCAGTGCTTCTGCAATTGTCGATTTCGTTGATAACCCCCGCAAACTGTTTATTACCGTTCTGCTCGGTAATAACCTTGTCAACGTTGCGTTCGCAATCCTGATGCTCTCGTTTATTGGGCAACTGCTTCCGCAGCACCCCGAATCTATCCGCTTTGTCATAGCTTTAGTCCTTAATGTTTTCCTCATGCTCATTTTTGGTGAGATGACCCCCAAGACTTATGCGATTAAACATGCGGAGTCTTTTGCGAAGATAACGGCACCGCTGTTGTGGGTATTTTCTGTTTTCATCACCCCCTTACGCGGACTTCTACGTAGAATCATTGACTTCCTCGTTCCGATATTTGGTGGCCACCCACCACCTACCGAACACCTTACAGCAACGGACCTTATAGAAATTCTCAATACTTACCCCGAAGAAGCACTCCCCTCCGATGAACGCGAAATCGTTAGTAATATCCTTCAACTCCGTGACATTGAGGCAAGAGAGATTATGGTGCCACGCACCGAAGTCGTCGCAGTCCCGACATCAAATACGATTCAGGCGACCTTAAAGCAAGCAAAAGAATCTGGGTTCTCACGGATTCCGGTCTATCAGGAACAGATTGATAATATCTGTGGCATCTTCTATGTCAAAGATCTCGCGTTGTGGCGACACGCGGATGTGAATTCGCTTACCATTGATGCCTTTCTCGAAAAACGGGACCGGATTGCTGAAGATCCCTCCAGCACCTCCCTGATTCGAGAGCCTATCTTCGTTCTTGAGACCCGTAAAATCGCGATGTTGTTATTACAACTCACACGCGAAAAAACCAAAACGGCGATTCTCCGAGATGAGTATGGCGGTGTTTCAGGAATTGTCACGACCGAAGACATCATTGAGCAGGTCGTCGGGGATATCGTTGACGAACACGACAGAGATGACGCGCCACCGGACTTTGTCAAACACTCTGAAGCCCCCTTATTACTTGAAACTTCCGGACGCATGAGCATCCGGAAACTCAATCAACAATTTGAACTAAAACTCAGTGAAGATGACGTGGACACTATCGGGGGTTACGTCTTTGGACTTTTCGGACGAATTCCCTCCGTCGGTGAATGCTATACAGACGCAAACGGCATTGAATTTGAAATTACCGCTACAGAAGGAAATGTTATCACAAGTTTGTTCATCAAAGTCCCAGATACCCCTGAAACTGAAATAGAAGCTTAACAACAACTACTCGATACAAAACAATTGAGAATTTTTTTATTATCCCTCTTTTTAATTGGCGCGAGCAGCACCGGACAAATTATCGTACTCATTTCACTTGTCCTCGCGGTGCTTCTCTGCCTTGTACTTTCAGCCTTCTATTCGGGTTCGGAAACAGCACTCGTATCTGTTAATAAAATTCGGATTAACCAACTCGTTGAATCTAAGGATGCGCAAGCAAAAATTATTCATCGCTTGGTTGAATCTCCTGATAGAATGCTCGCGCTGACTTTAGCCGGAACAAATCTTGCGAATATTCTGATTTCACAATTCGGTGACCGCTTGACTGCGAGAGTCCTGCCTAACGCAGAGCACCTACAAGAACCGATTGCGATCCTCTGGGTAACGACGCTGCTCCTTATCTTCGGTGAAATCTTGCCGAAAACGATTTTTCGTGTTAAGGCGGATAGCCTCGCGCTGCGCTATGCCTATCCGCTACGGCTCTCTGAATCGGTATTAGCTCCTTTAATTTACCTTGTACAAATCTTGACCAAACTCATTGTTAGGATCATAGATAGAGGTGCGAGTACACCGAGTCCGGATGCCCAACGTGAAGAGTTACGGCTCCTCGCCACGATGGGTGAACGCTCAGGCAACCTACTTACAGACCAACGCCGGATGATCCACAGTCTACTCAACTTGCAAGATCGAACCGTCGAACAAGTTATGGTTCCGCTTGTCGATATCGTCGCCATTGAAAGAAACACCAACCGTGAAGACTTTTTGCAAATCGCCACTGATGCCGGTTTTTCAAGAATCCCCGTCTACGAAGAACAGATTTATAACATCGTCGGGATTGTCAATCTCTTGGATGTCATTTATGATGACGTTGAATCAGGCACCGATGCAGATAAAGATCATAAAGAGGACACCGTACCTGCAACAATTGAGCCGTTCATCCGAACAAACTTGCACTTCGTGCCTGAATCGAAAAATATTAACGCGCTCCTGAAAGAAATTCAAAATACCCGACACACGATGGTATTCGCTGTCGATGAATATCGAGGCACCGTCGGACTTGTTACAATCGAAGACCTTGTTGAAGAAATCGTTGGCGAATTCGCCGATGAACGTGATGCTCCCGACCTCATCCGTTTAATCGCGCCTCATATCCTTGAATGCGACGCGAGAACCGAAGTCGATCTGCTTGAAGAATACTACGGACTCCCGATTCCCGAAGGCGACTATGAGACAGTGGCTGGCTATATCCTTGATCGGACTGGAACGATTCCAGAAACCGGCACTGAACTCAATTTAAGCGATGCCATCATCACAGTCACAGATGCTGATGAACGAGGTATCCGTAAAGTTCGCATCCGGCGCAGACTCGGACGTTTCACCTCTTGATTACACTTCTGGTATAACAACACCGCATCCGTATACATACCGACACACATAAACGTTATTAGAGGATTCCGAGGGGCGGCATCACGACAATCTCTTCGGTTACCATGCCAAGCGGTTGCTGGCAGACAGAAAGAACCGTCGCTGCGACATGTTCAGGTTTAAGCATCTGTTCAAAGTCTGGATGTGCTGGAATGTCATCCCAAAACGGGGTATGCACCGAACCCGGTAGTACCGCGGTAACCCGAATATTCTGTTGACGGACTTCGGCGGCTAAAACTTTCGTCAGTGCTAACGCGCCTGCCTTCGCTGCGCAATAAGCCCCTGAGGCTTCAAACGCGACCTTCGCAGCGATCGAAAGCACGTTAATAATCTGTCCACTGCCTTGTGCTAACATCGATGGAAGCGCGTACTTCGCGCAGAGATAAACCGCCTTCAAATTGGAATTGAGCACCGTATCCCAGTCGTCAGGTGCAAAATCGACGACCGGTCCGAAATAACCGATCCCTGCGTTGTTGACGAGAATATCCACGCGTTGATATGCATTGAGTGCCTGTTCAATGAGTCGCTGCACGGCATCTACGTCAGTGACATCCGTCGGAACAGCCACTGCTTTAGCACCGCTTTCCGTGAGCTCAGCTGCAACCTGTTCAAGCGTTTCGCGGGTTCGGGCAGCGAGCACAACCTTCGCGCCTGCCGCTGCGAAATCGGATGCGATTGCCTTACCAATCCCCTTCGACGCGCCGGTAACCACAACGACCTTTCCATCAAGTTCGACTATTTCTGGTGCATTCGGATGGCTCGAAGAAACCATGCTCACCTCTACGTTCTACGTGTTTGTAAGGACAAAAAAGTTAGGACTTGCGCAAACCTACTCCAGTTGCCAGCGCGGCTGGAAACCTCGCCGTTTATCAAAGGCACCAATAGGAGATTAGAGTGCGCAAGCCCTGAAAAATTGTATTAGGATATTTGGACGCACCTCAAAAACTCCGCACGCGTTGAACTATCCTCGCGGAACGCGCCGCGCATGACATTTGTTGTCATTCTTGGTGCCTGCTTCTCCACACCCCGTGCCATCATGCACAAGTGCTGCCCCTCCATTACAACCGCAACACCGCGCGGGTCAAGAGCAGTTTCGAGTGCCTCGGCGATCTCACGTGTGAGACGTTCTTGGACTTGCAACCGCCGGGAAAACATATCGACGATGCGCGGAATCTTACTCAAACCAACGATCTGGTTCCGTGGGAGATACCCGACGTGACATTTGCCCCAAAAGGGGAGGATATGATGTTCACAGAGACTATAAAATTCGATCTCCTTCACGATCACCATCTCGTCGTAATCTTCCTCAAAGATCGCCCCATTCAAGATTGCATCAACGTTTTGATGGTAGCCACTCGTCAGAAATTCCATCGCTTTCGCGGCACGGGGCGGTGTTTTCATCAAGCCTTCCCGGCTCGGATCTTCACCTAAATTTTCAAGAATTTTGGTGAAGAGACTCTCTAATTCTGGGTTTGGAGGCTCCTGTTTAAGGTTCATAGTATTAAAGTTTGTCTCCATTGCGCTGTTGAACCACGCTTCTGGGATGAAAGAGATTACGCCCCATAGTAATCGAAGTGATTTTTCGGCGTTTCTCTTAAGCGAAGGCGATGCAAAGTTACCGGACGTAAATTCGGTGCTAATACATCCCATAGTACTTTGACGAAATTCTCCGAGGTCGGGTTAAGCGTCTCAAATTCAGGCGTATCCACATTGAGATGTTTGTAATCGAAGCGTGCATAGACCTGTTTTTGAACGACTTCATCAAGAAAATTCAGACCTGCAACCAGCCCGGTTCTCTCATCTACGTCTCCTTTTACAGTAATTTCAAGAACGTAGTTATGCCCATGTCCAGCCGGGTTATTGCACTTTCCGAAGATGTCTTGATTTTCTTCGTCACTGAGTGCGTGGCTATGTAAGCGGTGGGCTGCGCTAAACTCGTAAACCTTGGTCAGATAAACCATCAGTCCATCCCCATAATAGTCGGCAAAATTAGAGGTGCTTTCGTAGAGTCGCACCCTGTGCAACATCCGATCTGGCAGAGCAGGCACGAGTCGTTGCCAAATCTCCATAACGATGTTCTCACAGGTCGGTTGCAGGTACGGATTTTTCGCGAAAACTGGGTGTTGGCGGTTCAGATGCTTGTGATCGTAATTGGCAAGCACTTCTGACTTCAATAACGCATCCAACGTCACCAGGTTAATAACCATGCCGTCATCGGCATCTACCTCGCCCTTCACCATCACTTCAAGCACATAGTTATGTCCGTGGCTATTTGGATTTGCGGCGGCACCGAACAACGCAAAATTCTCGGCATCGCCCAATTCAGGGATACGATTGTAATGTGATGCTTCAAACGCGGTCTGCCGGGTTAAGTAATACATCGGTTTTTGCGTCGCTATCTTGCATACCTGCGCATTTACAGGTTATCCCGCTGAGGTGTCACGAGTTCATCGCCTACAGATTCATATTGAACTGCCATGAGCCATTCGCCTGTTCCACGTATCTGGACGTTGCACTTCTTCAGCCATTCGACTAAGACAACGCGATCTCGTGCTTCCCACTCACAGACCATTCTGCCAGACAGCGTATCACACAAGATTCGGATATTCCGAACATCCGTATTTTCTTCTTCTTTGAACCGCTTCAGCAGTCGTGCTACATCTTGACGGGTCATGCAGGCAATAGCATGGGCAGAAACGAATTTAGGCACTTTTAATTTTCCTTGCGGAGGAACAACGGACGCTTAGATTTTGACAGACGTTCCTCATATCCGCTCTCCATTACATTACGAGCTACAGATTTTGGGACTATCTCAAGAGGTGCCCTCTGTTAGACGAACACCTCTTAACCGATAACTGAAAACCAAAAACCGACAACCATTCTTCCTTTAGTCGCGTGCGATGGGCGCGCCGACAAGGTTGCCCCATTCCGTCCAACTGCCGTCGTAGTTGCGGACCTTTTCATAACCGAGTAGATATTTCAGCACAAACCACGTATGCGATGAACGTTCACCAATACGGCAATAGGCGATTGTCTCTTTACTGTCATCAACACCTGCGCCGCCGTAGATCTCCTGCAGTTCATCGTGGGATTTAAAGGTGCCATCTTCAGCAACAGCGGTCGCCCACGGGATGTTCGCTGCGCCGGGGATATGTCCGCCGCGTTGCGCGGTCTCGCTCATACCGGGTGGTGCGATGACTTCACCGGAAAATTCAGCGGGTGAGCGGACATCAACGAGGTTAACAACACCTTGCCCGAGTGTGTCGCGAACGTTAACCGCTGTGGCGCGAACGTTGTCATCAGGAAACTTCGCCTGATACCCCGTGCTCGGATAATTCGGCACGTCGGTGACAAGATCTCTGCCTTCATCGATCCATTTTTGGCGCCCCCCGTTCATCACTTTCAACAGACTTTCATCGTGTCCATAGTAACGGAATTGCCACAATGCATAAGTTGCGAACCAGTTATTATTATCGCCGTAGAAAATAACGGTGGTATCGTTAGCAATACCGCTGTCGTTACAGAGTGCTTCAAATTGATCTTTCGTGAGAATATCGCGTCGAACTTGGTCACACAATTGCGTCTGCCAATTCAGTCCAACTGCACCAGCGACATGTCCTTCCGCATAAGCCTCAGTATCCACATCAACTTCAAGGAGCCGGATACCGGCATCACCGCCGTGTGCGGCTACCCATTCTGTAGTTACCAAAACATCAGGATTTGCGTAATCAGCCATTTCTATTTTACTCTCCCTTGTTCTTATTCAGGCTTGCAACACAGGAAACCCGCAAGCCATGTCCTATTGAGAAATGAAATAGTACTTTCTTATATTATACATGTCTAAGGGCAATTTGTCAAATAAAGGCACGATTTTACTGCTATCCTGCGTATTTTCGCGCAATTTGTCAAGTTTTTCCGGCATAGTAGGTGCTACGAGAAGGGAATTAGGGAAATTGTCTATCCTATGGGACTTGACCGCAGAACGCAACATTTTTCTATACAGAGGTTGTCTTTATGAGGAAACTAAAGAGGAAGTATGGTTATTGAGAGTGCACCAGTGAGTGCAGCTGGAAACTACACTCACTGGATATAGAGATGGTTTCTGGGTAGGATTAGAAACCACACCTACTCTGCTTTGAGTGAGGCGAGGTTGTAAACCTCGCCAATGATGGATCTACCAAATTCGCGTGCGTCCTAACATAACAGCATCACAACCGATTTGCACCGGTCGGTGCGGATTTCGGGACACTCTCTGCCTCGCCATCAAGGAGTGCATCTTCGGGAATATATTTGCTGTAATCTGAGATGCTCCCGTGTGTTACGGCATAGACAACAATGTTGATGAGTTGTCTCGCGGCAGCAGGTGCGAATTCATCTAAAATCTTATTTCGGTCTTGATAATGACCGAAGAACGGTTTCTGTACTGCACCGTCCATCACATGTATCATCGCTTCAGTATCAACGAGAATCGCGAGTCGCCCATCAATGAACACACCCTGTAACTGGCCATAGGGACCGTGATGGAGAACCGTGCTCCCAATTTTCCGGACAGGAAAACGGAGGGGTCCATTCAATTCATAGAAACTGTTGTAAATCTCGTGGTCGCGAGGAATAGTCGTCAAGTGATATTCAGGGAGAATTTGACGCAGGACGCGAAGCGCGGGTTGCATTGCCAATTCCGTGTTTCCGTGCGTGGGCATATAGATAAACCCGCCGCGATTGATGACATACTCGCGAATCCGCTGTGCTTCCCGATCCGTATAGCCGTGAGAAGGACGACTCCCTTTCGTTTGCCAGATAGCACTCCCCCGCAATAATCCGTTCTCAAGCTTGCCTCCAGAAGTGGAAACCGGTTCCATGAAGATAATCGGTGACTCAAAGAACGCTGCGTCCGTGATTTGGACTGCGTCAACCATTTGGGTTTGGATGCCTGTTTCTGCATTCAGCGACTGAACTAAATAGGGCAGACCTGCCCCGAATCGGAGGTGTCCGATGCCGCTTCCTCAGAAATCAAGGTTCGGATGTAACGGGTCATCGAGACGCACGAGATGAAGTCTTCCAATAATCTCCTTACCGCGTCCCTGAATGATAGCTCCCGGACTCCCCTTCGGGAGTGGTGGCATACCGTTACCGAGCACAACGTTCTCTGTCACATCCGATAACGACGCGTTGACATTCGCAGCACCGTCCCCTTTGACCAACGAATCTAACCCGGCATGATTTTGTCCTCGACCCTGTGTGACACCCACTTCGGAACCGAAAGCACCACGTCCGGCACCGGCTCCCACATTATCACCAATCCCTGTCCCGATGCCGTCTGTTGTTAGACCGCTGCTACGCAATCCGGCGGTAGGCAGCGCATCCGATGTTGTCGGCAACACTGCGGCGGTAGGCAGCGGTTCTGCTGTGTGCTGGCGTACGGAAGCACTATTTGAAAGATTAACCTGTTGTGTCTTTAGTGCAGCGGGCGAACCTGCGGTCAATGGTGCAGTAGGTGCTGCAGCCGTGGATGTTTTCACAGCACGCGTTGTGCGACGGGGTGTTGTCGCTTCAGTTTGGGGAACTACCCTCAAATCCGGAATTGGTGTTGCCACAACAACAGGTTTAGTGATAGGATCCCTTTGCGCTGCTTGTGGCGGTGTAACAATGAAAAAACTCACATCAATAGCATCTTGCGCTTTCTGCTGATTCGACGAGATAGCGACGTACCCTACAACGATTGCAAGGCAGACGTGTAGGACAAACGACACCATCCACGCCAGAGGTATCCGACGCGATTTCATAATACGCCCCTCCTATATAGTTAAATATTCGCGCTTTAACGTTTATTACATCTAATTTTATGCTTGATACAATACCTTGCAACATGCCTTCCCATTCATATTTTGACAAAAACTTTACACACCCGCTCTGATGTCACAGTGCTTGAGTCCAGCCCTACCGTTTTTTTAGCTCCGCCCAAGTTGTCGTTAAGCGATTCCGGGGATGCACAGCAAAACCCTCAATTTCATTCGGTAGTTTGGGGACAGCGTTGGGGGCTATTGCCATGTAAACGGCATCCAAACGGGTATCGCCTTCCCTAGACCAAAATGTAACGGTATGTTCTCCCGGTTTCAGCTCAAAGGTCAACGGATTCTTTTCGCGCCATTTTACTTTTGCCCACGTCCACTCCTGATGCTGACCTGTATCCCAGATCATGTTGGCATCACCCGGTTGTGGACTTTTCTTCTGATCGACTGTGACATGGAAAGAGTCCTTCGCCGTATCTTGGGCAATCACCCGCCCCCACATCGTGTACTGACCGGGTGTTCTAACGTTAATCACGAAATCGGCTTTACCGGGGTGGCGACCACCGCCGCCCTTTCCTGCGGATATATACATACCACCTGAAGCTTTTTTATCTTCATAAATTTCCATGATTTCTACAATTTCATCTGCGTCTTCGGCTTCAAAGCCAATCTCAGTAGCAATACAATAACCGACCAATCCCAATACAAGTAGTACAAATTGAATCAACAACAACCGCATATATTTCATGCGTATATCCCCCTTAGGTTTGTAATAGCACAATTCATTGCACGTGTTTTTCGCCTCGCTCTACCAATACAAAACGCTGACTTTAGCGTCTTAGATCTCAAAGCGCACTACCGTGGACTGAAGTATTTACAAGAAACATTAAAAAGGCTTCCACAAAAACCTGAACCTATTGTTATTGACCCACTCACTGAACATCTGACTTCTATTGGCTCTATTCATCAAACACCTGCTCAACTCAGGCCTGGATAAGTTGGCGAAGGTATTGTTGATACTAATAATATTAATAATACCTGCATTATTTGTCAAGAAAAATTCCATTTTTTCTTGCGTAATATAGTTATGTCATAGCAATTTTCATGCCAAAGTTAACTCAAATGTGAAATCACTTGGAAAAGAAAGTTTCCCGATAATTCCGCTTCACAAAGTGAGGTTTTGCTGTCCAATTCTTGGACAACTTTGTTCAAAAGCCGAATCCGAAAGGTTTATACACCAAACCAATATCGACATTTAATCAGAAAGACGTTTTTTCCTTCATCAGTGAAACTGCTCCCTAAGCGATGTAAGGGACGAAAATCAAGGTCTGCCGCCCGAACTGATTCCAAAGCAGCCTCACGGGATTGGGACCAAACCAAAAACAGGGTGCTACCGGGACGGAATTCCCAGCGGAGGACGGTGTTGCCTCTCAACGAACGCATGTGGAAATCAGGGTTTCGCTTCAGTGGATACGGTTTGAACTGATACGACCTCGGTTCAATCAATTCCTTGAAGTTGGCATAATCGCCGATGGTAATGAAGGGTTGTACATAGAACTGAAGGCTTAGTGTCGGTGTGAAACTAATGTTCGCACGGGTGGTGAAGTCCAGTGTTTGACTCGTTAATTCGCCATAGACGTAGTGCTTCTTGATTTGTCCATTGATGTTTGTCTCAATCAACTCAACCCACTGGGCATCGTCAACTCGATAGCGATACATCGGTCCGATGCTCACTTCAATGTTTGATACAGGGCGAATCTTCAGGCGGAGGCTGACTTCTCTTTCGGAAGTCTTGTTATCATCATCCCATGCGAAAATCGGATTCAGTTCAAGCTGAACCATTTTACGACTATCGGTTCTCAGCTGTGTAAAAATCCACCAACCTGCGGGATTCTTAATCAGCGTTCCGCCGCGCCAGACATCCTCGTCGTTAAATGACTCCAAATTCCGACCCACCCACAGGTCATACTCCCAATAGTTTTTCAGTTTACCATCTGTCCATATCTCGGAGTAGCGACCGATGCTAACGCCCTCATAATTCCACTCTCGCCAACCGAAAAACCCCAAACTAACTTCTCGGAAAATGCTGAATGGCTGCTCTTTCTTGAAGATGAGGTCATAGAACCATCGCATCATATCGCCGCGTTGAACATAGCCTATGTCATTTATTTCAAAGTCTGGGGAACGCACATTAAAACTGGTATCAAGCCGCCACCAACCCCCCTGTTTTTCAAATTCAATATTTGCAAGATACCCCGACTTGCGTGCCTCCAATTCTCCCGTTTGGCTTGCCGCGAGCATCCCGCTTATTTGGTACCGCTCTTTCGCCAGTTTCAAATCCCAATCAAGCCCACCGACATACGCGGCGTTGGAAGTCTGTCGATTGACCGCTGTCGTTATCAGTCCGACGCGAGAATTCCCTTCCAAGATATCTTGTGTCACTCGCCCTACAAAGTAATTTGTTAAGGGCTCAACCAAATAATCACGGTGCTTACCTTTCTCTTTAATCTGCGCATGCTCCGGTGCCGTGATAGCCTCCATGATACCGAAGGAAGTGTTGCTATTCGTTCTTCCGACGATCTTGGCAGCACCGAGAATTGTTGTCGCTTCTGGTCGGCTGAATTCAGTGGTGCCCTCCGGAATCTCAAAATGTCCGGGTTGTCGTCCAATCCGTCGTGAGTAAAAGAATTGATTGCCCCAATCTCCAGCGTTAAAAATAGAGGACCCTTTGACAAAAAAGGGTCTACGCTCCTCAAAATACTCCTCATAAGCCGAGAGATTCAAGGTAGCAGGGTCCGCCTCTACTTGTCCAAAATCAGGGTTGACTGTTGCATTGAGCGTGATACCAGAAGTAATGCCGTATTGGACATCACCGCCAAGGTTCCCCCATAAATCTGTCTCGCTGTTTAGAGTTGTCCTCCCCATAATGTATGGTATCAATTCTAAATGGCGAGAGGGATGGATATTCTCAATACCCGTCAGGTCACCGAACCGTGAAACCCAGCCCGGTTCACCCTTCTTAATCAAACGCCAGTGTGCACGCTCTTTTCTACGGCTAATCTCCCGTTCTACCTGTAATCCCCACGTGTATTTATCTTTTGGTGAAAAGCGGAACATGTAAAACGGGATTTTACATTCTACTGTCCATCCATTTTCGTGGATGCGGGTCTTTGCTCCCCATACGCCGTCCCATGCGTTGTTCCAACCGTCCCGACCCACACCGCCAACAATACCATCTATGACGGAGCCAGAGGGATAAACAGTAAAGGAGAAACCGCGTTGTCGGTTGTAATGCGGGTCAAGAATAATCTGGATTTTATCGGATTCAACGGAATCGTCGCGTCTGACAAGGCGGGACACAATCTTATCAGGTTCGCTGTCATAGCACATTATCCCAAAATAGATCGCCTCGTCATCGTAGGCGACTTGGAACGTGGTGCGTTCAGAGACAGGTTTGCCTTCGTCGGGATCGCGTTGACGAAAGCCTTCATGGATAGGTGCGATCCTCCAGACAGCATCATCTAAAACACCATCTAATTGTGGCGGTGCTCCTTTAATGCGGACGGCAGTTGCGACTCTGTGAGCGGATTCGGTTTCTGTCTCAGCCTTTATTATGCTTGGGAGTTGTACAGCAAAAAACGCTGTCAACAACACCAAAGCGCACCAAAACTCTGAGTCCGTTTTCAATTGTTTTTCCTCAGCTTTTTGTAGGTTTATTTACCTATTGAAACCCCATTCAGACAAAAAACTTCGGAATTCTTGAGAATTAATCAGAAACCTCTGCCCCACATTGTGGGCAGGTCTCGCCCCATGTTGAACGCCTACCTTCACCGCAAACCTCGCAGACACCGAGTGGGAATTCATCCGGTTTCGCGCGAGCCCCGCCTTTCTTGTAGGTGATGATGCGCCATACCGTTTCGCCATCTTCTTCATAACAGAGCCAGATCCCTTCTTTTCTACCATCAGCCGAGCTGCCATCATGTTTTCGATAGGGACCGCCCCATTTGCGGTTGCCGTTCTCATAATAGCATACGTACTCGCCTTCGTTCTTGCCATCACGGAAGGAGGCTTCACTTGCCTTGTTTCCATTTTTGTGGTACTGGATCCAGAGCCCCTCTTTTTCACCTTCAACGTAACGACCTTCGCTCCGTTTATTTCCATTCGCGTAATAGGTGACCCAATAGCCGTGTTTCTTGCCATTGACTATTTCACCATCGGTAAGTGATTTTGCCATTTTTCTAACGCTCCTTGCGGTTAAACAACATGGGTTTGAACTTTTTCGTTGTCAAATATCACTGGTGAGGATGAATCCCCAATCCCACTTCTCCATACGATGATGGACGACTGTCGCTGTGGCTGATGGATAAATCGCTTGATGCCTCAGTATCTCAAGCAGCGGATGATCTATGGAAGCACAGAACATGTGTACATGATCATCAATCGGTTCGGTATGTCCCTGCTCAGCACACGGTCCGAATTGAACGTGTAAGAGTGGCATCGGTGCTTGGGTACTTTGCAAAATGATGTCCTTTTTCCCTGCTAATGATAGATAAGAGACACACCCAAAACGCTCTCGTAAAACTGGCTCAACTTCCCGCATTTGATTAACATCCAAAGAAACGATTCCTAACTTTGTTGCGGTTGACATCGGTGCGAGCGCGAAACGTTTTAGCATGCGTGCGACAGGGTTCGGACGTTCTGGGTTCACATCCATGGAGATGGCATACCCGCGAGTAGAAAGTGGATACAGTTTTGGAAAGGCATGCGCGAATATTGCGGCAGGTAGAGAGCGTCCGCGGTATTCGGGGTGAACTTTCAAGTCGCAAAGATACCATACCGTTTTCGGCTTTTTATGGCGTGCAGGGGGTACACGGCGCAAAATCGCGGCGGCTACGGCTACTACACGCTCGCCGTCAAGCACCACATAGTAATAGAGCTGCCCCAGACGCGTGAAGAACGCGAAATAATCCGCGCCGTGATCAATCTCAAATCGGTCTTCACCCAACGGATAACTCGTTCCCTTTTCTAAGCCGGCGATTCGGGACTGGAAAACTTTCCACTCCTCATTGCGTAATTCCTTAATATTCAAAGAATGGTCTATCGGCATTCGATCCCTCAATGCTGCTACGACGCCCGTGTATGGGGCCCGCGTACATCGCGATAGATGCGACGTTTTCGTGCCTTGTAAAGTCCTTCATAAAGCGCATTGAAGACACAGGCACCGAGACGCAATCCCTGTTCAATGTAGTATCTATTTTCGACATCCGCATCCCACGCAGGACGCAGTACATCAAAGAAGTCGTCTGCATGTTTGATATCAAGGTCTTCGTGGAGATTATAGTGTAGGAGTTTCTCTGCAGGGATCCAGCCATGATGCACAACCTGTTCTCCGAGCCATCCTGCGATGTCTGAGAACATCCGCTCAATAATCCCCATGACACCAGCACCAATCAAGTATTCATCCATCACGCAAGCCCCGACAAGCACGGTATTAAATGCGCGAACTTCGGGCCACATTGCCCGTTTCTCAATATCCTCCGGTTTAATACCAACCAGCCGGTCAAGAAAGGCAAGAAATGTTTTCTCGTGCATCAGTGAAGTATTGCCTTCACCATGTTCCTCCCAAACATTACGGATAACCTCTAAACGTAATTCTGAAGTTGGTATCTTGGCAGCAAGTGCCGCCATTGGGCGGTTGAAGAACACCACAGCAAAGTAGAATTGGATTTGTGTTTCGACAAAATCATCGAAATCAAATGTTCCATCGCGCAGGGATTCAAAGTATGGATTCATCCACACATCCGTCTCTTTGAGGATATTGTCAATGCTTGCGTTCATCGGCATTTATCTCCTTTTTCCGACATGAACGCTGGCATAAAACAGACTGCGTTCAACTTCTTGGAATCGGACACCTAACGCCGCGTTAAACTCGAACGCATCGCCAAAGTCCGTTGAAAGATCGGTGTGATTATTGAGTTGGCGATATAGAACTGTCGCGCCCGGCTTCATCTCATTTTGAAGATGACTGATCAGTGAGGTAATCTCAGCTAACGGCATCCAATCCATAATGTTGGATAGAGATATCAAATCAAAGCGTTGCAGTTCCGGGACCTGATCCAGCGTACCTTCGACCATCTGAAAACGATAATCGGTAGGCGGTTGCAAGAGGTAGTAGGGTAAGCTCGCCGGGCGTTGGAGATAATACCCAAGAAACACATGGTGAAGAAAGTAATTATCGAAAGCATTCAAGGCTGTCAACCCTTTTTCAAACAACGTCTGAAAGTAGCGCGGATAACTCCCAGCTTCAGCGTGTTGTGTCGCATCTGGCCCAAACATTGCATTCAGAAGCGAGTCGCTAAAGTAAAGATCAAACGCTACTGACCAATACTTGCTTGAGAAGAGTACCTCCGAGACCTCGACAAGCCGATCTTTCTTTTCAAACAAAGCACGGATTTCCGCGGCGTCAGCAACCAAATCGAAGATGAATTCTCGTAAACCTCGGAAGAGGGACTCAAAGTTACCATTCTGATTGAGTCCTTCTGGATCGCTGGTCCCAATATTAAATCTCCGATCTCGTATTGCTTTATCAACATCGCGCAAGGCACTCATTTTTTGCCGAACCCGTTCTAACTGTGCTGGATTAAAATCGACCAGAGTGATATGCAAGTCGGGAAATAGGGCTTGCAATGTTAGGGCAGTGCATCCACCGGAAGCAATTAATAACACGTTGCTTGCTTGTGTTAATCGAACTAATTCCGCCTCCACCATCGGATCTTCTCTGACGACTGCGAATTGTACATCATTATTCCGCATGCGCCTTGACTCCGCAGATAACCGTTGCTTACCGTTTAATTTTACCCCAAGTCGTTGTCAATTTGCCAACAGGTGAAACGGAAAGCGCTTTCTCAAGTCCGTCCTCCATGATAGTAGTCAAGTCATCTTCACTGAGCGCAGCATTGAAGATCGCGATTTCGTCAAGGACTCCGCTGAAATCCCATCCCGCACCACCTTTCCAGCGGGTTAGCCAGATCGAACCACCATCGTGATCCTGACTGAAACTCGGTTCTCCTACATCTAAATCAGCGACGATCTCGCCATTGACATAGAGGGAAAGTGTTTTACCGTCGTGGGTTAAGGCGACAAAACTCCACTCATCCATTTCCCATGTCCCGCCCCGGACTTGGCTGTTATCTATGCCACCGTTGAACAGAAAACTACCGTAGAAATCGTTTGGACCGATAAGAATGTTTGGATTGTGCCAATCCCTCTCTATGAGTCGGACGTGGGGTCCTGAAGGGTTACCCAGCGGTTTCACCCAGAGTAGATACGTAAACCCGTCAAGGAAGTCGTCCATCGTCTCGCTCGCTGGGATAACGACATGGTTGCTCCCATCAAATTCGATGCCCATGCCTTCTTTGCCTTCAACACGTTCGGCATCAACGATTTTTCCATCGTTCCCGTTCGGCGAAGAATCTTTAACCGTCCCACCTTTCCCGTGATCAAAGTGCCACATGCCCATCAAGGATTCTGGGTCGATCTCCGATATACTTTCCTGAACCCATATCCCTGAAATAAAGAGAACCATTATAGCGATCAAAGTACCTGTAACTCTCATCGTTTTTAACCTCCTATTTAAATCATGCATTCAGTTGGAAAATATTCACAATAAGTTGTTTTGGACTTGCTATTTCAGCACGCCTTGTTGTTTCAATCGTGAAATCAGTTCTGCTTGTGTCCCCTGACCTTTCGTTGAATTGCACGCTGCACAAAGCAATTGTAGGTTCTCTATATGGTCAGTGCCACCTCTGCTTTGGGGTGTGATATGGTCTACCGTCAAGTTACGATAATGGAACGGATATTGACATCCATTGCATTTGCCTTGCTGCCTACCAAATAACTCGGGTTTGTGGGTTTGGTATCTCGGTAAATGCCTCTGAATATCTATCTCCTCGGCGTTGTCCGTCCGTTCTGGTGCGTCTTTGCGAATAATCACATCTGCTAACGGATCGAATAAATTAGCGGCTTTGTTGACCTCATCCGACAATCGCAGCTTTGTGATGTCCTCAGCATCGGGTGATATGTCTATGCCGACCCATTTCCGATGTAAACGCTCTGCTGCGACACACGCTGTTGCACACCCACAGAACGGGTCCAATACCATGTCCCCTTCGTTTGATGACGCTTTAATGACGCGTTCTAAGAGGGCGAGCGGTTTCTGCGTCGGATACCCAGTGTCTTCTTTGCCCTTTACAGGTGGCGTATCAAGAACCAAGTCGCCTGCTACAACCCCTGGCATCGCAGATAAATACTTTTTCCACCGCGGTCTGCCTATTTTACCTTTGGGCCAGTGCAGCAGTCCAGCAGCATCAAGAACTTCACATTTTGATAGTTGGTCGAGAGTTTCATAATTGTCTGGCAACAGTGCCTGTGCAGAAGCAGGAAATTTGTTGCGAGTAGGTGGTGCCCATGCGCGACCGGGAGGCGGTTCGATGCCTTTCAATGGCATATAGGCTTTTCTGCTGCCTGCTTTCCCACCCGATAAATCAACTGTTCCGTATTTACCGTGTTTGTCCTGTCCTCGAAAAGTCTTCTGTATATATTCAGCGTCATAGGGCGCATATTGTTGATTCCAAGTTGCGCTATTGGACTTGATATAGTAAAGAATTCGGTCAGTGTTTACCGCGTAGCGTTTCGCCAACGATTTCGTCGATGTCCGCTTCCAAATCACCTCATTCCGAAAGTTATGACTTCCGAACAGCGCGTCCATCAAGGCTTTTAGATAATGGCTTGCAGTCGGATCACAGTGTAGATAGATGCTACCTGTCGGTTTCAAAATACGGTGCATCTCAAACAATCGGACTGCCATTGCTGTCAGGTATATGCTCATTGACTTGTCATAGACAACTTCAGATGCTTGGATTATCTGATAGAGTTCCTCGTGTTCATCAGCGATCACCCCGTGCCATTCGTATTTGATGTCCTCATCTGTCCAGATGTCTTTGAATTCCGCGCCTTCTGCTGGTGAACCGATGGGTGCTTTCCACTGCTTGCCCGATTTAAAGGGTGGATCCAAATAAATCAGGTCAATTGTCCCTGAATCCATACCCCGCATAATGTCAAGATTGTCAGCAATAAAAAGCGTTCGGTTCTCAAAGTTCATCGTGTACTCCGTCTATCGTGTTTTGGAGTTCCAGTCACCAGTCAGTTTTATCCCGTGCTGTCAAGATTATACCGTAAAACCATCTACAGCGCAATACTCTCCAGTTCGTTACCGCATTTTGGACAGGTATCCTTCCACGCTAAACGTCTCCCTTCACCACAAACATCGCAGACACCGATCGGGTATTCATCGGGTTTCGCACGGCTGCCCCCTTTTTTGTAGGTTACGATGATCCATATCGTCTCACCGTCCTCTTCGTAACCGTAAAACGGACCTTCCTTTTTGCCGTCGTAGGATTTGCCTACGTGTTTCGGATAAGCACCTTTGGACCTAAGGTTCCCATTTTCATGATAGGTTATGCAAGGCCCTTCGTATTTTCCATTGCGGAAGGAGGCTTCGCTCGCCTTGTTCCCATTTTTGTGGTAAGTAATCCAAGGACCGTCCTTCTCGCCATGAATGTAAGCACCTTCGCTCCGCTTATTTCCGTTTGCGTAATAGGTGACCCAATACCCGTGCTTCTTGCCATCAACCATTTCGCCAGTTGTTAAGGAACTCGCCATAATTTCACCCTAAAAGTGGATTTATAGTAAAACCTATAGTTAATTGGGCACTCTCAAACAGTCTGAATACCTATAACAGGCATGCAGACTGGAAACCCAAACTAAAAGTTTATGCTACGAAGATGTCTATTTA
>CAZQIP010000247.1:0-22082 GCA_964593655.1 uncultured bacterium | reverse complement strand
TCGAGGGGTCCGTTCTAACTCAACGTTGGAAACCCATGTGTTAATAAAGTTTTCGTTCAGAAATTCGATAATTCGATCCCAGTAGAGGACAACTGCCCTCAAGCCTTTTCCACTCCCTCAGCAAGATTCATCATGTAATGGCCCGTCTATAGAGATAACATGAATTAACTTCATCTGTTCCTCAGCCAACTCCACTGCTTTCTCCGGTGGTACCCAATTTATCTGCGCTATTTCGTAGAAACGAAGTATCAGTGCCTGTTCCGCTTCTCTCTGTGTTATAGTTTCCGTGAAGTCAGCATTCTGCATTTCGTCTTCTATTCCTGAGCGGAGTTCCATTTGGGGACATAGACCTGAATCTGTGCTTCTATAACGGTGATCTTTGTACTTTTTCCAAGTGATATCAAGGTTAACTGTGCCTTCAGGGACGTACATTTTGAAGAAAGTTACTTTACTTTCACTCCTGTCGATTATCAGATTTCCTTTAAACTGTGAAGGTGTTAACGTACCATCTTCAAAGTTAAATGCTGCATGAATCCGAAAGGTGATGTCTGCGAATTTATCGTTATATGCGCGGAGACATCCCCACAACCCGCGTGGATCATCAGTATCAATGTGTATTTTTATTAATTTCGGATTTGGATGCAGTTGCCGAAGCAACTCCGTAACACTGGCTTCTTCAATCTGCCAGCACTCACCTACTGAAACCGGTTCCGGTGGAAGAAAAGACTGAAAAATTGATGTGGGATACTGCTTCTCTGGTTCAGTGACGCGTAGATTCGCCAATGCCTCCCACTCGACGTGGAAATTGGAGAGGGTGTGCTCAATTGGTGCGATGAAGGCTTTGACTAAAACCTCTGCATTACGGTCAAGATTAAGAATGATTTTATTGTTGAAAGTTCTCATTTTTTAGCCCTCCTGTGTCGTTCTTAGAATAAATAAAAACAGGTACTGTTACGGTAAACCTACAAGTGCCTGATTTCTTCGGAATTTTGATAGGTATAACGAAAATAGGATGTATTATCCTAATTCGGTATAAGGTTTCATATCCCATAACAGAACAGTGCCATCAAAACCGCCGCTCGCCAAAAGCTTACCATCTGACGAAAAGGCAAGATCTTGCACATCCGAGGAGTGCCCCCAGAACGTGTGGACGTTTTCACCGGTGGTAACATCCCATAACCAGATGGAGACTTTATCCGTGAAGGGTTAGATTTCGGAGTGATCTACTATATCAACAGAACTGAGACTACTGAGTGCTTCGGTATAGACTTGGCGAAGTGGGACGTTGTTTTGTTCGGCGAGGCGTTTGCAGTCCTCATATTCAGGGACGGTTTTGATAAGCGTGCCGTTGAGATACCCGCGCTTGGCTTGGATCGGGCCCCACTGCGTTTCGACTTGGACGAAATCACGACGCAGTTTGATCCGATCAGCGGAAGAGAGCCTCACGCCGAAAGTCGTGGTTTCGGTGAGGAGGAGTTCGATGAGTTTGTCGCGATGCGCAGTAGGGGTTAGCACAGTGATTTGTGTCGCGGGTCTCCCCTTTTTCATGAAGATAGGGATGAGAAAGACATCAAGCGCGCCGTGTTCAAAGAGTTGAGAGGTAACATAACCGGTGATTTCCGGCGACATATCGTCCACATTGGTTTCAATAATGTCCACACTGTCAGTTTCAGTGTGATGGTGGTGCGCCTTTGAATTGATGTCCGATGTTTTTTCGCCGAGACAGAGGCGGAGGAGATTTGGACGTTGTTCAAGGTCGCGGGTCCCGGCACCATATCCGACGCGGTCGAGCCGCATCTGTGGCATGACCCCAAATTCCTGTGATAGCGTCGTAATGAGTGCCGCGCCAGTCGGCGTGACTAATTCCTTCGGAATGTCGGTTTGGTGGATCGGCACACCCCGTAGGAGTTCCATCGTGCCGGGGACAGGGACAGGCATGAGCCCATGCGCGCATCGGACAAACCCCCGACCGAGAGAGAGTGGGGACGCGTAAACCGCATCAACATCCAAGTGTGCAAGCCCAATGACTGACCCGACGATGTCTACGATCGAATCGATCCCGCTGACTTCGTGGAGATGCACTTTATCTTTCGTCGTATTGTGAACTTTTGCTTCCGCCTCCGCGAGTCGATCAAAGACACGTTTTGCGGTATCCCGAACCTCAGCATCCACATCGCTATCATCAAGCAGCTTGAAAATATCGGAGAGGTGGCGACTCGGTCCGTGTTCATGATGATGGTGAGAATGCCCGTGATCATGGGTATGCCCGTGCTCGTGTGAATGTACTTCCTCTTGGTGGGAGGCGGTGTGCGCCGGGTGCACGTCCACAATCGCTCGGGTGCCGGTGATTCCGTGTTTCACGGATTTTTCAAAGTGAAGACTGAACTCAGCATCAAGTTTGAGGGTCGCCAATCCATCTGTAAGTATTTCGGGTGGCACGCCTGCATCAACCAAAGCACCGAGTGTCATGTCGCCGCTGATCCCCGAAAAGCAGTCAAAATACGCAATTTTCAACGTGGTTATACCTCTTTTGGATCTTTGGTGTCGCTTAGTGACGGCACACGGCGCGTGCTTACTACTATGTAATGACCGTCGCAATGCTCACATTTAAGAAACCTGAAGCAACTCTTGGAGCAATTCTTTAGATTCGTGGCGCTTGAGTTTGAAAATGGCTTCGGACTCTATTTGCCGCACGCGCTCCCGACTGATTCGGAGTTTATCTCCGATATCCGCCAGCGTGTATTCAGTGCCATCAATCAACCCATACCGTAAGATGATGACCTGTGTTTCACGTGGGTTGAGGGTCCGGTTGAGGATCTCCGTGATAACCTCAATTTTGGCGTAATCGAGCAAATAGTTTTCGGGTGTAATTTGAGATTGATCCGGAATGAGTTCAGAAAATGAACCGTCCGGGGAATCTTCATTAATGGGTGCATCAAGTGGTACAGGGTCCCGCGTAGCATTGAAAATTTCAGAGACCTTTTTTTCAGTCAGTTCAACTGCGCTTGCGATTTCGGTTGTTGTCGGTTCGCGTCCGAGTTCGGTCGTCAGGTCCGACTGCGCCTGTTTAATGGCACGTCGGGCTTCGCCGATATAGCAGGGCACACGGATCATCTGCCCTTGTTGATCGAGTGCGCGTTTGATGGACTGCATAATCCACCATGTTGCATAAGTGCTGAATCGAAATTTGAGGGTGTGGTCGAACTTATCCACGGCGCGCATCAATCCGAGGCTGCCTTCCTGCATCAAATCAAGGAATGTTAACGATGTTTTGCTGAAGTGATGTTGCTTCGCGATGCTGGCAACAAGTCGGAGATTCGCTTCAACGATTTTCAGTTTTGTGCCGTGTGTAATTTGATCGGCTGTCTCCAATTGATCGACTAACCACTTGATATGTGCGAATTCGTTCCGTAAGTCTTCAAGAACGAACCGTAATGTGCATAGCGAACGTGTAGCGGTCCCGTTGGGTAACATATCAGGTGGTAATTCCTCCAAGAGTGTTTCAATCTCACAACGAATCACATCGTACTCTTGAAAAGCGTGGCATTCCTGATCCTCGTCAAAAGGTGTCAGTGGGACACGTGCAAAGTCGCGTACCGGTGGTATTTCTGTAAGTGGCATCTCACGTGGCTGTTGCCTCGATTTCGCTACTTTTTCGTTAAAGGCAGTAATGCTGCGCCGGATGGTTTGTCGGGCATAAGTTCGGAATGCCGCCCCGCGTTTTGCATCGCCATCGTCAATAGCTTTCAAGAGTCCAAGGCTTCCCGCCTGCATTAATTCAGGAGGTGAGGTTTCGTCAACATATTTTTTCAGGAGATATAAGTTCCCTTCAAAAATTTTCCACCGCGCTTGCTTGAGTAATTTTGCCTTTGTCTCTAACTTGTCCAACAAAACACCAAGTGCTTGGATTTCGGCGCGAATGTGGCTTATAATTAACCCGTGTTCTGATTGCGGAGGTTCAAATTTGTGTTTATTGTTTGGCGCATTTTCTTCAGGGATGTTAAGTGAGGCTAACATCCACTTCGGAAATTCATTTAATTTAGCGGTGAACATCCGGAGTCCTTCTTGGTATTTTTCAAAGAGTGCGGTCTCCTGTTCAGGATCCAACAAAGGTGTTTTAGCAATCTTTTGTAAGTATGCAAAGGTCTCATCCCTTGGTGCTTCTACTGGATCCTCATCCTTCTCCTCTTCCTCTGCAAAAAGTTCAGGTTCTACCGGGTATGCCGGGTAATAATTTCTCATGTCCGCACCTCACTGTAGTATCGATCTCCAGACCGAAGTGTTTTTGAATTTGTCCTACATAGCGAAAATTATGAAAAAAGGTTTAACTTTTTAGTAGGTATGTGGTATGCTATTAAGTGTAATCATCAGATATATTTCAATATTAGCCTGCAAGTTTAGGAAGTTGCATAGGCGAAAAGATAAAGCGAACTCGGTATAACCATTGGAGGTAGTTAATGGCTCAGCTCACACAAGCCGAAATTGTAAAAAGGTGCCAAGCCGGTGAATCCTGTTCTGGTGAAAATCTTGCCAACCTTGATTTAGCGAATCAATCGCTCGCGGGTATTGATCTGTCGGCAGCAGATTTGAGCGGTACCGACCTACGGAACACGGACTTAACAGAAGCGAATCTCAACGATGCGAATCTCACCGGTGCCGACCTTTCTGGTGCCACGTTACATCGAACGTACCTTGTCGGTTGTAATTTAACGGACGCCAACCTTGAGGCAGCGAACTTACGCGGCGCTTTCCTGAGCGGAAGTCTACTCTGTGGTACAAACTTCAAGCGTGCCGACCTGCGCCGTGCGACTCTCGGCTGCCCAAAATGCGAAGTCCCGGGACCTTTCGGATCACTCACCAGTTTTGAGAATGCGAACCTTGAAGAGTCAATTTTTGGCGAAATCAAACTGAAAGGTACCGTTTTGCTTGGTGCTAACTTTAAAGATGCGTATCTATACGAGGTCGATCTCTCTGAAGCCGTGTATCGCGAATCCGATCTCGAAGGTGCTATCACCAAAAAAGGACGCAATTAAGCAGCTGATCAACTTCTTCGCGAGTTTCCGTAACTCGCTATAGCTTCTATTCCCACTGCGAAGCAATACCACCGCTACTGGGTGAAGAAATGACTTGAAAAAGGCTTTGGAAATCCGCTGAAATACCGTTTTGCTTGCGTGTTTCTTAAGCCAAAACACCAACATTTGTTAGTAGCAACTTGGGTTAAAATACTTAATAGCACTGCCCTTTTCTTCTATTATATGTGACGTTAACATAACACAAGAGGTTTATCTAAACTTCATTTTTTTGCATGAAATAATTCGCGTACGATTTTTTATAACGTGTTAACAGCATTTCTATCTCTCCGTAGGAAACGGGTACAGTTGCCAAAAGTGCTTACAATAGCAGTATGCCAGCGGATTAACTGAGTTGCATCTCACAGAATTTTTTATACAACCCGCCCTTCGCTAATAGTGTTTGGTGTGTTCCAGTTTCCAAAATCTCTCCATCTTTGATAACAAGAATTTTATCAGCCCGGACAACGGTTGATAGCCGGTGTGCAATAATAAAACTGGTTCTCCCCTGCATGAGGTTTGTCAACGATTCTTGAATGAGTGCTTCAGACTGCGTATCGAGCGAAGATGTGGCTTCGTCTAAAACGAGAATCGGTGCATCTTTTAGGAGAGCACGGGCGATAGAGAGGCGTTGCTGTTCGCCGCCGGAGAGTTTCACGCCTGCCTCCCCTATTGGTGTCGCGTATCCCTTCGGAATTTTTGTGATAAACTCGTGTGCGTTTGCTTTCTGCGCCGCTGCAATGATCGCCGCATCGGTAGCCCCTGGGCAGCCATAACCGATATTTTCGAGAATCGTCCCGTCAAAGAGGAAGGTATCCTGTGGAACGAGTGCAATACTTTGTCGCAACGACTCAAGTTTTACTTCAGAAATAGGTACATCGTCAATCAAAATCTTCCCAGCATTGACTTCATAGAAACGCAGCAGAAGGTTGAGGAGCGTCGTCTTTCCGCTGCCACTAGGGCCGACGAGTGCGACGGCTTCTCCCGGTTTCGCCTCGAAAGTTATGTTATCAATAACAGGTTTGGAAGGCGCTCGTCGGTTTTCTGAGTCTTGCGAATAAGAGAAGGTGACGTTTTGGAATGTGACGGTGCCACGGATATTCTGGAGTTCGATACCGTCTGTCGATTTTTCCGTAGATAGGTCGTGAGTGTCCGCGCCAGTTTGCTGACCTGCCTCGCTCTGAAAATCAAGGAGATAAAATATTCGTTCGGCGGAGGCGAGGCACTGTTGTAAAGCACTATTGACGTTGCCAATTGTTTTAATCGGCTTGAACATCCAAATTACCATTGCAATGTAACTAATAAAAGCCGCTGTAGCGAGTTGTCCTGTAATAACTTCCCAACAGCCCAACCCGAAAACTGTTGCGACACCTACAAACCCCAACCATTCAATTGTTGGCGGGAGAAGTGCAGCAAAGCGTGCGCGCCGTACTGCTGAACAATATTGGCTCCAGTTAATCGTTCGGAAACGATGAATTTCCGCCTGTTCAGATGTAAAACTTTTGACAATTTTGATCCCGAAAAGTGTTTCTTTGAGATGAGAATAAATATCAGTACTCTGTTGCTGGATATCTGTGCTGGCGGCACGAATTCGCCTCCCAATAAATGTAATCAGATAAGCGACCAGTGGGAGGATAAGTAGGACAAAGAGGGTAAATTTGTAACTAGTGATGAGCATCACAGAAAGAAAGAGGGTAACAAGGACAACAGCACGTATGATGTTCGCCATTGCAGCGACAAGACTCTGCCATACGCGGACATCATCAGTGATGCGCGTCATAAGGTCGCCAATGCGTTCTTCGCGTAAAACACCTAAAGGAGCGGAAACGATTCGCTGATAGAGGGCATTTCGCAAGCGAAAAGCGAGTTTATGTCCAACCCTCGCCATCACATAGTCGTTGCAATAGGCGAAGACACCTTTGATGAAAATGAGGACGAGCATACCACCCAGCAACCATAGAAAGGCTTTGAGAGCATCGTTAGCATTCGTCAATAATATTTCAAAGCCGTCGAAAGCAATCATTCCTTCTTCGCGCTGAAAGTAACGGATAGATATAGGTTTCTCAAATGTACTTCCACTGACGACTCCAAGCGCGTTAATCGTATCGTTAAATAAAATTTGAAGAGCTATTAATTCACATAGCGCAACCACCAAAGCACAAAACATCGCTAAGAGAATGGAGCCGGTGTAAGGGGTGTGATACCGTACAAATCGTTTAAAGAGTGGGTTTTTTGTGAGGGGTTCTTTGTCCATGCCTAATCTCGACCGTTGGGTTCCGTTCGGTTGACCCCGGTCTACTTGCTTTGCCTTAACTGATAATCGCCAAATTGAATCGCACACGCCTGCTTTACAGCATCAGTTTTGCAACGGACGCTGAGTTCTCGCTTTTGGAAATCCACAGCCTCAATGACACCGATGGCAGAAGTTTTACCGGTACTGTCGATTAATCCAACCAAGCGGCGTTGAAAGTAGGTAGAAACCTCGACTGTAACATGCGCCAAACTCAAATAATTTTTAATATGGGTAATAGTTGCTTTGGGAAGATGTTTCGACACAATGCAGCATAAGGTGCGATTTCCCCATTCAGCATGGTGAACTTGCGTTTCCGCGAGCCGAGAGAGGATTTCTAACTCTTTCTCATTTGCGGGACGTCCTATGAAAAAAAGAGTGCGCCCCCCACGAATCTGTTCAAACGGGAGCTGTTGCACGCGACTCTCAGAGAAGTACATATCAAATCGGCCCTTTCGGTACTGACTCCGCAGATGACTGCTTTTCAATCGGACGCTCCGGTGTGGCAAGAGATAATGAATATTGAGCCACGCCTGTTGACTGTAGCACGCCGTTATCCGCTCGAATTCGGTAGAACGGCCGATGCATACAAGGTGGTTGGGTCTGATGAGTTCAATTTTATGCTGTTTGAGAATGACTGCGGGGGGATCATGAACATAGCCGGTGGTATCAACAATAATGAAATCGGCATCGGCTTCCCGTGCGCTATCTACCATCAGACGGACACCCGTGAGGGTTTCAAGAAAGCGTCCATTCGGCGACACATTACCGACGAAATAGAGACGATCCGCGGTGCCATCAAATACAATATTCTTTTCTACTCGGTTTTGTTCGCTTTCCAAAATCGGTTCTTGCGCTGATGGTATTTGGGTTTCAATTATCGGTACGAAAGACTTCACACCGATTGTGGTGGGCGGACCGATTTGGGACTGACCGATGTCTGCGTCTACGCAAGCGACTTTGAATCCTTTTGCGAGTGCGAAATCCGCTAAAAAACGGCAAAACGTCGATTTTCCTGCGTCGGTCGCGCCTATCACGAGTACAATCTGTTGCGGCTTGACAACTTGACTCGCAAGTTTTCTCCAGTCTGGGTTAACTTGGTAGGTGTCATGCATCTTCGTGTCTCATAGTCGGGGAATTTAGTCGCCAAGGTTCATTTGGTAACGGAAGGTAACACCGGGGAGACTAAACATTTCATCGAAAGGGGGCATCTGTTTAATACCGACGAGTTGTTCAAACAGCGATGTTTTTTTCTGCTTACGTAGCACCTTAGGTTTACCCTCAATGCCTCCGAGTTCGCCAGCGATTTTAATCGCGTCCG
The DNA here is from genome assembly GCA_964593655.1 of uncultured bacterium. GTDB lineage: Bacteria > Poribacteria > WGA-4E > WGA-4E > WGA-3G > WGA-3G. The sequence continues at coordinate 13,402 of CAZQIP010000247.1, read as the reverse complement.
GTAGATTGCCAAGTTGGTCGATCAGTTTTGAATCCAACGCCTGCCTTCCAGAGAAAATCCGTCCATCCGCGAGTTCGAGGACTTCGGCACGTGTTAAAAGGTTACTGCGTGCCTCAGCGATCGTATCGACAAATTGATTGTAAACATCATCGACAGTGGCTTGGAGTACTGCTTGCTCCTCTTCTGTCAAGGTACGGAAAGGTGAGCCGGTATCCTTAAATTGACCGCTCTTAATGACTTGGTGTTCTAATCCGACTTTGTCGTATAAGCCTTTCATCCGCGTGAATTGCATAATAACGCCGATGCTACCGGTTAATGTGCCGGGGTTTGCGAAAATTGTGTCGGCGGCGCAGGCAATATAATAGCCACCTGATGCTGCGCTCCCTCCCATTGAAGCGACTATCGGTTTTTCGATCTTTTCCAATTCCGTATAGATCTCTTGGACGGGGGCGACACTGCCGCCGGGTGAATCGATTCTCATGACAATCGCCTTGACACTGGGGTCATCGCGGTAAGCGTGAATGAGTTTAATCGTTGCATCGGATTTGGAGATAATTCCTGTAATATCTATCACAGCGACTTTCTGTCCCATTGATGCGCTACCGCCCATAGAACGCAATAAGATGAGCATCAAGAAAAACAAGCCGACGATAGTGCCTAAGATGATAAAAACACGTCTCTTCTTCATATTTTTAATTATTGGGTTTTTGCTCCGATTTTTCCGTTTTGACCAACAACTTGTGCCTTACTTATTATATTCGGAGTCAAGTTGTTGGTCAAAAAATCGGGTTTTCGATGTGTTTTAGCGACATCGGAGTGATTACAGGTTTCATAAATTTACGACACACAAGTTCTACACAAATGCTGAAGAAATACCTACTCAAATAAACCGTTCAGGACTCAAGAAGGCTTTGGCATGCAAGGTTTAGGTCTAAACCCGGTGCGGTTGCAAACCGCACCTACCAGGCAGGGGGTATGATGATAGTTTATCGTCTGATTATGACGACCCAGAACGTTTTTAGCAACCATCCTATATCGGATGCGATGCTCTGTGTTGCGACATAGTGAAGATCCAAGGCGAGTTTTTTCGGCATTAACTCTGTAATGTAGTAATGCTCTGCATCCTGCTGCCCTTTGAGTTTCTCCTCTTCATCACGGTTAGCGAGTTGCGAGGGCCCGGTCATCCCCGGCTTCACCTGCAGCACCTGTTTCTGTATTTCCGTGTAGTATTTAACGTAGTTAGGTGCCTCCGGACGCGGTCCGATGAGACTCATCTCTCCTTTGATAACATTGATTAAGTTTGGCAGTTCGTCAAGTTTCGTCCACCTCAAAAACCTACCGATGGGTGTGATCCGTGTGTCGCGATAGGTTGTCAAGCTGCCGCCGAGTGTATCTGCGTTGACGACCATCGTCCTGAATTTATACATTTCAAAGAGGGTTTCGTCTTTACCCACCCGCTTTGCTTTATAGAACACAGGTCCCTTGGATTGCAACTTTGCAAGGAGGCTACCGAGGCAAAAAAGAGGGGCCAGCAGCAGGAGTGCGATCATCGCAACCCCGAGATCAAACGTTCGTTTCACCCAAGCCCGCTTCGGTGCGATAATAACATCGGTTTGCGGCATGCGACTTATCTACCTTATAGGGCTACCGACGATTGACACTGGCGGTTTTCGTTTCGGAGGGGAACTGAATAATCTCAGACCCGGTCTCCGTATCCGTTTCAGTAATGAACGCGCGGTTCGGTTGATATGTCGGCACCAACTCTTGGAATTTGGTGACAATCCCTTCTGAATCGAGTGCGTCCGCGAGCTGCGAGAGTTCTTGAATCTGGGAGAGGAGTTGACGTTCTTCAATCTCTTCCAACTGTGCTACGAAAATACGCTGGTGCTTCGTCGCCGTAACGCCTTCTTGCGGTGTCAGCAGTTCTTCATATAACTTTTCACCGGGTTCTAAACCTGTAAATGCGATCTTGATGTCTCTGTCGACCTCAAGCCCAGAGAGTCGGATGAGGTCTTGTGCGAGGTCCAGGATTTTAATAGGTTCTCCCATATCCAACATCAGAATTTCGCCATCATTTCCCATAACCCCGGCTTGGATGAGCAGTTGGACGGCTTCAGGAATGGTCATGAAATAGCGGGTTGCTTCGCGATGTGTAACTGTGACAGGGCCGCCTTTAGCAATCTGACGTTTGAAATTAGGGAGGACGCTCGCTCGGCTGCCGATAACGTTTCCGAAGCGGACAGCGATAAACCGAGTCGCGTTTTGTCTCGCCTTACACTGAATCAATTTTTCCGTCACGCGCTTGGAGGCACCATAAACGCTGGTTGGATTCACGGCTTTATCAGACGAGACGAGAATAAAAGCCTCTACGTCGTGTTTAATCGCGGCATCAATCAGGTTTTGGGTACCGAGAATGTTATTTTTCACGGCTTCATCGGGATGATTCTCCATGAACTTGACATGCTTGTGTGCGGCGGCATGGAAGATAATATGTGGCCGATATTTGCGCGTAATTTGGGAGACCTTCGCGTTATCTCGGATGTCGCCGATGATCAAAGCGCGGTTAAGTTCGGGTTCAAACTCTCGAAGTTCTATATCTGTGTGATAGATGCTGTTTTCACCGCGTCCGAAAAGGATAAGGAGTTCAGGATCGAGTTTCGCCACCTGCCGACAGAGTTCGGAACCGATAGACCCGCCGGCACCGGTGACCATCACGCGTTTACCGGAGAGATATTTGGAAACTTCGGCGATGTCCATTTGGGAGATAGAGCGGTTTAACAGATCCTCAAATCGGACTTCGCGAATCTGACTGACACTCGCGCGGCCTTCAAGGATCGCGTGAATGTTGGGGACAATCTTGAACTGGCATCCGCGATATTCACACTGCCGAATAATGTCCCGGATTTTTCCGCCGGGCGCCGATGGAATAGCGATGACGACTTCGTCAACTTCCCGCTTCCGGGTAATATACGTTAGGTCTCGGGTCGTGCCGAGTACTTCAAGCCCGGCGACGGTTCTCCCGACTTTACGTGGTGCATCGTCGATGAAACCTATCGGTACATACCCTTTTTCAGGATGGTTCCTGAGTTCGCGTAGTACACCGATCCCTGTTTCACCTGCGCCGACAATAAGGACTTTCGTCGGCGGTTTTCGAGCGGGTAGACCTGATATGGCGTTTACAGTGTTTGAACCTTTGGTGTTCGGGGGACTCGTGACGACCACGCGTCTATCTTTTTGAAGGATTTGCTTAGAGAATTTGGTAAATCCGATGAGCGCGAAGTTATAGAATCCATCAATCAAGAATAACACCCAAGCGATCTCCAGTAGTATAGACACCCCGATGAGCCCTGCAGTCGCTAATATAATTGCGGTCGCCAGTTTGCGGAATTCCTGTACAGCGGCGTGTTGCCACATTGGCTTGTAGAGATTAAACCCCAATAAAAAACCGATGCGGACTATCGTGACGACAGCGGCGACACCGAAAAAATGCTGAGTCGGGGTTACGTCTACACTCTGCAATATGGCGAAGAGCGGTGTTGATTGTTCTAAAACGTCAAACCCGAATTGCAGACTGGTTAGGTAAGCGCATAGAAACGCTATATTGACGAGAAGGACATCAACAACAACTATAGAACTCCATTTTATTTTGGGTTTATCCATACTACCTCCTTCGTTTTTTGGTCATTTTACATGGTAGGTGCGGTTAGGAAACCGCACCTACCAAGGAAGTGCGGAAGTCCTGTCATTTTCTGGATCGTTAGGTTTTTTGGCGCGATTGTGATTCTAATTTGAATCGTGGGGCATCAATTGCTTGTGCATAGACATGCTCTAAACGATCTCCAATAGCCTCCCAACTATAATTGGTTTCAACACGGGTTCTGGCAGTTTGCGAAAATGTCTTTCGTAAGTCCTCGTTATCAAGTAAATAGATGACCTGCTCAGCAAAGTCTTCCGGCGTATCAGCGACGAGGAGTTCCTTGCCAACATCCGCTTCTAACCCCATAGCCCCGACAGAAGTGGTAACAACCGGCACGCCCATCGCCATCGCCTCCAAATTTTTGGTTTGTATACCCGACCCGGCGCGTAAGGGCGCAACAAAAACAGATGCCTTCTGAAAATAAGGGCGGACATCTGGAACATAACCGGTAACCACAACACCCTCTTGTGCTTCAAGTCGTTTGACAGGTTCCGATGGACGATTACCGACGACATAAAAACAGACTTGCGGATGCCGTTCTCGGATGCGCGGGAAAATTTCATCGCAGAAATAGGTTGCAGCATCAGCGTTCGGAAAATAGTTCATCGTTCCTGTAAAGAGCAGGACAGGTGCGGGTGCTTCCACCGGTTCCGCCTGAAAGTATCCGAGGTCCACCCCCATCGGAACAATGGATAGATTCAAGCTATCGTCCTGTTTCAATAGGTAATCGCGATCGAAGCGTGCGACAACGGTGCCGCAATCAAAAGCCTTCATAATATCGACTTCGTAACGTTGTACCCGCTTTTCCTCTAATTTTACCAAAAAACGTTTTGGAGTGCAATCTAATTTAATTTTTGCGAGCCAAGGATTCCTTTCAAGTGCAGCGCGTCGATTGAGATTCAGTGCTAACGAATCACATAAATCCAGTACTTTGGCGGGGCCTTGGACTTCTGTCACATATTGTCCCATCCGAAAGAGTTGTGCATGAATCAACTCAAACCGTTCTTGTGCGAGGAGTTGGTTGATCTTGCGTTGCATCTGCGGTGCGTACCAGTAGTGGAGCTGGAGCGGATGCCGCGATAAACAGTGAACTCCGGTATTCAGGTATGCAAAAGAACGATGGAACCGCACGCACTCTACGCGTTCACAAAAAGGCTCTAAATGTTTCGCTGATTCGATATCGGTTTCGGTCTCAGCAAAGTAAACGAGTGTGATGGCATGTTGTTTCGAGAGTTGCTTGATAAAGTTATACGACCGGATCCGATCGCCTCGATGCGGTGGATACGGACACCGAAGGCTCAAAAATAGAATCTTCATTTTTTTATCTTTAACTATGGGCCTCCGCTCATCGTTCTTCTATAGACATAGCACCCCTACGGGGTGTAAAGAGCAAGCTTTCCTTGAAAAATCTATGTTTAAATGTCCAAGATCTATTAGGTAGCAACTTGGGGTAATTCTAACCGGATATAGACCCCGGCCCCTCTACATTAACCGGGTTCCTCGTCAGGTAATTCTGCTTCGTCAATGAGCATTACAGGGATACCGTCTCGGATCGGGTAGCGACGCTGACACTCACCGATACATACCAGTTTCTGTGCTGTTTCATCGTGTTCTATCCCGCCTTTACATGCTGGACATGCAAGGATGTCAAGTAGCGTTTTCGAGAGTGTATACGCGTTTTCGGAATTCAAAGGTGTTCTCCATTAAAGTTACGAAATGTGCTAAAGTGAACTAAAGTTGGAAAGTTATAGAGCGTGCAAGCCTCCTTTTAACTTTATGGACTTGAGAACACTTTACGGACTTTTAACGTTTCAGGCACCGTGGCATCGCTTGTACTTTTTACCACTACCACACGGACACGGTGCGTTTCTGCCGACCTTCGGCATATTCCCCATCGCCTGTTGTGAGGCGAATTCGGCGGCATCGCTGGCTGAAGTTGAGGTGTTTGCTTGGGCGCGCCTCGGCGGTTGTCTACGCGGCTTGCCTGCTCGGCGACCGGAAGCCCGGCGCGGTGCTTGTGTATTGACCTGAGATTTAAAGATGAATTCGCTGACCTCTTCTTCAATTTGCTGATACATACTCTCAAAGACCGCGAGCGCCTCATTTTTGAAGACGACAATCGGGTCTTTGCCGCCGTATCCTGCGCCGAAACGGATACCTTCCTCGATGTAGTCAATATTCTGGAGGTGATCCTTCCAGTGATCGTCGATTCTATCAAGAAGGAGTAGGCGTTCAAGCAGACGCATCATCTCGGGTCCGAATTCGGCTTCGCGTTGCTCATAAACCTCGCGCAATGTTGCCAAGGTCTGTTCCTCGACCTCGTCAAGACTCGCCTGTGCTAATGGCGGATTCCAAATCGGTTTGACCGGAAACTTACTTGTCAACCACTGCTCATATCTATCAGGGTTTTCAAGGGTGTCTCCACCGCGTTCTGGCAGATTGTCATCGACTCCATCTTGAACAACTCTCTCAATCATTTGCCAGATTGTCGTTTTCAGGGTAGCAGGTGCTTTACCTTCTTTTTCAGCGAGTGCTGCAAGTCCGATCTCTTCTGGTACGTTTCCGTTTTCTGTCGATTCCGGTGCGTCTGTTTCTGGTACATCTTCATCCTCAGACAATATTGACATATCAGTAGCGGATGCCAAGACGGTATCACGCAAGGTATAGATGGTGTCGCGTTGTGAATCCATGACATCGTCGAACTTCAGAAGGTTTTTACGAATTTCAAAGTGCATCTGCTCAACACGGGTCTGCGCTTTTTCAATGGACTTGGTAATCCACGGGTGCTCTAATAGTACTTCTTCGTCCATTCCGACGCGTGTCATTAACCCTTGCAAACGTTCGGATCCGAATTTCCGCATCAATTCGTCTTCAAGAGAGAGGTAGAACCGAGATGAGCCTGGGTCGCCCTGCCTGCCCGAACGTCCGCGGAGCTGGTTATCAATACGCCGCGACTCGTGGCGTTCTGTGCCGACGATATGGAGTCCGCCAGCGGCTAAGACCTTCTCTTTATTTTCGTTACAAATCGCTTCCGCTTTTTCGAGTGCTGCTTGGAATTCTTCGGACTCTGGATGGGGTTCCGGTCCTTTAGTTTTCTGCTTGCGGAGCATCTCCTTGGCTAAGCCTTCCGGGTTCCCGCCGAGGAGGATGTCTACACCGCGCCCTGCCATATTCGTAGCAATGGTTACGGCTCCGGGGACACCTGCTTGTGCGATGATATCGGCTTCGTGTGCGTGTTCTTTGGCGTTCAGAACCTGGTGCTTGATGTCTCGATGTTTGGTTCTAAGCAGCTTACTGAGTTTCTCAGAACTTTCAATCGAAGCCGTACCGACGAGTATTGGTCGCCCTTTTTCGTGCTCCTCGACGATATCGTTCAAGACAGCCTCATATTTCGCGTCCTCGGTCGCATAAATTTGGTCGGGGTTGTCCATCCGGATCATGGGTTCATTGGTCGGGATGACGGCGACCTCTAAGCCGTAGATATGCGCGAATTCGTTTGCCTCAGTGGCGGCGGTACCCGTCATACCGGCGAGTTTATCGTACATACGGAAGTAGTTCTGGTAGGTAATCTTGGCACTGGTTTCGTTTTCCTGAACGACTTTAACGCGCTCTTTCGCCTCAATCGCCTGGTGTAATCCTTCGCTCAGCCGTCTCCCGATCTGTTTTCGTCCGGTGAATTCATCGACGAGGAGGACTTCGCCGTTTTCAACGAGATAATCGACATCGCGTTTGTAGAGGTGGTTTGCAGTGAGTGCTTGATTGACGTGATGCACCATAGCGATATTGGTATGTTCGTAGAGATTGCCGACACCGAGGCGGCGTTCGACTTCTTCAACGCCTTCATCGGTGAGCATTACAGAGCCGCGCGACTTCCCCTGCTGGTCAATCTGGAAATGTTCGCCTTCTTTGAGGTATGTGACAACGCTGTTGACTTGCCTATAGAGTTCAGCGGGTTTACCGGCGGCGATTGAGATAATGAGCGGTGTCCGCGCTTCGTCAATGAGAATACTATCGACTTCATCAAGGATCGCATAGGCATGCCCGCGTTGTACCTTCGCGTCAAGCGAGAGGGCACTGTTATCGTGCAAGTAATTGAATCCAAACTCACTGTGAACACCGTAGGTGATGTCTGCCTTGTATCCGAGTTTTTTCTGTTCATAGGGTATTAGATTGAGTGTGAGCCCAACGGAGAGTCCGAGAAAGTTATAGATTTTTCCCATCCACTCTGCATCGCGGCGTGCCAGATAGTCGTTGACAGTGGCGAGATGGACCCCTTTTCCGGTGAGCGCGTTGAGGTAGACAGCCAGCGTTGAGGTGAGCGTTTTCCCTTCACCCGTCCGCATCTCGGCGATGCATCCCTGATGGAGTGCGACACCGCCCATAATTTGGACATCGTAGTGGCGCTGTTTCAACGTCCGCACTGCCGCCTCTCGGACAACGGCAAACGCATCGGGTAGGAGTTCATCAAGCGATGCACCTGCGTCCAATTTTTGGCGAAATTCGGTTGTTTTGGATTGTAGTTGGGCATCCCTGAGTTTTTTGACATCCGCTTCACGCTGGTTGACGGCTTCAACGATGTCACGAAATTTTTTGACATCCCGGTCTTCTTTACTACCGAAGACTTTTGTTATCACTTTTTGGAACATTTTTTTAATTTTCCTTGCGGTTCGGTTATGTCCATTGGAACTTGAAAGTCTCTCTCCGTAATCCGCCTTCCACTTCGTTTCAGGCTATGTGCTTTTTTAACTCGAATCTGTCTCTATTACGTTCTCGTTAAAGGGCTCTAACAAATTGTGTCCATCAATTTTCTTGCGTAAAATCGTATAAACCACCGTGTTTCCGGCAGAAGCGATTGAGAACAGGTGCGCGATCACCAACCCGATCCCCATTAGCAGCGTGATTGTGAGAAAAATAGCTGTCACTGTTGTCATGAAAGTAGATGTCTCTTTCATAGCGAGACCGATGTTAAAGACACCGAAACTGTTAACGTAGGGCAGCATCGCTAATTTTCCGATAGCTCCACCGAGCCATAGGTTTGCACACGCCGTGATGTGCTCCATCTGTCCGGTGTGTAGAAGCGACACCGGGAACATCACGATTGAAAACCCTGCAAGGCAAAAAAAAGCCCAGATTGGTACAAAGACGAGTTTTATGAGAAACAACATCGTCTCATAGCACACCGTGAGCCACGATTTGTTCCAAACGATGGCAAACTGCTGATAGATTGTTTCAAACGCATCGGCACCTGTCGCAGCGACAACAGCTGGCACAAAGAGTAGGCTAACACAGAAAACGATCGCGATGAATGCGATTAGCAGACCGAGAAAAAATCCGATCGGCATGAACAGTGAAGCAAGCGTGAGAAACGGTTTTCCGACGACCGGTAACTTTCCGAGTCCGGCAACGCTAAGCGGTATGAGGGCGAGAAATATCTGGATGAGAAGTAACCCGATGAACGCGCCCAAAACAGATTTCCAATGCCCTTTGAGAAAAGGTAAGGCATCGCCGACCGAAAAGAAGAAATCCCCGCGGAGTTGTTCGATGGTAATTTTGGAAGCTACAGTGCTTGCCAAGAAGAAGAGACACGCGAAACTCACCACTCCTATCCACATTGCGATCTCAGTTATCAGTGCAAGTTCTGCGTTACTGAAGGGCAGTACAGGTAGGAGTGCATACGTATTCCAAAAGTCCTGCGCAGCGGTGCCACCTTCAACGAAAAGACTGAGATACACCAAAAGTTCATAAATCAGGTACGCGATGACAAGTCCAATGAAATGAACAGCGATCTTTCGTCCACTGAATCCGTAACGGATGACTTGGAAAATATCCCTGAAATCGAAGTATCGTTTTTCCATGAAGGATTCTTCTGCTTTTTTACGGGTGCTTGTATGTTAATGATACTACAATTTACACGATTTTGTCAAGTGGGAATGGTTATCAGTTGTCAGTTATATATAAGAACGTGAGTTTGATAATTAAAAATCTAAATACAATTCCGTAGGTTGGGTTGAGCGGTAAAATCACCTGTGTTTATACAAGAAATGACCTCTTGCCATGAAGCGTTCATAAAAAGAGATATAGCGAAACCCAACAAAACCTTTGCGGTGAGCGTCAAAGCGTTGGGTTTCACTCGTTTTTGGGTATCTTCAGGTTTCTCACTGAATTTGATATGCCTCTTTTCTATTGACGTTCTACCTAATGCCCGTTCAACCCAACCTACGGGACGCTTCAATTTTTATTTTCAAACTCACGTAAGGTTTAATCTTTTTGGATGAAGCCGTAGACGGGGATGCGGATGGGTAGTCGGTCTGCTGTGGTTAGGATTTGGATTTCCGCACGCAAAGGTGCTGGCGAGTTTGGGACATGCCATACGACTTTTAGTCGTTTCTGGTGCTGTTTACCGGTGTTATCCATAACACTAACCTCCAAAGCGGTAGGGGGGTCAACTTTTAGCACCTCAAATGGAACTTCAGCGGAGAGCGTGAATGCTAACGACGGTTGTGTGCCTGACACTGCTACGCCATAGGAGAGGGTTTGCGGGTGTGCCGTGACGGGTGCTATGACTTCAGCAGTGACGGGGAGTGCTAACGTCCGTTCGTTGGGAAACGCCAGAGTGAGTAGCGACGAGAAGTGTCCCCTGTCTTTGCGTGGGCCGAGTTGAATTGTGATAAAAAAGTTGTCTGTGTCGGGGTCAGGTGTCATCTCCCATGTCAATCTTGGGTGGTTTGATGGTAGGAGACGGATATGCGTTGTGTTGAGTGGCGCGTTCACAGCGAGTTTCAGCGTCTTCTGATGCGTCGTTTCTGGGAGAATATTTCCAAAATCGCAGACATCCGGGTTGAGTGTCGCAAATCGTTTGGCGGTGGCGACAATCGTTAAAGCGACGCTTGGGGTCTTCGGACTATCGGTGAAAATGGTGGCGGTTGCTGTGGTCTGATCCGCCGGTAGGATTTCTGGGTTGATGTCTATGTGGAAGGCTGCTGCTTCATCGGGATGGATTTGTTCGGGTCCCGTAATTTTTGCGTAACTACAACCTATGTGGACGCTTTGGATGCGGAGGACGTTTTTGCCTACATTCCGTGCGGTTACGGATCGGGTGACGGGACCTTCCCATTCTGGGAGAATCCCAAAGTCAATGTGTTGTTGCGCGAGGATTAGCTCGGTTGCGGATTCCCGTGGGTTGTTGACGAGGAAAATGATTAACCCAGAAATCAGCAGTGTGGGGATGATGATGTATGTGAGGATTGCGCGTTTGGACATGGTTTGGTTTTATCTATGTTAACCAATGTGCTCCGTGACAGCGGTGACGACATCGGTCGGTTTCATGAATTGCGCAAACTGGATGACAGCGAATTCTTTGTGTCGATTTGCGAGTCTGAATTTGAGGTCTTTTCGTTTTAGCATCGTTTCCTCCACAGATATAAGTTAACTATTTGTTAATTTATTTTACCGTCGTAGACAATGGGTTTTTAAGCGGTAAATTATGAACATTTCGTGAACATGGCACGGAATTTAATGAACATTCATGAACATTGGCGAGTTGTTCAATTTTTGTGTTCAAGATATAACGGATGATAAACCCACTTGGGACATGGGTTTGCGGCGGTCATCGATTCGGTGCGTGATGAATTCTTTGGCATTGTGTTCATTAATGTTCACGAAATTGTTCATGATTCTTTTTTCGCCTCTGTAAAGGGCATAAACTTAGTTATCATAGGGGTTGATGGCATTGTTGAATTCTGGAGTTCCGTAATTTTCGTGAACAATTGGGTAATTTTAATTTTTGTTAGTGCCTCTCTGAAGTGCCACGAATGTAGTGTTTGATTGGCTCGGTGGTGTTTTTTGGATGCGGTTCGTTTTTAGGTTGTTCATAAAATGCTAATTTTGTTGGTTAACGTTTGTTAATTTTCGACTGTCTACAGATTGTGGTTTTCAGAGGATGTTTGTTACATTATGTATGATAACTTGTTTTATATATGATAACATACTTTATTTGGGAAGTCAAATTTATTTTCTTCCGAATCGCGGATTTTCGCGGATGACACGGATGACGCGGATTTTAAAGAGGTTTTCTGTTAATTCGGGGTGTTACTTGTCAGAACCAGGATTTACTGGATTGGAGGATTTTCAGGATTATTGATCTTGTCCAGTTCCTGACTATGGGTTGTGTAACCCGGGAGGTTTGATCCTCATACCATTTGTTTCTAAATGTTTATATCCCATTAACCGCACCATTTACCCAAGCCCGGTAGATCCGGTTTCCTAACCGAACCGGGCATAACCAAAAACAGTAGATACTTTTAATTGGTATTATACTACCGCGGGCGTTTTGTTTTACCATAGTCAGATGAAAATTTCCACAATGCCCTATCAAGTTCTCGCATTGAAACGTTATTCCCATTTGCGATTTCACGACAAAACTCAATATACTCCAACCAAAAAGGATATGAAGTTCTTGTTTTCCACTCCAGACCGACAGACCAAAGCGCGTGTATATCAAGGAGCGGATATTGTCCCTTGTCAAACAGATGTAGGATTGCAGAAGCGGTTGGCTCTTTCACGCCCTGCAACAAGGTTAAAATTAGCAACTTTGCCCAGTCATCTGTGGCTGTGAAAGCACTTTTTGTAATATCTTTTATGAAATCGGCGGTGTTTTCTAAAGTAAGATTTGCTCGTCGGGGTGATTTCCAACGTGCTATATCATGCAAATCTTCTTTCGTGAGGTAGCCGCGCTCCTGAACTTTGCTTTTGAGGTCAACCAGATACTGTTCTTTTGTGCGGTCTTTCTCTCTCTGACGCTCTGTGTAGCGGTTCGCCCAATAGCCGATTTCGGATTCAGGAAAGCGTAATTTCATTTTCATAGTGCGTCCTTATCTTCGTCTGCCTCGGTGTTGCAATGTCCGGGTGTGGGGTAATAATTCCTCTCCACGGTGTGATACGAGGGACCGTTTTGTCGTTCACACCACTTCCCTCAACTCGCGTAACTTAGCCATGACTTCTTCAAATCTCTGCATCCAGTTTTCGTCTCGTGCGGTAGCGCGTTTCTGCATGGATTGTATAAGTGGCTGTGTTGCTTCTGCATCATTTAACTGCTGATCTAATTTCGACAACCTCATTTCTTCTTCTTTCGTCAGCCCAGTAGAAAATTTCTTATCCAATAAACCGTGATACGCTTCAAGGATGTGCACTGGTAGTTCATAAGCGAAGGCGTTTTCGTCCTCATCTGGATGTAATTTGCGATACTCATCCATTGGAACGATCGCGGCTACAGGCTTCCCGTTATGCTCGAGTACGAGGCTTTCATGCGCTTCCCACGTTGCCCGTAGTAAGTTTTCAACCTGACGCGGCAGGTCATCTAATGAAATCGTTTTATTCATGATCATGACTCCTCAATATCGAATTCTTGCTGAGTTTCCCGCACTTCATAGTTCGCTCGTGCTTCCTGGATGTGCGTCCAAGAGGTGATGACTCAGAGAACCACCTTTGAGTCAACATGTGGAGGACATCTCATGCGTCATCAGATTATCAAATCCACAATCTTTTTTCAAGACCTTCTTTCTTCTTTCTTTCAGCGGATGACTCAGCAAAAGGACGATGAGAGCATTAAGAATTGTTTGAGAGTGCACTCTTAATTCTACCATAAATGACCCTGACTTACCCACCAAAAAAACTTGACATCCGCACCAAAAAATAGTATAATTATAC
>CAZQIP010000246.1:0-13349 GCA_964593655.1 uncultured bacterium | reverse complement strand
TTTCAGCACTGTTCAACGTTACCGACGCTCAGTGGTTGACTATTTCTATGACAAAAAGATATTTGAATCGCGACAGTGGTTCGCTGCCGACAAAGGCACAGCTGATTGGGATGCACTCCCTCAGTTTTCCTTTTACAGAAGCGATACCGGTATCAATGCAAAACGAGCACTCCCGGACATGCTTCTGTTGCTTACAATGAATGTTATTCTCTTTACAGTGATATTGCTGGTTTTTATCAAAAGTGAAGTGTGAAGTAGTTTCCAGTTTTCAGTTTTCAGTTTTCAGTTTTCAGTTAATACTCCTCTTTTTACTGATTAATGTATAGATGATTCTAAAACCTACCATAGGAGAAGAGATGCAGGATTTTAAGAAGTTGCAAGTTTGGCAAAAATCTCATGATTTAACTTTGAGGATGTATGAGTTGACATCTCGATTTCCTCGCGAAGAGATGTATGGGCTGACAAACCAAATCCGTCGTGCATGTGCATCGATTCCAACAAATATCGCTGAAGGCTGTGGCAGGGGCAGCTCTGCTGACTTTGCGCGTTTCCTTCACATAGCAATGGGTTCAGCGAATGAAACAGAATATCTCATTCTCCTTGCTCGCGACCTCAAGTACCTTGATACAGATCTGTTTGCTGGGTTAATGGACACAATAATTGAGGTGAGGAAGATGCTAACCTCTTTACTGCGGAGGCTGAAAACTGAAAACTGTTAACTGGTTACTGGTTACTTATGTGGCATATCGCAAAGCGTGAACTCTACGACAATCTGAATAGCCTCCGTTTCGCATTAGCAACAGTGCTGCTATTGGCATTGATGCTGACCAATGCGGTACTGTATCTGCGCGAACATCCAGCACGGACACAGGCATATCACAACGCCGCTGCCGGTGCTGTAAAGACGTTAGCATCACGTAGCACCAACTTATATAGCCTCGCGACAGGGGGACCTGGGGACCTTCACAAATTCCCCTCACCGCTCCGTTTCTGTGCAGAAGGTGATGAGGCGTTCCTACCCACACGCGCCAGCGGCGCGAACTTTGGTCGCAGGATCGCTAACATGCCCCCTGTCTGGCGGATGTTTTACCCACAAGAAACACCAAATCTCCGCAATATCCGTCCCGATTTCACAACACTGGATTGGGCGTTCATTGTCGGTTATGTGCTGAGTTTTATTGCACTTTTGTTCACTTTCGATTCGATTTCCGGCGAACTGGAACGCGGCACACTGCGATTGACATTGGCAAACGCTATCCCACGGCACACCGTGCTAATAGGGAAGTTCTTAGGCGCGTTCATTAGCATTAACATTCCATTCGCGATTGCGGTGCTGATGAATCTGATCCTGATTTCTACCTCAGACGCAGTGCAGCTCAATGCCGAGGCATGGGGACGTTTAGGCATCTTGTACGGTATCGTTATCCTCTATACGTGTCTCTTTATCGCTTTGGGGCTTCTCGTCTCAGCCGCGGCACGAGAGAGTGGTGTCAGCCTTGTCGTTCTGCTGTTAATCTGGGTGAGTTTTGTGGTGTTTATGCCGAATACGTTGGCATCTATCGGCAGCCGAACGTCGGTCCCGATAGCTTATGAGAAATTTTGGACCCAGCGCATGCGGCTTGCAGATGAGGCGCGTGCGGCATATCGGGATAAATACGGAGATTCACAGACTCCGCCGTCAGTGCATGTACGGGGCGAATATGTTACCACAGAAGCAGAGGAATATGAACGTTTCAATGAGGCATACTTGAAACAACAGCTTGAACAGGGGAAACGGGCGCGTGCGATAACCCGTATTTCACCGACAGCGATTACGCAACGCCTCTTTGAATCTTTTGCTGGGACAGGGTTTGAACGGCATCTACAATTTATTGAGAATGTACAGCGTTACGCCCGTGAATACCGAGAATTTGTTGTTGATACGGATAGGGCAGATCCAGAAAGTCTTCATGTTGTTGGGATTCAGGAGGGTATGTCACAGAAACCTGTCAGTCCAGAGGCGATCCCTAAATTTAAAGACACACTCAGTCTCAACCGAGATTTTAACACCGCGGCGACGGATTTACTATTATTAGCACTATTTTGGGTAGTCCTGACATCCGGGGCATACCTCGCCTTTGTCCGCCTTGAAATTTAAGTAAGGGTGCCCTCATGGAAAAATATGACGCAATTCTAACAAACAAACGATAGAAGGACGTAAGAAATTGGTTTGAACAAACTAAATAAAATATGTTATCCTATAATCGAAGTCCAGGGAGATTCTCTATCTCCGTATGCCTGCACCCGGCCGAAGACAGAGGGCTCCTTGCGAAATCTGACTTTTATGTGAATTTAAGGAGATTATATTCATGTTACAGATTGAAATTCACTCGCCTGCACTTGAAAAAGAGATTGAGGCTCTGATTTGTGCTGGACTTTATCCTGATTCCCACACCTTAATGGTTGATGCTCTTGAAAGACTTGTCGAAAATAAAAAGAAGTCTCGTCTTAATGCTTCAATCCAACTCTATCAAGCAGGAGAAATAACACTCGGGAGAGCCTCGGAGCTAGCTGGAATGCACCGTTTTGAGTTTGAAGAGGTGTTAAAAGCGAGAGGCATCTTGAAAATCGTTGAGGTTGGGTCGGTAGCGGAATTGAAGGCGGGTGTATCGCGCATCAAAAGTCTTCACAGAGAAAAGGATAAAACAGAGGCATAGCAAACTTGGTCTTTATTGATACCGACATCCTCTCAATTTTCGCCAAAATTCAACGTTTGCCACTGTTGTTCACTGTTTTTGATCAAGATGTGCTTAACATTGCCACTGCTGTAGAAAACGAAATTACTATAGGTGTCTCAAAGGGATTTCCTTTTGCCAATGCCCTCGTGGAATTACAAGCAAAAGGGCGACTTCGGACGCACCATCCGGTAACTGTAGACGAAGAATTCATGTTGTCTCTGCCACATACGCTGGGTGCAGGTGAACGTGAGTCTATGGCGATATGTAAACGGCTCGCTGCACTTTTTGCAAGCAATGAACGACGCGTGATGCACCATTGCCAAACATACCGGATTCGTTGCACCAATCTGGATGAAATCCTGCGAGCACTCTGGGAGTTAAAAATTTTAGCAGAGTCCGATGTGAGGAAAGTCATCACTGAAATTGAGACGAAAGATTCTCTCAAATTCCGCTCCACAGCTACAATTTTTAAATGAACCTAACATAGGACGATCAACATTTAGAATTGAAATCCAATAATCTTGTGACCGAGGTCCCAGAAATGAACGACTATACAAGTATTATTACTGTTGAACCGGGCAAACGCAGCGGACAACCATGTATTCGGGGTATGCGGATTACCATTTACGATATCTTTGAATATCTTGCATCCGGTATGACAGTGGCGGAAATTCTTGATGATTTCCCCTATTTAACTGAAACGGACATTCGCGCCTGTTTTGCATACGCCGCCGACTGGGAAAAATCACAGACGGTTGTTTACACAAATGAAACTTCTATTGGATCAGAACCTCTCGCCGAACCTTGTGAATCTGCTGGTGGATCTGTTTCCTAATTCCACTCATGTCCAGTTTCAACTCATCACCTGCCAAATTGGTTCCGCACCCTCGACACCTACAAGTTTCTGATCTAACCCGCTGTGGAAATAAGTGAGTCGGTTCGGGTCGATGCCGAGTTGATGGAGGATTGTCGCGTGTAGGTGCCTGACATGAAATGGATCTGTGGCCGCCGCGCTACCGAGTTCATCGGTCTCCCCGACACTGATTCCGCCTTTGATCCCACCACCCGCTATCCACATCGTGAAACCGTAAGAGTTGTGGTCCCGACCGGTGCCTTTGGCGTACTCCGCTGTCGGTTGGCGACCAAATTCACCGCCCCAGACAACGAGCGTCTCGTCAAGTAACCCACGTTGTTTGAGGTCTTTAAGCAATCCTGCAATCGGTTTATCAGTCGCTTTAGCGTGCTTGTTGTGGTTCCTCTCAATATCGTTGTGCGCGTCCCAATTATCGTCACCATGTGCACCACCGGAGTAGAGTTGAATGAAGCGTACACCGCGTTCAACCAACCGTCTCGCCAAAAGGCATTTCGTGCCAAACTCCTCCGTCTCCTTTTCGTTGACCCCATAAAGCATTTTAATGTGCTCAGGCTCGCTCCCCAAATCTACTGCTTCAGGTGCAGTCGCCTGCATCTTGTATGCCAGCTCATAGCTCGAAATCCGAGCTGCAAGATCAGTGTTGTCGGTGCGTTTAGAGAGATGCGTTGTATTAAATTGACGTAGATGATCAAGTAACCTGCGCTGTTGGCTTTGGCTCATGTCGTTTGTAGGTGCCAAATTGAGAATCGGTGGGCCCTCTGAACGGAAAACTGTGCCTTGATAAACGGCGGGCATGTACCCGCTACTCCAGTTTTTCGCGCCGCTGATGGGACCGCCTGTCCGGTCGAGCATCACAACGTATCCGGGGAGGTTTTCGTTCTCACTGCCGAGCCCGTAATTCACCCAAGATCCGAGTGACGGATGCCCACTGAGTATACGCCCTGCGTTCATCATCAACATCGCTGAACCGTGCAGTGGTGAGTCTGCAGTCATTGACTTAATAAAAGCGATGTCGTCAACACAGGTTGCGAGGTGTGGAAACAGTCCTGAGACCCACTGCCCCGATTCGCCATACTGTTTGAACTCCCACTTCGGACTGACGATACGTCCCTTTGATCTCTCACCACCACGTCCTTTTGTTTTGACTTCAACAGTCTTATCGTTAAGCTTGTACAGCATCGGTTTGTAGTCGAAGGTATCCACATGGCTCGGACCGCCATACATGAATAAAAAAATCACGCGTTTTGCCTTCGGCGTGAAATGCGTCGGCTTCGGCTCAAGCGGATTCAGATAAGGCGTTACGCCGTCTGCCGCAACGGCTTGTGAATCGAGAAAACCGTCAGCGGAAAGAAGGCCCGTCAGCGCAAGTGATGCGAAACCCCCTGCGATGTTGCCGATAAATTCGCGACGGGTTTGACCACAGAAATCACCTGTCGATTTCATATCTCGCTTCGCCTTAGATTGACTGTTCATCATGTCATCTCCAATGTTAGCCTCTCTGTTTCGTAGAAGCCAAAAATATACCGTATCAATCCAAAAAGATAAATTCATTTAGATTCAACACCAGTAACCCAAATCGGTCCAACGCAACCTCTGAACTCACCCCTTCGTGCTGCTGAAGTTCCTGCATGAACGTCAACGCTTGTTGCACTTCAGACGGCTCCGGTTCACGACACAGTACAAGTCGAAGTCCAAATCGCACACGATCCTCAACCGTCACACCACCTTCCCACCGCATTCTGTTGGCGAAAGCGAGGGCTTGGTCGTTGATAAATTTCCCGTTGAGCATGGTCAACGATTGGGTCGGCACTGTTGTCGAAAACCGAACTGGACATGTCGAATCGGTGTTCGCTTGATCGTATTGGTTCAAAATCGGGACAAGCAACGAGCGTTTGACCTTCACATAAACGCTACGTCGGTTCGCTTCCTCCGGTGTTGATTTCCCCCATACACTCCCCGGTCTTGAGGATGTTGCTAATACCCCTTCCGGTAGTTCAGGAAAAACACTGGGACCACCCATTTTGAGGTTCAGTTTCCCAGTGATCCAGAGTACTGTATCCCGAATCTCTTCTGCAGTCAAGCGGCGCATGTCAAATCGCCAAAAGAGATCATTATTTGCATCCTGTTGAATGCATCGCGGATCGCTCTGTGCCGACATCCGATACGCATTCGAGGTCATTATCAGCTTGTGCATCGCTTTTAATCGCCACCCCGATGCAATGAATTCAGACGCGAGCCAGTCGAGGAGTTCGGGATGCGTCGGTGGTGTGCCGAGTTGTCCGAAATCGTTGGTTGATCGGACAATCCCGCGTCCGAAGTGGTGCTGCCAGATGCGATTGACCATTACGCGTGCTGTCAGTGGATTCTCAGCACTTGCAACCCACTCCGCGAAGATACGCCGTTTCCCAGACGATTTTGCGTCTTCTGGAACGGGTGGCACATCCACAGCAGACGGATTCAGCACTTCAGGAAATGCCGGTTTAACCTCGCGTCCGACGAGATGTGGGTTGCCGCGTCGAAGGATATGGGTCGGGGGTTGCTTGTGCTCTGAAACCGCTAAAGCCTGATGTTCGTAAGGCACGCGCTGTCGCCGCCGCTGATCTCGCTGTTTTTTTAGTTCCTTCTGTTGATCCACTAACGCCTTTAGCGATTCGTTCGTTTCAATAAGTTCTGCGTGTGTTTTGAGCAACGCATCGAAATTGACTGTAGCATTTGTTGAAAGGGATTGTTTTTCAAAGTTCGGCCCAGACCACGAAACTTCCAGCTGGGGTTTATCTACTTCTTTGTTGAAGTATTCAAGACGAATCGGTACATCACCGGACGTGAGTGCAATTTCTACATCTCGTTCACCGATCAATTCGGCGACTTGATAACCCTTGAGAACCAATCTACACGCGCCCTGCAGATTAATATGGAACGTATAAGTCGCATCTTCTGGCACCTGTAACCTTCCTTCAAAAACCAAGCCGATGTTCTGCTTTCGGCTGGCAGGCGCAAGAGAGAATAGGTTGCTAAACAGTCTACCTTCGGCAGTAGGTTCAAGGGAATTAAAATCAGTAGGAAACTGCTCAAAGGTGTCACGATAGGAGCGATATGTAAGTTCACGCATCGGGGACGTTGGCAGATCCGGAAATATTGCCTCTGCAATATGTTGAGCGAGTTCGATTTTGATGATTTCTTGTATCTCAAAAAGTTTATCTTCTGCTGCTTGTTCGGCGAGCCGTTTTTCAGCGAGCCCTTTATCTCGCACTGCCTGCTGCTCCGGCGTGCCAATGTCAGCAAGGGGACCATGGTTGTTCGGGGTAATGTCGTGAAAAAACGCGAGGAAGCTATAGTAATCCCGCGTCGAAATCGGGTCGATTTTATGGTCGTGGCACCGAGCGCAGCCGACGGTCATACCGAGCATCACCTGCCCTGTTGTTGAAACAATATCATCAAGATAGTCGTAGCGTGCGAGTTTCCGATCGGCAGGCCCAGTGTCCCAAACACCGAGTTTGTGATAGCCGGTCGCAATGACGGTCTCAGTCGTCACGGTATCCAGTTCATCGCCTGCCAGCTGCTCCTTGATGAATTCGTCATACGGTTTGTCTCGATTAAAAGCGTTAATGACGTAATCGCGGTAGCGCCACATGTACGGCTTGTCTGAATCGTTCTCATAGCCGTTGGTCTCTGCATAACGGACAAGGTCGAGCCAGTGCCGTCCCCACTTTTCACCATACCGTGGGGACTTCAAGAGTTTATCAATGCGTTTTTCGTAAGCATCGGGGGCTGTGTTGTTTAAGAACGCTTCCACCGCCTCTGGTGAAGGTGGTAATCCTGTGAGGTCGTAGTATACACGACGGATGAGTGTCAGTTTGCTGGCGGGTGCAGCGGGGGGTAAACCGTGTGCCTCCAGTTTGGCGAGAATAAATGCGTCAATCGGGTTATTGACCCACTCCGATGCATTCACTGACGGCACCTGTGGTCGTTTTAGCGGACGGTATGCCCAATAATCTGATGTTATTTTAGGAATCGGTTGAACGTCGATATCTTGAATAGGATAGGGGAGTCCTAAGTTGATCCATTTCGCCAAAATCTCAAGATCGGCATCATCCAACCTACCGTCCGGTGGCATCTGTGCTGTCTCTTGAGCGTAACCGATCATCTCAAGCAGGAAACTGTCGGCAGGATTTTCCAGTGACACCACCGGTCCATAATTCCCGCCTTCGAGAATCTTTTCCCGACTCGTCAATTGGAGTCCGCCCTCCACTACATCACCGCTGCCGTGGCATTGGAAACAGTTCTGTTGGAGAATAGGCTTTACTTGAGAATTGAAAAATTCTACCTTCTCTGCGTCAGTCAGATCGTTCGCATGACCGATATTGAGAGAAGTCAAGACGCCCAGGAAAACGGTTGCAAGAAAACAGAAACGATACGGATGTCGCATAGTCTTCTCCATTTGATAACCTTTGGAGCTATGCACGAGCGAAACCTTTCTAAAGAAACCGATTGCCTATTTGACGTGAATTTGACTTAAGGGTTTAGTGGGATATTGGGTTTCATCTACATTCAATCCAATTTACGTCTCCACTTCGCTATGAGGATGCTTCTGCCTCCGTTGTTTCCGTAGGAACGACAGAAACGCGAGCGAGAAATGCATTCGTACTTCCGTTCTCACAGAACCAATTACCCGTCGCGCCTAATTTAAACCGCTGCCCGTATGTGAATGGGTGCCGGATTTGTCCTGTGTCGCCGGGTAAAATATCCCACTCCGAGGCGAGTGCTTCATCTGGAAACCCTTCAGTCGGCAGTTCAGTGTCACCCGCAAATAGGTCAAACGAACCCGTCGCTTCTCCTTCACCGACCTGTATATCAATGATAAGCACGCCACCCTGTTCAAACGGTGTGGCATCAATCTCAACAGTCGTATAATCCTGATAGCCGTCTCCGGGTCCACGGAAAACGTTCAAAACCTCTATCAACTCTTTACGCAGACTCAGGTCCAATTCTGGCATTGATTCTTCGCTTTCGCTGGAAAAATCTATAACCTCACCGTTAGCAGCGGCCGTTAACAGCATTAGATATCTTTGAACCCGATCATCGCGCAATTTGCTGTCTGGCAATTTGCTGTCTGGTTGGTGTATAATCATCTCGGCTTCAGGACTCAGCACCTGAATATCCACTGGGTAGATATAATTGTCTTTGAGCGTTTTAGCGAAGAGACTGACGCGTTCTGTGTCTGAACCCTCTATCAGTTCTGACAAATCGCGGAGGAGCACGCAGGTATTTACAAAATTCTCGTTGAGTGTTTTTATAACTTCCGAATTCGAGAGCGGACCCGCTCTCAAGTTTTTACCGTTCGCTCAGCAAGATTCATCGTCTAATGGCCCCCAGGTAAGAATTGCATGGATCGGACGTTGCGTCTCTTCAGATTCTGCGACTGCCGTCTCAAGCGGTAGCCAGTTAATTTCAGCGAACTTGTAGAACTTCAACGCCAATCTTTTACGTGCTTCTTCGGATGTGATAGCACTCTCCCACGCAATGTTTTCCCGTGCTTTTGTCGAGGTAGCAAGGAGCTCCATGCGCGGCACGAAAACCATATCAGCATACCCAAAGTCGTTGATGTCCACATTACTATTGCGTCGCGGAAGCGCGAGCGAAAAGTCGCAAATAACGCCTGTCTTCAGGTTGATTAGCAAGCGTCCGGCGTATTGCGATGGGATAAAGCGGGCTAAATCTACCTGCCTCCTCCTATCACTTCCCGGTTTCCAGTCTGGGTTGGGACGAGTCGCCAAAGTAAACTCCGCATGAATTCGGAACGAGATGTCTGCATAATCTATCGAGAGCGCGCGTAAGCAGGCAAAGGCTCCTTTCTGTCCGTGACGCAACTTGCCTGTAGCACCCGGGTGAAATTGGGATAGGAACGGAATAACGCCATCCAGACCCAGTTCCCACACATCTCCTACTGCTACAGTTGACCCGGGGAGAAAGACGTTGAAAGCGTCTCCCTTATATTCTCTGGTGGGTTGGTTTGGTGAAAGATCAAAGAGTTCAATGTTTTCTGGTTCTTTGTGCAGGTTGTAAGTTGCATCGGCAATTGGGTCCCAATGTGCATGTACTTCTAAGGATGCTGGATTATTCAGGACGTTATTCAGATCTATCACTGGTTTTCCTCCGTTGTGTAACTGAATTATAAGCATTCTTGGTATAACTGAATTATAAGCATTCTTGGATGCACTTTTTGCCGATTTCAAACAACGGACGACCTTAAATTGCTAAACTGCACCTATGGCAACGGTTCACCTTCGCTGGCGGTACGTTCTGCATAAAGTTCCTGCAGCCGAGTCGTCACAGGACCGATACCTTCGTCTCCAATCTTTCTGCCATCAACCTCTAAGACAGGACTCAACTCACCGACGGTCCCTGTCGTGAAGACTTCATCCGCGGTATAGATCTCAACGAGTGAGACATTCCGCTCTGTCAGTGGAATACCCGCCTCGCGCGCAATTCGGATGACCATACCGCGTGTAATGCCGGGGAGGCAGCTATCAGCATGCGGTGTCAGCACATGCCCGCGTTTGATAGCAAACATATTCGTGGCGTTCGTCTCTGAGACGTACCCGTGGATATCGAGCATAATCGCATCGTCCACGCCAGCAACGTTTGCTTCAATTTTGGCGAGAATATTGTTAATCAGGTTGTTGTGGTGGATCTTAGAGTCAACACACTGCGGCGGATTCCGACGGATCGCTGAGGTGATTAAACGGATGCCGCTTTTGGCGTAGATGGGCGGTTTCCACTCTGCGAGGACAATTAAGGTCGTCCCGTACTGATTGACGCGTGCGTCCATACTGGAGGTAACTTTTTTCCCGCGACTGAGCGTTAGACGGATGTGAACACCGTCCCGCATGCCGTTGGCAGCAAGTGTCTCAAAGATTGCTTTTTTAATTTCTTCGCGCGTCGGAATAGCTGCAAACGCCATGGCGTGTGCGGAATCTATGAGTCGATCAAGATGTGCATCCAATGCAAAGATTTTTCCGTTATAGACACGCAAACCTTCCCATACGCCGTCGCCACCTTGAACAAGACTATCAAAGACGGAAATCTTCGCGTCTTCGCGGGGTAGGAGTTCACCGTTGACGTGGATTAAAATGTTTTCATTTCTTGAATCAGGTAATTTAGGCTGCATTTCTCCTCCATTTTAATACTACCATGTATCTCGGACGCTTACGCCTTCATCCGTTAGATAGGTTTTGATGCTTTCAATCGTGAATTCGCCGTAGTGTGTAATGGACGCAACAATCGCGGCATCGGCGTTGCTTTCGACAAAGACATCGCGCAAGTGCTGCGGGTTACCCGCACCGCCAGAGGCAATCACAGGCACCGGCACGAGATCAGCGATAGCACCCGTCAATTCAAGTTCATATCCGGCTTTCGTACCGTCTGCATCAATGCTATTGACGACAATCTCACCGGCTCCCAAGTCAACACCGCGTGCTGACCATTCCAGTGCATCCCAACCGATCGGTTTTCTGCCGCCATCTATGTAAATTTCATAACCGCTTGGAATCTGCTCGCTTTTCGGGACGCGCTTTACCTGCATACTCAGCACAACACACTGGCTGCCAAACGCACGCGCGCCTTCCGCGATGAGTTCAGGGTTCCGCACGGCACCGGAATCTATACTCACCTTCTCTGCACCTGCAAGTAGGGCGCGTCGCATATCCTCAAGCGTCCGCAACCCGCCACCGACAGAAAAAGGGATAAAGATTTCGGCAGCGACAGCCGAGACGACATCAATCATTATATCACGGCGTTCATTGCTTGCCGTGATGTCGTAAAAGACGAGTTCATCGGCACCGCCTTCATAATAAAAACGCGCCATCTCAACCGGGTCGCCGACATCAACATTGCCCTGAAAAGCGATGCCTTTCGTGACTTTTCCGGCGCGCACATCTAAACAC
Organism: uncultured bacterium; assembly: GCA_964593655.1. Classification (GTDB taxonomy): domain Bacteria; phylum Poribacteria; class WGA-4E; order WGA-4E; family WGA-3G; genus WGA-3G. Next base: position 1,815 of record CAZQIP010000246.1, on the reverse strand, counting down.
GGAATGATTCGTTTCGTTAGCATTTTTTAATTATGGAACCTCGTTATAATCTTTTTTTGTCAATATCATTGATTTTCGGTTAGGTTTAGCGTCATTCAAGTAAACAGTAGGTAACTTCACTTTCCAAATCGCTGTTTGAATATATTTAAAATGTCGTCAAATTCGGAGACCTTTAAAAACTTATACATCCCGGCGAGTGCAATGAGCCCCAATCCGATGGGTATGAACACACCGATAGTGCGTGGGATGATGCCCTTCGTGCCGAGCCAGTCGCTTTCGATGACTCCGTTTGTCAACCAGCAAATGAACCCCATCACTACTGAAGCGGCCAAGATTTTAAGCGTCAACGGAACGAGCGATCGTAACCCTAATCCTCCGACTTTTCGATGGAGCAATAACAATAGGATAGCACAATTTAGCGTTACGGTCAAAACTGTTGAGAATACCACGGCGCGCGGGTCCAAGAAGAATCCGCGAAAGATAAAGAGATAGTTGAGGCAGACGTTGAGTGTAACGGCACAGATACTAACGATAACGGGGGCGCGGATGTCTTTGTAGGCGTAAAACCCATCTGTAACGATCTTTAGTGCGGAAAACCCACACAGCCCAAACGCATAGATAAATAGGATCCCCGCTGTTCCGATTGTGTCTTCTTCGACAGTTTTACCCCATTCGTAAAGCAAACGACAGATCGGTTCCGATAACATCATCAATCCGATCGCAGCGGGGATTGTCAGGATAAGCATCAATCGCAGCGCATAAGAGAGGGCATTGCGAAAGTGCTCCGTCTCTCCTGCCGTTGCGAGCCTCGCGAGTTGCGGGAGTGCCACTGTTGAAATCGCTACGCCGAATATTCCGATAGGGAGATGCATCACGCGATAGGCCCTCGTAATCCACGTCAACCAAGCAGAATCTGAAGTGATAAAGAAAGTATTCGTCAGTAGATTCACCTGCACCGCTGCGACCCCTAACACAGCGGGTCCTATGAGATGAAGGACTTGAAGCACTCTCGGATCCCGAAGGCTGAGCATCGGCCGATATCGAAATCCGACGCGGGACATAGACGGGACTTGAATTAAGAATTGAAGGATACCACCAACAATTACACCGAAAGCCATGCCCGTTACAGGGTGAATATCTAACAGTGGACACACATAGTAGCCGCCTATTCCGATAGCGAGAGAACTCAGATTAAAGAAGGCGGAGGCACACGCAGGAATGCCGAACCGTCCCTTACTATTCAACAATCCCATCGCAATTGCTGCGAACGATACAAACAATAGATACGGAAACATCAACTGCGTGAGATAGATTGCCAACTCAATTTTGCTGTCAAACCCGAAGTGTTCGGCAGTGTCTAAACTATTATCAAAATTGTCTCGTGCCAACACATCAACTATAACTGGCGCGAAAACGAAACCGAGGACTGTGATCCCGATTAAGACAAGGAGTGTCAGGTTAAAGATGCGATTCGCAAGACTCCATGCCGCCTCTTCGCCGTCTTCGGCTTCTGTCGCGAGGAATGTTGTAATAAATGCCTTGCTCAAGATACCTTCACCGAACATATCACGCAGAAAGTTCGGTATACGGAAGGCGAGGTAAAAAGCGTCCGCACTGACTTTTGAAGAGAAGTAGTAACCGATCGCTGTTTCGCGGGCGAGACCTAATATCCGAGATACCATCACAGCGATGCTAACAACGCCCGCTGCACGGGTGACGTTTTGGTTCTGTCGCGCTGTGGATTGCGTTTCATTTTCCATTCTTTTTTAATCGTTGACAGTTGTCAGTACGATTTTTTTCTGCGAAAAAAATCTT